>MEKR01000001.1 GCA_001767035.1 Acidobacteria bacterium RIFCSPLOWO2_02_FULL_61_28
AGTTTGAAGTTGCCAATGTGACGGAGCTTCTCGAAGAGACCCTGACTCTGCTTCAGAACCATCCGTCGTTTGACAGCCGATACCACATTGAGAAACATTTCCCCCTCGGACCCGTTTTAGCCTCCGTGGACCCGGATCGCATCCGCCAGGTATTCTGGAACCTGGGGGATAACGCCTTGAAAGCCATGCCGACCGGGGGAACGCTGGCGGTCACCGTACAGGTTGAGGCCGGCCGTGTGGAGGTCCTGTTCCGCGACACCGGGATCGGGCTGAGTCCCCAGCAGGCGGAAAAAGTCTTTGAACCCTTCCAATCGGACTTCGACCGCGGCACGGGCCTCGGTCTGGCCATTGTCTATCAGATCATTCAGGCCCACAAAGGGACCATTCGCACCGAGCCCGCCGAATCGGGCTGCGTTTTTCGCATCGAGTTGCCCCAGTCAGCCCCGACGCCCGGTTGGCCCGCTTCTTCCTCCGACGCCCGCCGCGACCAACTGGTACGCAAATAACTATGGCCAACTTGCTGATCGTGGACGACGAGCCTTCCATCTGCGAAATGCTCGACATCGCCTTTCGCAAGAGCGGACATCGCGTGGAAACTGCGGCGAGCGTCGCGGAGGCCCGCCGCAAACTCGAGAGCCGGATGTTCGATGTCGTGATCACCGACATCCGCATGCCCCAGGTGAGCGGCCTGGAGCTGCTGCGGAAGGTGCGCGATTCCTATCCCGACACCCAGGTCATCCTTATGACCGGTCAAGGCTCCGGGAATGCGGATCAGGCCACGCAGATGGGCGCCTTTGCGTATATCGAGAAAACGCCCGAGATCATCAAGAATCTGGAATTTTACCTCGGCCGGGCGCTCGAAACCTACCGGATCAAAGCCGAGAACATCACGCTCAAGCGGGAGCTGGAGAGGGAGCGCGGGCTCGACAATATCGTCGGCGAGAGCTCGCTGATGGAGGCCGTCTATGAATTGATCCGAAGCGTGGCGCCCACCCAGAGCACGGTCCTGATCCTGGGAGAGAGTGGCACGGGAAAAGAACTGGTGGCGCGAGCGATTCACGCCTGCAGCCGGCGCAAAGACCTCCCGTTCGTATCCATCAATTGCAGCGCCTTCCAGGAAACGCTTCTCGAAAGCGAGCTGTTCGGTTATATGAAGGGGGCATTTACCGGCGCCGCTTCCAACAAGAAGGGTCTCTTTGAATTCGCTTCCGGGGGAACGCTCTTTCTGGACGAAATCGGCGAGACGAGCCAGCCCATGCAGGTGAAGCTGCTGCGGGCCTTGCAGGAGCGCAAGATTCGCCCCGTCGGAGGAAACGAAGAGATCGAAGTGGACGTCCGCGTCATCGCCGCATCCAACCGCGACCTCCAGCAGATGGTCCGCGAAAAACTGTTCCGCGAGGACCTCTACTATCGCGTGAGCGTCATCCCGATCGAAATGCCCCCGCTGCGGAAACGGACCAGCGACATTTCCTTGCTGGCTTTCCATTTTCTGGGGAAATTTAACCGCCAGATGGGGAAGACGATCCGCGGGATCACGAGCGAATCTATCCGGCTGCTGGAAAACTATCCCTGGCCCGGCAACGTCCGTGAACTCGAAAACGCCATCGAGAGAGCCGTGGCGCTGGAAAAAGGCGAAGAGATTACGCCTGACGCCCTCCCGGAAAGGGTCGTGCGGGGCCTGCCGTCGCCCGCAGATCAGGGGGCTTTGGCGCAGTTGCCCGAGGAGGGTCTCGATCTCGAGAAGCACATGCAAGAGATCGAACGGCGACTCCTCGAAGCCGCCCTGGCTCGCTCAGACGGCGTCCGTACCCGCGCCGCCGACCTGCTCAAAATGAGCTACCGCTCCTTCCGCCACTACGCCAAGAAATACGGGCTGTAAATCCGAGCCGCGACCGTGAGGGAGCGGTCACGAAAGCGATGTGGGCTCGCAAACGTTTTGGGACCGCTTGCTTACGCGCGCGGCTCGGATAAAACTACTTCTGTACTGCTGCCGTGTCATACCGGCGGGTGAGCAAGAAGTGGCGGATGCGTTCGTGGTCGGCTGCGTTGATCAGTTTCTGTTCCAGATAATAGTCGAGAACTTCCGGCACCGGAAAGATGCCGTGGACATCGAATCCCTCGCTGCCCAGGCCGTCCCCCTGCTGGCGGTCGAAGAGAACAATGATGCGCCGGACCGGGACGTTTTCCTTCTGCATGCGGGCAGCCGCGGTGCGTTTGGTGAGGCCGGAGGCGAGCACGTCGTCAATCAGGTTGTACTCGCAGCGGTCAGGCTCTTTTGCACCGATCCAGTAGCGGGTCGGCAGACCCGGATAGGTCTTTCCCTCTTTGCGTAGAAGCGCATAACAAATCTCCGGGTGCGTCTGGTTCTGCCAAGCATAGAGCGCCGCGGCGAGCGCAAGCGGCGTTGCCGTGTCCGGAATTCCCACCACACACTGCGGGACGGGATGCGCGCGGGTCAATTCACAGATTTTCTCCACAAACTCCCGCGCCACCTTCCAGAGCAGTTCCGGCCGGCTGTAGAGCGCCTCGCGCAGGTCGAAATAGATCGGCGAATGCAGCCCAAAGCGCTCGCGGACGACGTCGCCGATCAGCACGGCCCTGGCGCGCAGCAGCTCTAAGAGCAGCTCCCGTTGTTGGTCCGTGAATGGCCGTTGATTCATCGCTTCATTCATCACTTCCGGCATCACTTCCGGGACTCCCGCAAATCGCTGCTCAAATCATACCAAAGAACCGGGCCGAGGGGCAGTCCGTGAGCGTGTCCCCCAGGAATGCGGGGAGGCCGCCGGGGACGGGCCTATGGTATGATCCTGCTGCTTCCTATGGCGGACCAACGCATTCCCTCTCCAACACCGGCCGGGCCTCGACAGAAAACCTCTCTGCCCGCGCGCATTCTTGCGGGCCTGGTCCTGGGTGCGCTCCTGGGGGGTCTGGCAAGCGCTTTTGCGGGAGAAGACCGGCAGGCTCTTGATTGGATCGTCAGCCGCGTGACCGAGCCCGCCGGACGCATTTTTTTGCGGCTCCTGCTGATGATCGTCATTCCGCTGGTCTTCTCGACCTTGGCGCTGGCTGTCGCCGGGATGGCCGACATCCGCCGGCTGGGGCGCGTCGGGATCAAGACGCTGCTCTACACCTTGATCGTGTCCGGACTCTCCGTCGTGATTGGCCTTACGCTTGCGAATACGATCCAGCCGGGCAAGCGCATCGCGCCGGAAACGCGCAGCCAGCTCGTAGAACGCTACCGCGGGGCGGCGGAGCAGTTGGGAAGTCCTCCGCGCTTCGGGAGCGCGATTGAGAACCTGGTCCCGGACAACCCGCTCGCCGCCATGACCCGCAACCCGCCCGACATGCTCGGGATCATGGTCTTTGCGCTGATCTTCGGTCTCGGCTTGATGCTCCTCCCGCCAGAGAAGGCCGCGCCGGTGACCTCCGTGCTGGAAGGCGTCTATGAAGCCGTTGCCAAGATCATTGACCTGGTGATGCGCCTCGCGCCCTATGGCGTCTTCGCGTTGCTTTTCACCATGACGGCGCGCTTCGGGTTCGCGCTTCTCGAGAGCCTGCTGTGGTTTGTCGTAACAGTGGTGGCTGGGCTTGCCTTCCAGCAATTCGTCGTTTATTCCGTGATCCTGCGCTTTCTGGCCCGGACGCGTCCGCTCGATTTCTTTCGGCAAATCGAATCCGTCATGCTGACGGCGTTCTCGACCTCAAGCTCGAACGCCACGCTCCCAACCGCGCTCAAAGTGGCACGCGAAAATCTCCGATTGCCGCCGCGCATCTCGAACTTTGTCCTGACCATCGGGGCGACGGCGAACCAGAACGGCACGGCGCTCTACGAAGGCGTGACGGTGTTATTCCTGGCGCAGGTCTTCGGCGTGAACCTCTCGCTCGATCAACAAGTGTTCTTGGTGGTCATGGCGGTCCTTGCCGGCGTGGGGACCGCCGGCGTGCCCTCCGGCTCGATCCCGTTCATCATGCTGATCTTGCAGCAGGTGAACGTGCCGATGGAAGGAATCGCCATCATTATCGGGATTGACCGCATCCTCGACATGTGCCGCACGGTGCTTAACGTGACCGGGGACCTGGTTGCCGCCACATACATCAGCCGCACGGAGGAGGCCATCCCGGAGCCGACCACTACGCCGACCTGAGTGGCCTCCGCCCAACGGGCGCAGCCTGATTAGGCGCGTGCTAGAATTGTAGCGCGATCCAGAAATTCGCGGAGGTGGGATTATGGCGTCGGAGCTAGCGAGCAAAACCTGCGTACCGTGCCGGGGCGGGGTGCCGCCGCTCCAAGGCACGGAACTGGGGGCCTTGCTAAATCAGGTGGACCACTGGAACGTGGTCGAGGAACATCACATCACAAAGACCTTCGCTTTCCCCGATTTTCAGAAGGCTCTCGATTTCGTCAACAAAGTCGGAGCGGTCGCGGAAGAGCAAGGGCACCATCCTGACATTTATCTCGCGTGGGGCAAGGCTGAGATCAAAATCTGGACGCACAAGATAGACGGGCTGACCGAAAGCGACTTCATCCTGGCGGCAAAGATTGACCAGATCCCTCGGTCGTGATTTTCGGACCCTTGCTCGAGATCAACCGGCAGCCATGGCAAGCGGTAGTACAAATTGTGCTGATTCGAGTCGTGGTTCCAATCCAATGCGTGATAGAACCTCGGGGGGAAGCGGTAATCTCTCCAGTGCGCGAGGTTCCACTTTAATAGCTCCAGAGCCGTAAGACTTGCCCACCAGGGAAAGGTTCGCGACCGTGCTGGGGTGTCGTAGGATCTCCCATAAGCCTTCCACGAAATTCGGATCGTTTTTCAATGGGTACACGCAGAGAAATCCTGTCAATGGAACCACGCCGGCGAGATTGCGTATGAATCTAGCATTTCGCCGACCAAGATACGCAAACAAGAAGGGCGGCACAGGGCGACTTTCCATCTTGTACCATGGCTGGCGAGTCCCTATTAGTGGCCTCTGGGGTAATCCTAGGGCTTCGCCTGATTTTAAGTACTTCCGAACGGTTGGAGGAAAATCGACCATCTTCCGAGTGTCAGGAGCAAAAAGGAATGTAGGTCTCCCTTTCGCCTCAAGCGCGTTAAGTGTTGAAACGCTGATTTCCTCACCGCTGACATCGCGAGTTCTTCCAATAGCTGGGACGAGAAATTCTTTTGTTATACCAAGACCGGCCACCTGGCGCGCAGTTAGAAAGAAAAACTCATTGGCTCCCGTGGCGATACCGCGCATTACACTTGCGAAATTCCCCAAAACAAGGGTGGTGGCCTTCTGCGGCATGGGCTTCCTTGACAAGCCGGTTATTAAACCCTCGGCCAGATTCCGTCGAAAAATCTGGAGCAAATCATCTAGTTCTCTCTTAAAGCCCGAACTCACCCATTCTTTGAGGGCATCCGTCTCACCTCTATTGCACCGTGCCCACCAGAAGCTTTGTGTGGGCTTGACATTTCTAATCATGAAAATGATGGGATTTGTATCCACGCCTGGAAAGGGAGATGCTTCGGGAGCAAAGGTAACGACTGCCTGTAAGCAATAGTTTCGTCCAATCCAGTCCCATAGGGACCTGGCAAATACACCCTCACAAGTGTCGGCTGGCATGATGAAAGCGAGTCGGCCGCCGAGATCAAGCCTTTGGAGAGCACGTAGAAGAAAATAAATATGTATACCGGCGCGTCCGTCCAGTGGTTTTCCTATTGATAGGGCACCAAATTCCCTAATCTTTGCCTTATAAGCGGCCGAAAGACGGTGGTGCCTGATGTAGGGCGGATTGGCAACAATGGCGCGATGGCGACCTTCGGGGGGTGAAAGGACGAAGTCAGTTATCTGAACCCGAGAAAGATCCCGCGATGTCAGGCCATTCTTTTTCGCCTCTTCTAGGGCACGAGCATCAATTTCTGTGCCAGAAAGCCTTATCCTTTTTCCATTCCCACCAGCGATTTTCGTAGTAGCAAGGAAAAAAGCACCGGCTCCCACGGCTGGGTCAAATATTTCCCGGCATCCATCTTGAAGGACGTAATTCACCATCGCTTCGGCTATCCAAACCGGTGTCCAGAATTGTCCCTTCTCTCGAAGGGCTTCCCGTTCAGGACCAGCAGAGGGAATTTTTTGTAAACTCATTTATTCCTTAACCCTGTTTTGCAGCATCGAACGAACCCAAAACATCCAACGCTTCCCGGTGAAGTATCAGTCTCCCCCCGTGAAACTTAACGTAAGGAAGGATGTGGCCGTTCTTATCCTGGATGCAATCAGCAACCAGTGTTGGTTCCGACATTGCATCACCGAGAGGATACGCATGCTGATAATAGAATTTGTAGATAATTTTCCTTGTGGTCGCTCCCCCTGGGGCCTGAAAAACCTGTTCTGTCGGTTGAATCTCTCCCGAACGGATCAACCTCTCTGCCGTATCCAATGCTAACCCAAAAGCTAGGTCGTAAAATACATGCCAGATGTGAATGGGCATCTTCCTCTGCCGCTGCCACTCATGTAAAGGACTGCGATCCTCCTCCTTAAGAATCACGGTTGGCAAAACCGCCGATTTCTTCAGCCCTAGCTGGCCTCCCAGCCGCTTTTGCGGTTCCAACTTCGAGCCGTAGTACGGCATGCTCTTTGCTTTCCAAAGACTATTTTCGCACTCCACGGCCAAAATAGCGTGCGACAATAATTCCGTGATTGATTCGCTATCCTCAGGTGTAAATGGCAGCTCCTGCACGCCTCCCAAAGCACGGACAATTTCTTGTGCAGGTGCTTCGTGCCGCTTTGGGAAAATCAATAAGTCTGGCCGCTTAATCCCAGCTAGACCAGCTTTTTCTAAGCGCTCGAAATACAGCTCAAAGGCTTTGGGATCGTCGTCGGGGGCTGTACCGCTAGGCCCGTAAGGCAGAGCGAAATAAAGGCTCGTCTCGTTTACAGCTTGCACGATGCGTTCTTCACTCCAAACCCCTTGAGACCATCGCATTAAGAAGTCACTCCCGCGCAAGCGGCGAGGATTTAGGAAAAAATCAGCCCAAGGAACCCAGTAATCTTCCCTGAGCAAAATTTCCAAATCTTCATCGGTCACGCTGAGTGTTTGCTCGAATAGGACCATTCTGTACCCTTGGGGAACGCCGCTGCTCCCCTCCATCGAACTGGAGCGGCTTGATTTCCTGCGGCTGGCCGAGCTTGGCGAGGTCGGCGGCGAACTTGGGGTAATCGCCAACGACGAAGATAGTTAACTGGTCGGTGTGGAGATACTTCTTCGCCACGCGCTCGATTTCCTCGGTCGTGACGGCCTGATAGCCCGCGAATTCCTTTTCGAGATAATCGGCCGGGAGACCCTCGTACTCGAGGCGCATCAGCGCGCTCATAGCGCGTCCCGGCTCGGCGAAGCGGAAGACGTAGCTATAGAGAAACATTTCCTTGGCCGTGTCGAACTCGTCCTTCGAGACGCGGGTGGCGGCCATTTTGCGGATTTCATCGAGGATCGAGTTCAGGGCCTGGACGGTGGATTCGGTCTTGGTCTGCGACACGACCAGGAAAAAGCTGATGTCGCGCTGGTCGGTCGGAAAAGCGGTGCCGACGTCGTAGGCCAGCCCTTCGTCGTTGCGGACGCGCTTGACGAGCCGCGCGCTGAAGTCCGAGCCGCCCAGGATCGAATCCATCAGGTTAATTGCGAAACGGTCCGGGTTGTCGCGGTTGGCGCCCCAGTGGCCGAGGCGGAGGCTCGACTGGTTGATCTCTTTGGGGATGTAATAGACTCCCGGCTTCGGCTGGGGATTGACCTTGGGCAGGGGCGGCAACGACACCTCCGCCTTGGGCCAGTCGCCGAACAACTGCCGCAGCTTCTCCAGCATCTCCGCTTTTTTGAAATCTCCCGTAAGCCCGAGCATGATCTGGTTCGGGTGAAAGTATTTGCTGTGGAAGCGGACCAGGTCCTCACGCTGGATCTGACCGAGCCTTTCGATGGTCGGCGTGCGCCCTGCGGGATGAGCTTCGGTAAAGAGCAGGCGGTTGAATTCACGCCGAATCATCGGGGCGGGCGTGTCGTTCGAGCTGCGGAGCCGGAACATCGCTTGCCGCTTGGCGAGTTCCAGCCGCGATTCCTCAAATTGCGGGTTCCGCAAAACGTCGGCCAGGATGCGCAAACCCTCCTCGGCGTCCTTCTGCGGGACATTGAGTGTGAGCACGCCTTCCTCGGCTTGCAGGGAAACGCCGAGGTTGGCGGCGATGAAGTCCAGTCGCTCTTCGAGCGTTTCGGGAGGGAAATTCTTGGTGCCGCCGGTGCGCAAGACCTCGCCCACCATCGCAGCCGTGCCGATTTCTTCCGCCGATTCGTAGTACGCTCCGGTGCGAACAAAGGCCACGGCGTCGAGCAGCGGCAGACGGTGGTCTTCCTGGAGATAGAGGATCATCCCGTTTTCCAGCACCACGCGCTCGATCTCGGCCCCCAGTTTGGGGAACTTCGGCGGAAGCGGCGCGCCTTTGAGGCGCAGCGCTCGCTCCCAACCCGGCGAGTGGCGGTCGCTGATTGGCACGCCTCCGCGTTGCTCCTGCGCGACTGCCGTCAGCGACAGGGAGATCAACAACAGGACTGCGAATCCGCGCTGTTTCGTTTGCTTAATCTGCTCTGGCATCCGTTTTCTCACTGTGCTTCCTCCCACCGCTGCGCCGAAGGAGCATTCCCGCTGGCTTCGCCTCCGCCCGCCCCGGGCTTCTGGCGCAGCTCGCCCACGGTACGGCTTTGCTCGGTCAGATATTTCTTGGTTACCCGCTGGATGTCATCGGCAGTCACGGCCTTGGTCTTCTCGCGCTCGGTCAGGATAAACCGCCACGTCCCGGCCAGATGCTCGGCCGAAGACAGGGTCCGGGCGAGACCGTTGTTGGACCGCATGGCCCGGATCAGCGAAGCATCCACACCGTTGCGGACGCGGGTCAGCTCCTCATCGGTAGGCCGCGCGGTCTGAATCTTGTCAATCTCTTCGTAGATGGCCTTCTCGAGGTCCTGGATCGTCTTGCCTTGCGCCGGGGTGGCTGAAAAGACGAAGAGGTTGGGGTAGAGCGAAGAAGAACTTCCGGCGTCCACATTGAGCGCGATTTTCTTGTCGAGCACCAGCGACTTGTAAAGCCGCCCGGTGCGCGACCGTGCGCTTACTCCGCTCAAAACCTGGGAGAGCACATCGAGGGCATAACCGTCTTCGTGGCCGATCGGCGGGACCGGGTAGCCGATGTAGAGGCGCGGCTGCGCATCCGCCTCCACGACGATCCGGCGCTCCCCCCGCTGCGGCGGCTCCGCGGTGATGTTCCGGGGCGGAATGGTTTGGGCGGGCAGGGGGCCAAAATACTTTTCCATCAGCGCCAGGGTCCGGTTCGGGTCAATATCCCCCACGATCGCCGCAATGAGGTTGTTGGGCGCGTAGTAGGTCTTGAAGTATTGCAGAACCTCCTCCCTGCGCAGGTGGTCAATGTCGGAAGGCCAGCCGATGATCGGATTGCGGTAGGGATGGGCTTGGAAGGCCGTCGCCTGGAAGCTTTCCCAGAGCAAGCCTTCGGGACTCGTGTCGGTGCGCATGCGCCGCTCCTCGTGCACCACGTCGCGCTCGGAGTAGAACTCGCGGAAAATGGGGTTGGCGAGGCGGTCGGATTCCAGATACATCCAGACTTCCAACTGGTTGGAGGGCAACTGCACGAAGTACTGGGTCGAGTCCGCGCCCGTGGTGGCGTTCAGTCCCACGCCGCCGAGCCGCTGGTAGGTCTGCCACAGCTCGTCGGTGACGATGTGCTTCTTCTGCTCCTGCTGCACCGCCGCGAGTTCGTCTTTGAGCCGCTTGATCTTGGCTTCGTCCGGCTTCTCGGAAGTCGAGTCGTGCTTCCGCAGCTCGCGGTCCAGTTCCGCGTAGAGGCGGTCAATCTTTTCCATCAGCGGGATCTCGGCCTTGTAGGCCGACGTGCCGTAGGTCTGCGTGCCCTTGAACATCATGTGCTCGAGCACGTGCGCGATTCCGGTCTTGCCCGCCGGATCATCCACGCCGCCGACCTTGAAGCGCAAATAGAGAGCGACTGTGGGCGAGTCGTGCCGCTCGACCATCAGAATCCGCATTCCGTTTTTCAGGGTCCGCTCGATGACGTTTAATTCGACGTTCTGGGCCGGCAGCAATCCGGGCAGCGCCCAGAGCCAAACCCAATAGCAAGCAATGCTCAGCGCCACGGAAACAGCGCGGGTTGGGGGTCGAAGACCGCTTCTCATTACTTGTTCCTTTCCTTTTCTTCCTGCCAGGACGGCGTGTGGCCTGCCACCTGCACCAGTCGGGTAACCCACCAGAAACCGGGTCTCCTTACAGGATAAACGGATCGGCCAGGAAGGCCAACAGAATTCCACACCGCTTTCATGCCGAAGGACTCGCCAGCCTAGCCTCATGAGATGCGTTATACTACGGGAGGGGAGTTATGCAGGCGCGGCGACAATTGCTCGCAGAGAAGTTGATGGATGTGGCGAACATTGCCGTGGCGGCAATGATCTTCGGGCAGTTGATCTCGGGACAGCCATTCCACATAGGCTTGGGGATAGCTGGCTTTGCGCTTTGGTCGCTCATTTATTTCGCGGCTTATTTTTACCTTCTGAAAGAAAGGGAATGACGCCATGCTCGGTCTTTACATTCTGTTAGGAGGGATTGGGCTGGCTGCGCTACTCCTCATGGTCCTCGCCGTCCGCGCAGACCGCAAAGCGCACCACGTGAAGTGAAGGGGTCTCGAAGGTAGCTGCAAGGGAGGTTCATAGTGATGGACGGAAAGCTGCGCATTGCGGATCGGGAGTTCGGCTCCCGGCTGATTATCGGCACAGGGAAGTACCGCTCGTTCCAAGAGATGGCGCGGTGTCTGGAAGCCTCGGGCGCGGACATGGTGACGGTGGCGGTGCGACGGGTCAACGTGACCGACCGCAGCAAAGAATCCCTGCTCGACTACATTGATACGAAGAAGTTCTTTATCCTGCCCAATACCGCCGGCTGCTACTCGGCCGACGAAGCGGTCCGCACGGCGCGGCTGGCGCGGGAAGTGGGCCTCTCGAACTGGATCAAGCTCGAAGTGATCGGCGACGAGAAGACGTTGTTCCCCGACAATTTCCAGTTGCTTGAAGCCACCAAGACCCTGGTCCGCGAAGGGTTTGTGGTCCTGCCTTATACCAATGACGATCTGGTTACGTGCCTGCGGCTGATGGACGCGGGGGCCGCGGCGGTGATGCCGCTCGGAGCGCCGATCGGTTCCGGCATGGGCATCCAGAACGTTTCGAACATCCGCATCCTGCGCGAGCGAATTACCCAGGTCCCGCTGATTGTGGACGCGGGCGTCGGGACCGCTTCCGACGCCACTCTTGCGATGGAACTCGGCGCGGACGGCGTGTTGATGAACACAGCCATCGCGGCCGCCCAGGACCCTCTGGCAATGGCCCAGGCGATGCGGCAGGCGGTCGAGGCCGGGCGGCTCGCGTATTTGGCCGGACGCATCCCAAGGAAGCTCTACGCCGCCGCCTCCAGCCCGCTGGAAGGCGTCGTGCGCTAACTTTCCGTAGAGCGAAAGGACTCATCATGACTTCAAGACTTCGGCTGTGGCCTATCTTTCAGGCCGGCAACACGGTTAGCCGGCTCACTTTGCCAGGGCCGCCGAGCTTGCTATTGATTCTGGTTGCTCTGCTTCTGGGCAGCGTTCCCGGGACCGCTCAGGATCAAGTTCCGCGCAGCATGGAGGAGGTGCATCGCCTGCATCAGGACCCGCAGGCGTACATCGCCATGCTGGAGAACCCGGCGCGCGATGCCTATCAGAAACCGCACGAGGTGCTGATGGCGTTGAACCTGAAGGAGGGAGAGACCGTAGCCGATATTGGCGCCGGATCGGGATATTTCGCCTTCCGACTGGCGCATCATGTGGGCGACCAAGGGCGCGTCTACGCAGCGGATA
>MEKR01000002.1:0-4191 GCA_001767035.1 Acidobacteria bacterium RIFCSPLOWO2_02_FULL_61_28
AAAGACGCAGATTTCGGGGAGATGAGCGTCCTGCTCGAATTTCCCCCAAAGGTGATCTGGTTACGCCGGGGGAATTGTTCGTCGAGTGAGATTGAAACGATTCTCCGCACGCAATACGACGCGGTTGTGGCGTTCCACAACAACCCCAAGCAAGCCGTCCTGGCCTTGTTCTAACTCCTCTTTCGCAAGGAAGGGCAAAAGCTCCGGCGAGATACACCGTTCAAAGTGGCTACCTCAAACTGAGCAGCCAGCTTAACTTCCCAACCAACTGCGGACGGTCTGGTAGGCCTCGAACAGGAAGAGCAGCAAGAGGGCGAGCGCCGCCAAGCGGTACCGGAACGGGTAGCGGCTCCGCGGCTCGGGCCACTCCGGATCCAGGAAACGGGTGTGGTCGGGGCAGAATTCGCTTCTCTCCCGCGCCTCCATGGGACATTGCCAACCGCTCCGGTCTAAATGCATGCAGCGCACGACAGCCCTGCCCCCACTGGTTTCGTTCCGAGTGACTCGCTTTAACGCTGGGCGTGTCTATTATATCGTTTTCCAGGGGAAGTGGCGCGGGCCAGGGGCGGCCCAGGGGCGGCCAGGGGCGGAATGACCGCGGCGGGGAGGGTTGGCTGATTTCGGGAATGGCGCCAACGCGCGGGGGAGGGGCGGCTTCAGGCCGTGCCGGTTCGTTGTCTTGCGGAGATTTCCTCGTTCTGCCAGGAGCGCGCCTGCCGCGACGCCGCGGCCTGCTCCAAGACAGCCAGGAAATTGCTTCCCCGGTAGGGAGGAACCAGCAAGTCAAACGCGCCTGCTTCCATGACTTGCAGCCACTCCCGCTCCGCCGCGGTCCGCGACAGGACAATCACGGGGAGGTCGGGATACTGTTCCTGGACCACGCGGAGAACGTCGTTCCAGGCTTCGGAGTAGAAGGGCCAGTCGCAGAACAGAGCGTCGTACTGCCCGGTCCCGAGCAGCCTCCCCAGCTCTCGCAGGTCGTGAGCCCAGCCCAAGGTGACATACTCGGACAGGAGCGCGTTGAGTTCAGCCGCTTCACCTTCATCGGTCGTGAGCAACAGGATGCGGGGGTAAGCCATCATAGGGAAACTTCCTCTCCGATCCGCGCCGTTTCCGCAAACGGGAAACCGGACATGTGCTCCTGGCACGTAATGCAGAACCGAGCCCAGGGAATCGCCTCCAGCCGTTTCGGGGGGATGGCCGTCCCGCAGGCCAGGCAGCAGCCGTACTCTCCGAGTTCCAGGCGGTCCAGGGCGTCTTCGACGAGACGCAGTTGGCTGTAGAGGGACTGGTTGACCCGCAGCAGGACGAACTCATCATGAGCGATCTTGTCCGCATCCGCTCCCAAACGGTAATCGGACTCCGCCAGTTCTTGGCGGTTGTTCCCGAGCGCCTCGAGAAATTCGGCCTTCTTGTCGAGAAGGATTCGTCGGTATGTGTTTCCGGTCATGGCCAGCCTCCTTCCGCTGGGGTCTTGCTCCATTACCTTATCGGCTAATCGCGCACTTACAGTAGCCCGAAGCCGTCCCCGGTGGAACTCGGAAGAATACGAGTCTGGAGGGAAATTTCTACGAGACTCAATCCAGAGTTCCCTGCGGGAGATTACAGAGAAAGGGCAGGCGAGACGAAACAACGGCCTTCCAGGACTTCCCGAATCGCCGCGACGAGGTCTTGAGCCGCCGCGCGCTTGACCACGTAGCCGTTCACGCCGATCCCCAGGGCTTCGGTGACAACGGCGGGTTCTTCGTGCACGGTCAAAAAGATAATTCGGGTGCTCGGGGCGGCGGCCTTGAGGCGGCGGGCTGCTTCGAAGCCGTTCAAAACCGGCATGGAAATATCGGCGAGGATGACGTCGGGCTTCAGGCGGTCCGCGGCGGCCAACAACGCCTGGCCGTCCGAGACGGTTTCCACCACCTGGAACTGGGATTCGAGGAGCCGCCGCACCCGGTCCAGGACCGCCGATTCGTCGTCGGCCAGCAAGATGGTCGGCCGTTCCATTTCCTCAACCGCAATCGGAGAAAACGCTGAAGCCGGTCGGTTCCGAGGAGTGTGCTTCGAAGGCGTTTCGTCTCTCATAATGCAAGCCCATCGTAACGAAAGGCGCGCGCCAGCGGCAACTCGCAAAACTACCGGTTCGCAGGGAAAACGCTACGGGGGGAGGCTCAGACGGAGACAATGCCGTGTTTGATGGCGTACTGGGTCAGCTCGGCCGTGGTGCGCAGGCCGAGCACTTCCATGATGCGGTACTTGTGGAACTCCACGGTGCGCGGCGAAATGTTCAAGATCGCGGCAATATCCTTGGCAGCCCGTCCTTCGGCCACGAGCTGGAGGATCTCCCGCTGCCGGGGGGTCAGCGCCGGCGGCAGCTTCTCCGGCGAGGCCGGCACTTCCAGGAAGCTCGCAATCACGTCCTTGGCCACCAGCGGGGTCAGGTAGGTCCGTCCTTTGAGGACTTCCTGGATGGCGGTTACCAGCTCGGAGGCGGCGGAGTTCTTGAGCACGTAGCCGGAGGCCCCGGCGCGAAACGCTTCCGTGGCGTAGGTCACGTCCGGGTGCATGGTGAGGAAGACGATTTTGACTCGCGGTTGCGCCTTGAGAATCTGCCGGGCCGCCTCGATCCCGTTCAGCAGCGGCATGGAAATATCCGCGACCACCACGTCCGGATGGAGTTCCTGCGCGGCGGCTACCAGCGCCCGGCCGTCTTGCACGGAGCCCACGATGTCGCAGTGAGGTTCGAGAATCCGGCGGAGGCCGTCGAGGATAATGGCGTGGTCATCACCCAACAGGAGGCGGGGGCGTTTCATGGGGCGTTCCCGCCGATCGGAATCCGCGCCTCGACGGTGGTTCCCGTCCCCGGCTGCGACCGGATTTGGAGGCTGCCCTCCACCAGCCGGACGCGTTCTTCCATGCTGACCAGGCCCAGACCTCTCCGGCCTTTGATCCGGTCGAAGTCAAAACCGGAGCCGTTGTCCTCGACGGCCAGGCAGACGGCGCCATCGGTTCCCTCCAGTGTCACGCGCACCTCGGTGGCGCCGGCATGTTTGCCGACGTTGCGGAGGCTCTCCTGGGCGATCCGATAGAGACCCAGCGAAACGGTGCTGGGAAGCGATTCCGGCACACGAACCGGCTCGAATCGAACCGGGATCTTGTGCTGCCGCGAAAAAGCGCCGCATTCGGCTCGCAGCGCGGCCGTCAGCCCCAGGTCGTCGAGAATCGAGGGATGCAGGTCGCGGGAGAGATGATGGACATCTCGTGCGAGATTTCCGATTTCTTCCCCGATGTCGTGGAGGATTTTGCAGCACGCCGGATCCGCGCAAGCAAACCGCTGCTCCACGGCCGCCGTCTCCATTCCGAGGACCGCCAGCCGCTGGCTAAAGACATCGTGCAGCTCGCGCGCCAGACGCTTGCTCTCCTCTTCCCGGGCGGAGATCAACTGGGCGGTCAAGGCGCGCAAGTTCTCCTGGCTGCTCCGGATTGCCTCCTCGGCCTGTTTCCGCCGGGTGATGTTTCGGACGATGGCGACTAGTTCCTCGGGCTCGCTGGCCACGATGCGCGCTTCATACGTTTGGCGTCCGGCCGGCAAGTCCAGGGAATACTCCACCGTCTGCACCTGTCCGGTTTCCACCGCCAGCTTCGAGGCGGCCATGACCTCGTCAATCATCGCGGGAGCGAGCGGCAATTGATCCAGCTTGGCCCCGACGATGGCATCCGGGGGAAGGGCCAGTTCGCCGGGGTGGTGGGCGTGGAAATCCAGGTACGTTCCGTCGAGGCGGTAGCGGAACATCAGGTCGGGGATCGCATTCAGCAAGGCCCGCGTGCGCGATTCACTGTGGCGCAGGGCTTCCTCGATCCGCTTCCGCTCGGTGATGTCAAAGGCGGTCGCGATGCCCGCCGGCTTTCCCTCAAACACGGTCAGGGCTGCCGCAATGTCGAGCCAGTGTACTTCTCCGTTCCGCGTGACGATCTTCTGTTCGTATCGTGCGGGAACGGGTTCACCCCGCTGCCGCGCCAGTCCGCGCCCCCTCACGACTTCTCGCATATCCGGGTGGGTGAAATCCCAAAATCGCATGTGCGCCAGCTCTTCGCGGGTAAAGCCGGTGAGGGCTTCGGCGGCGGGATTGGCGTACCGGATGTGGTCTTCCTGATAAATCAGCACGGCGGCGGAGGTGGATTCGGTCAGAGCGCGAAACT
>MEKR01000002.1:4204-10510 GCA_001767035.1 Acidobacteria bacterium RIFCSPLOWO2_02_FULL_61_28
CCGCAACGCCTCTTCCACCCGCCGGTTTTCTGTAACGTCCATGGCCAAGGCGAAAAAGCCCGCCACCTTGCCCTGCGGGTCTACTTCGGGCTCGAAGCGGACGCTCATCCAGGGCGGTTCGCGTTCCGAAAACGGCGCGAGCCATTCATAGGAAACCGGCTGCCCGGAAAGCACCGTGCGAATGTGCCCTCGAACCCTCTCGTAGTTGGCCTCGCCGAAAAGCTCCCGGACGGATTTGCCGATGATCTGCTGCGGGGGGAGCCCAAACCGCTCCTCGAACCGGCTGTTCACAAAGCGGTAGCGCTCGTCCGCGCCGACGTAGGCAAAGAAGGCCGGGACGCTGTCGGCCAGCAAGCGGAATTTCCGCTCGCTTTCCCGCAGCGCATCTTCCGCCCGCTTCCGCTCTGTGTTGTCAATGCCGGTGCCGATGACGTATCTCACCGAACCGGTCTCGTCCGCGACGACGTTGTTCGACCAGGCAATCCGCTTCCGCTCGCCGCTCTTGCCGACCCAGAAGTTCTCAAATTGGTTCGGAAGCCCGCGCAGACGGAGTTCCTCAAACACCTCCCGAACCGGCGCGCGTTCCTCCGGCGTCAGCAGCAAGTCCCAGAACGGCTGGCCCCGGACTTCCGCAAAGGTATACTCCGTCGCGCGCTCGCAGGCGCCATTGAAATAGACGATCCGGCCTCTCGGATCGAGGACCACGACCAGCGCGTCTACGGTATCGAGTATGGTCGAGACGAAATTGTGTTCTTGCTGCAATGCCTTGTTGGCTTCGTCCACAGTTGCCTGCGCTCCCGGTGGCGGATGGATCATACCGGACAAACCGTTTCTGCTGCTCTGGCTTCTTATTTTCTCACAGAAACGGCTCCGCCGCAGCGGCTTCCTTCCCGAACCCGTCGCGGGGTCGGCTCTGGCGATACCAGGGGCAGACCTGGGAAAGTTTCTGGAGGAAACCGGGAATTTTCACAGTTTTACTGCGCCCTTCAGAATGGTACTGCTTAAAGTGTTCGGGATTGGAGGCAGTTCCGGAACCGGCTCGGAGCTAAGAGAAACATGTCCGGGTCGGGCCGGCATCCTAACGGCGGGGAAAGGGACGGAGCCTTCCGAACACGACCGGGGTGCTATTGCAAACAGGGAAGAGAGGAACCAAGCGATGTGGATTCGATTGAACGGCAAGCAACTGCAAATCGTGGCTCCGTGCGGATGTGTGCAGGCGTTCCAGGTGAGCCCGGAATTCAACATTGAAGGAAGCGAGTTGGTGAGCCGCTGCTGGCTGACCTCCTGCCAATACAACTCCTTTGACCTGGCGACGGTGGCTCAGCGGGCCACGACCTGGCTGCGCAAGGCGCGGCCCTACGAGCCTGATCTGGCCCTGGTCTCCGCCTCGAGTTTTGACCTGGGAGCGTGATGCCGTTCCCGGGGTGGCCCCGAGCCGAGCGGCTTCCGGGACGCTGCTGATTTTGGAATTTGTGAGTTCGGTAAGGCAGAGTTGAGGAACGCCCGGGGGGACGAACTTCAGTTCGGCTTTACCGAGGGGGGGCTGGCGGGTTCGCCGGCCCTTTTCTTTTTCTGCGATCCACCCGTTCCAGCTCTCGCGCTCCGAGGGCCGCTGGCGCCGGGCAACTTATTCCGGATTCCTTCCGCGCTCCGCAGTATATTCCGTCTCGGGCATCAGACTCACCGGCGCGCCCAGGTTCCATTGCGCCCAGTGCAGGTTCATGTCGGCGAGCAGCAGCGCGCGCTCGATCAGCGGCAGGTCCGTTGCTTCAATCACTTCGCGCAGAAGCGCCCGCGCCCCCGCAATGCGCTCCAGCATAGGTTCCCGATCCATTCTGATTCCTTCCTTTCCGGCAGGCCTCCGTCTTCTTATACCCGATCGAGGATTCGGCGCACCTCCTTGGGCCTCTGGTCAATGATGCGGCGGGTCTTGAGTTCATAGCGCGGCAGCGTCCCCGGGGCAGCCAGTTCCACCTCCAGCCGCACTTGCAAGGCCTGGTGAATCCGCTCCTCGATAATGCGCGCGAGCTCCAGGAAACGTTCCGCCGGCCAGCCCGGGACCGGCTCGGCGCGCACGCACATCCGGTCGAGTCCGCTCACCCGCGTCAGGACCAGTTGGTAGTGATGACTCACGCCCTCGATCTGGCCGAGGATGTTCTCGACCGCCGCTTGATAAACATTGGTGCCGCGAATCGTCGTCATGAAGTCGGTCCGGCCGAGCACCACGCCCTTGAAGAAAGCCCAGGTGCGCCCGCACTCACACTGGTTATAGCGCGCGACCAGGTCGTGCGTTTGATAGTTGATCAGCGGCTGGGCGTTATTCACGTAGGTCGTGATGATGTTCTCCCCCACGCCTCCTTCGGGCGCCTCCTCGCCGGTCGCCGGGTCGCGGCTCCAACTGAAGCAGCCCGTCTCATCCACGTGGACCCCTTGCTGCGTGGGACAACTCGGAGCCAGGGCATGGACCTCGGCCAGCCCGAGCATCTCCCCGGCGCGGGCACCCCAGGCTTCTTCGATCTGGCGGCGCATGGCGGGAATCGCGCAAGGGCCGGGTTCGCCGGCATGGAACGTGAATTTGACGGAGAGGCTGGCCGGATCCACCCCTGTCTTGCGCGCCACCTCCGCCAAGTGGAGCGCATAGGTGGGGGTCGAAACCAGCACCGTCGGCCGGAGCTTCTGGATCATGCGGATGTGGCCTTCGGAGTTCTGGCCGCCCCCCGAATAGAGCGTGGCCCCCAGGCGGCGCACGCCCCAGTAGGCGCTCCAAAAGCCGGCAAACAGACCCCAGCTAAACGCAAAGTAAAACGTGTCGCGGGGCCGGACGCCCAGCCACCAAAAGGCGTAGCACCAGGCTTCCCCGTAGCGCTCCGTATCGTAACCCGTGTAGGGGATGCGCAGCGAGATCCCCGTCGTGCCGGAGGTCTCGCAGTGGTGCGCCACATAATCCGGCGGCACCGCCAGGGTGTCCCCGTAGGGCGGACGCTCCTCCTGAAGCAGAATGAACTCATCCTTGTCCAGGAGCGGCACCCGGCGCTTGAAATCGTCGAGCGTCCGAATGTCGTCCGAATGGACGCCCGCCCGGTCGAGCTTGCGACGATAGAAGGCGCTGTTGTCGTAGGCGTGCCGCAAAACAAGCCGCAGGCGGTGCAGGTGCAGCGCGTCGAGCTGCTCCCGCGGCATCGTTTCGTAGTAGCGGTTCCAGAAGGGCGTCTCCTGGTTGCGCAAGAACGGACGAATCGCCATCGCGCGGCTCTCCTTGTGGGCAGACGGCCAATCTTTCGGCAGGCGGACGACATCCTGCCGGTGCCTCATTCTAGTGAGCGGGTCACGGCAAGTCAAACGTAGCAAGGGAGACGGGAGGGATGGCCTCGATTCCGCCGCTTTTTTGGGGAGGGGGGAGCCTCGGCCTGCGGGCTTCTGAATGATCGCGGGAACAACGTGCCGCAGGCCGGAGGCGGGGGGAACGTCGTGCCCCGGCAAGCCGGGGCGCGACGGAGACTGCAATCTTTCTGCCGCGTTTAGCTGGCCACCAGTGCCGGCACGAAATCGTGGCTCACGGGTTGCTCGGCCATCGTCCGGGCAAGGAACATCACGCGAGACACTTCCTCCGGACCCAACAGGGAGAAATTCTCCACCAGCTCATTCCAGAAGGCCGGTTCTTCCGCCGGATGTCCATGCCCGTTCTTGTTCTGGGGAAGCAGTTCCAGGATGGCCACTTCCAGGGCGCTGGCGATCCGGCCCAGCATCAGAGGACCCGGCAACAGCCGCGCATTCTCGATCCGCGAGATGTACGTGCGCGGGACCCCGGCTCGCACGGCCATGTCTTGCTGGGTCAGGTGGCGCTGTTCCCGCAGCTCGCGCAGCTTGCGGCCGATCGTCAGTTCCCGCGTCGTTTTGCCGCGCGGCTGGAACGAGTCCGGCTGCGGGTTGCGGTCCGGTGAGAAGGGAACCGGCCCGGAGCTGCGTTGCGGAACGAGGCTCAACCGGCCATTCTTGGGAACTGCCTCCAGTCGAGGAATGGGCGGAAGCGGGTAGGTGCACCGGCGGCACTGGTCCGAAAGCGTTCGGAACTGGACCAGAAGGCAGCGCCGGCACCGGATAACATCACGCGGACGGATTTCCGTAGCAACGGGATTCGTGGCGACAGTACTCAATGTGGGTTTTAGGGAATCGCCCGGGGGGTCGTTTGGGGAACGCTCCGGAACGGCTTTCTCTCGTTGGCGACTCCCATTGTGCGTCAATTCTTTGGCATGTCAAGAAAAAACCGCAACGGTCTTCGGAAAAAGCGGCGCTGCTTCCAAAAGCAGGAGGCAACTGGGGCGGTGGGACGCGGGAGCGTCAACAGTCTAGTTTTCAACGCCCTCAAGCATTCGGGGGCGGTCTCGCCGCTCGCGGCAACGCTGTGCCGGAGGGGTAGTGACTGATTTGGTTCCGCGGTCCCCGGCAGCGGACGGGGAACCCGAATGCTATGGCCGGCGGTCATACCCATCGGAGGTTTTCGGAAGCCAGAGCCTGCCAAAGAATGCGGCGACCCGAAGCGTAGCCCCCCGCTGAGACACACTCCGAGTCCGGAAAGCGTGGCCTGCGTCTCCCCTGCCTGCCCAAGCCTGCAAACCAAAGAATTCCAAATTCCATATTGCAAATTCCGAAAATCTGGATTTTCCAGGACGATCGGCGGACTTCTAGGCTGGGAGAGAGCATAGATCATTCGGATTTACAACGGGTTAGGAGAAGTGTATCTTTGGAGCGTCAATTGCTTTGTTTATGGGCAGGGACGTTGGGGACTGAGCTCATTCCCCGCTTTTGGCCAAGTCTAAAGTCTGTGTGCGGCGCGCTTCGGCGCGCCTTTTTTTTCGCCCCGAAACAGCCCTGAATTGTTAGAGTTTTCGCTGCGGGAAGGCAACGGCCACGCTCCAAAGTGGACCTAATCTCCTCCTGGAACTTTGGAATCGGCCCCGGAACCAATTAATATGGACCGATCACGTATGTTTCTGAGGGAAACGCGAGAGAATCCGTTCTTGGGCAGGTGTTGAAGATGAAATATGTGACGTGTTCGCTGCGGAACGAAACGGTTCGGCATCTTGGAGTAGTGCGTGAAAATCGCTTGCTGGTGCTTCGCAATCCGGCCGCGAGCGAGTGGCCCGGACCATTTCCTTCGAGCTTGCTCGAACTCATCGAGGCCGGGCCGGAAGTCTGGCGGCGAATGCAAGCGCTGGCCGAATCGCTTCCCGTGAGCACCGATACCAGCCATCCCCTGGAGCGGGTGCGGCTGCACGCACCGATCCCGCAGCCGGCCAAGAATATCGTCTGCCTGGGACGAAACTATGCCGCCCACGCCACGGAAGCCGCGCGGGCCCGAGGACAGGAGATCAAGGTCCCGGATGCCCCGGTCTTCTTTACCAAGCCGCGGACATCGGTGACCGGGCCGTATGATCCGATTCCTTGGGACGCATCCGTCACGCAACAGGTGGACTATGAGGCGGAGCTTGCCGTCGTGATCGGAGTCGGGGGCAAGAACATCTCCGCCGCCCGGGCGCTCGATCACGTTTTTGGCTATACCATCATCAATGACGTCTCGGCGCGGGATTTGCAGCAGCGGCACATGCAGTGGTTCAAGGGCAAGAGCCTGGACGGCTTCTGCCCGATGGGGCCGTGGCTGGTGACGGCGGATGAGTTCGGGGACCCACAGAACAAGCCGATCTCCTTGCGGGTCAACGGCGTCACCAAGCAAAGCGCCTCCACGGCCGACATGATCTTTTCGGTCGCCGTCATCATTGAATCTCTCTCCAAGGGCATGACGCTCGAGCCTGGCGACATCATCTCGACCGGAACGCCGGAAGGCGTGGGCTTTGCCCGCACTCCCCCGGAGTACCTCCAAGACGGCGATCTGGTCGAAACCGAGGTGGAAGGGATCGGCGTGATCCGGAATCGGGTGGTTGCCGAGAACCAATGACCAACTTTTCCGGCGCGCTGAATCCGCGGATTGCTCAGATTGCGCAGAAAAGACTACAACTTGCAGTTCACCTACACCGGCCTACAACCCTCTTGCATACAAGGTCGTAATCTCTTGGGTTCTATGATTTTTCTCTTTGTCTCTGTGGTTATTCCGGGTTGCGGCTCTGTCCCATCTGTGGAATCTGCGTAATCTGCGGATCATTTCCCCGGCTCTCCTTGACCCTTCTCGCCGCTGCCCGATACAATCAAATCGTGGAACTATTCTGCCGGCTTGTTGACGGGGCCGCGCAGATTACTCGAAAGGTGCAACGGAACTTGCCGCAATGACTTCTCTGACTCCATCTCGCCTGG
>MEKR01000003.1 GCA_001767035.1 Acidobacteria bacterium RIFCSPLOWO2_02_FULL_61_28
CGTTATCCGGTGAAGCGCTCGGCCCTGGTCCCGATACTGCTCTTTGCCCAGGATGAAGCGGGCTACCTGAGCCAGGAGTTGATTGCCGAGATCGCGCGGCGGTTCGATTTGACGGTCCTGGAAATCGAGAGCGTGCTCTCCTACTACTCGATGCTGCGGACCAAACCCGCCGGGCGGCATCATCTTCAAATCTGCACCAACGTCTCCTGCCTGTTGCGCGGAGCCGACCGGCTGTTTGCCCACGCGCAGATGCGGCTCGGAATCGCTCCGGGCGAGACCACGCCGGACGGAAAGTTCTCGCTCGAAGAAGTCGAGTGCATCGGCGCGTGCGCCTGGGCCCCGGCCCTCCAGGCGAATTATCAGTATCACCATGAAGTCACGCCCGACCGCTTCGATCAGTTGCTGACCGAGCTTTCGAGCGACGGCGCAGGAGAACGGCCCAAACTGACCCACTCGGAACACGAAGTCCGCGTGCTGACCCGGCGGTTCGATCTTCCCAACTCCGCCTCGATGGACACCTATCTGGCGAACGAAGGATACAAGGCGCTCGAAAAAGCTCTGCGGGAAATGACGCCGGAGAGCGTGATCGAAGAGGTGAAGCAGTCGAACCTGCGCGGGCGCGGCGGCGCGGGTTTCCCGACCGGCATGAAGTGGAGTTTCGTTCCCAAGCAGTCCGCCAAACCGAAATACATCGTCTGCAACGCCGACGAAGGCGAGCCGGGAACCTGCAAGGACCGCCTTCTGATGCAGTGCGACCCGCACCAATTGATCGAGGGCCTCGTCATCGCGGGATTCGCCATCGGCTCCCATCAGGGCTACATCTACGTCCGCGGCGAATACCGCTACCTGATCGACATTCTCGACCACGCCATCGAGGAAGCGTATGCGCGCGGTTACCTCGGAAAAGATATTCTCGGCGCCGGGTTTGACTTCGAGCTGGCGGCACACACCGGCGCGGGCGCGTATGAATGCGGCGAAGAGTCGGCGCTGCTCGAATCGCTGGAAGGCAAGCGGGGCATTCCGCGCATCCGGCCTCCCTTCCCGGCCGTTGCCGGCCTCTATGGCGGGCCGACGGTAGTCAACAATGTGGAGACATACAGTGCCGTCCCAGCCATCTTGCTCCAGGGCGGGAAGTGGTACGCGTCGCTCGGCTCGCCGCGAAACGGAGGGACGCGCCTGTTTGCTCTTTCCGGGCACGTCAACCGTCCGGGGGTCTATGAGCTGCCGATGGGTTTCCCGTTGTGGAAAATGATCGAAGAAGTCGGCGGCGGCATCGTGGGCGGCAAGAAGTTCAAGGCGGTCATCCCCGGAGGCTCCTCGACGCCGGTGCTCAAGGCCGAGGCGCTCGGCACTCCGATGGACTTTGACTCGCTGGCCAAGGCCGGGTCCATGCTCGGTTCCGGCGGCGTCATCGTGATGCACGAAGAGACCTGCATCGTCCAGGTGGCAATGCGGCTGATGAAATTCTATGCGCACGAAAGTTGCGGCTGGTGCATCCCGTGCCGCGAGGGAACCTCCTGGCTCGACAAGACCCTGACGCGGTTTCATTCCGGCGACGGGCGGAGCGAGGACATCCGCTTGATCGAAGACCTCGCCAAGAACATGCTGGGGCGCACCTTCTGTCCGCTGGGCGACGCCGCCGCCATGCCGATCATCGCGTTTGTGCAGAAGTTCCGCGAAGAGTTTGAATCGCACCTGGGAGGCAAGCCTTGCCCGTTTGCGCGGCACGGACTGGTTCCGTTGAGGGGATTGTAGCCCACACGATGGCCAACACGGTCAAACTTACGGTGGACGGCAGGGCGCTCCAAGCGCCGGCGGGATCGTTGCTGATCGAAGCCTGCCGGAGCGCGGGGATTGAAGTCCCGTCGTTCTGCTATTATCCGGGTCTCTCGTTGCAGGCCGCCTGCCGCATGTGTCTGGTCGAGATTGAAAAGACGCCGAAGCTCCAGACCGCCTGCACCGTCCCGGTGGCCGAGGGCATGGTCGTCCGCACCGCGACGCTGTCGGTGGTGCAGGCGCGGCGGTCCATGCTCGAGTTCCTGCTCGCCAACCATCCGCTCGATTGCCCGGTCTGCGACAAGGGAGGCGAGTGCGAGCTGCAGGACATGGTGTTCCGCTACGGGGCCGCCGAAAGCCGCTTCGCCGAAGAGAAGCGCCACATCGAGGAGCAGCAATGGTCGCCGGTGGTTTACTTTGACGCGCCGCGCTGCATCCTCTGTTACCGCTGCGTGCGGGTCTGCGCGGAAGGCATGGGGGTGGGCGCGCTGAGCGTCGTGAGCCGGGGGGCGCATTCCGAGATTACCCCGAACCACGGCGACCACCTCGAATGCGAAGAGTGCGGCATGTGCATTGATATTTGTCCCGTGGGGGCGCTCACCAGCGGCGCCTACCGCTACAAGGCGCGCCCGTGGGAGATCACCTACGTCAGCACCATTTGCGCGCACTGCGGCGACGGCTGCAAGACAACCTTGAGCGTCCGCCAGAATAAGATTCTGCGCGGCAACAACCGGGACCACAGCGGCGTCAACGGTGAATTTCTTTGCATCAAGGGCCGCTACGCCTATGACTTCATCGAGCATCCGGAGCGCGTCCGGCATCCTCGGATTCGCCGCGGGGGGCAGTTAGTCGAAGCGACCTGGGACGAAGCCTTCCGAACGGTCGCCTCCCGCTGGAAAGAAATCCTTGACAGGAGCAATGACCGGGACAATGACCGGCGCGCCGACCGGCACAATGCCCGGCGCAACGCGGGCGAGACAGGCGCGCAGAACGCCTTCGCGCAAAACGCCTTCGGCCAAAACGCGTTCGCAGTGATCGGCTCGAACCACACCACCAACGAAGAGAATTATCTCTTGCAGAAATTTGCCCGGACCATTCTCGGAACCAATCATATCGCCCATCACCGCAGCGCCGACTTCCCTGCCCTGCTCGCCGCGCTTTCGGGCGGCGAGGGGTCTGACGGGGAAGCTGCGCTGGCCCGCTCGAAAGACCTGGCGCACGCCTCGGCGGTCTTGCTCGTCGGCAACAATCCGACCGAACAGCATCCGCTGCTGGCCTGGAACATCCGCGAGGGCTGCCGCCTGCGCGGGACGCGGCTCTACGTCATCAACGCACGCCGGATTCCGCTGCTCCAGCAAAGCCATCGCTTCCTGCCGGTGACGGGGGGACGAGAGGGCGCTGCCATTGCGTATCTGCGCGGCGAGCCGGACGCGGCGCGCTCGCTTCTGGGCCGAACTCCGGGAGGGCAGGACGTGACGCCGGAGTCGCTGCGGGCTTTCCGCGACGCGCTGCTGGCGGAGAAGGACGTGATCATTGTGTTCGGCGCGGAGATCGCCGGAGAAGCGGTCACCGCGCTGGCGCGCCTGGGAGAGAAGCTGCCGGGCCGGACGCGCTACATCGCCCTCGGCGATTACAGCAACTCGCGTGGCGCTTCCGACATGGGACTTCTGCCGCACCTTCTGCCCGGCTACCGCCCGGTGGGGGACGCGGCTTCCCGCGCCGTGTTTGAAAACCACTGGCAGTGTTCCCTTCCCGCGGAAGCCGGCATGTCGCGCCACGAAATTCTTGCGGCCGTCCGCGAAGGGCGTCTCGACAGTCTTTACGTTGTGGGAGCGAATCCGCTCCACGGCCAGGACCCGGCAGCGTATCGCGGGAAGAGCTTTTTGGTGGTCCAAGATTTGTTTCTCCACGAGACGGCCCAGGCCGCCGATGTGTTCCTTCCGGCGGCAAGCGCCTACGAGAAATCGGGCACGGTGACCAACACCTGCGGCGAGCTGCAGCGGCTGCGCAAAGCGACGGAGGTATTGGGCACGCGGACCGATCTCGATATTCTGCTGCGCCTCGCCGCGGCCATGGGAGTTGCGCTCGCCCCGGCGCGGACAGAAGAGGTGTTTGAAGAAATTCGCCGCTTGGTGCCGGGCTATCAGGTTCCGTTAGTGAATCTGCTGGCTGGCGGCGCCGAACCGATTGTTCCCGTGGATGGCCTTCTGCGGCCGCCGGTCAGTCCAACAGTAAAAATCGAGTCCGCGCAGGACACGCTGTTCACCTCCGGAACCCTGGGGCGCTACAGCCGGATATTGCGTCTCGTGCCGGAGAAGGAAAGCCGCCAGCATATTGAACCAGCATGATGGAGATCACATTCTTTTTTGCTTAGGATTGCATCAGATTGTGAACAAGATCGCCTGGCACGACTTTAACTGGAGTATTCATGAAGAACGGGGATTTTTCTCTAGCCCAGGCGTTTACGCCTGGGTTACAAGATATTACGGAATGGGAAGCCCCCTTTAGGGGGCTTCGTCTTCGCGGATTGGTACGCCCCTGAAGGGGGCTGAAAAAATCCTTTGCTACCTTTGTCCCCAGGCGTGAACGCCTGGGCTAAGGAAAAAGGAGATGCTTTTGTCCCGGCATGGCTAAAGAGCCTGTGTGATAACTTCGATTTTGCGTCAGGGCACGACTTCAGTCGTGCCGTAACTGCCGCAGAATCAATTCGGCTTTAGCCGCTGAGGTTCGTATTTCCGAGTTATCACACAGGCTCTAACGCCATGCCCTGACGGTACGGCCCTTAAATGTATTCTGTGATTCGTTTGATTGAGGGAAAATGTCTCCGCTGATGGTACTGTTTGCGCTCGCCAAGATCGTGGTCATCCTGCTGGTCCTGCTGACGGTGGTGGCCTACGCCGTCTGGTTCGAGCGCAAGCTGCTCGCGCACATGCAATGCCGTTGGGGACCGACGCGGGTCGGCCCGCACGGGCTGCTCCAGCCGCTGGCGGACGCGATCAAGCTGCTGACCAAAGAGGACCTGACGCCGAGCGAGGTGTTTCCGCTGGTCTATCTGCTGGCGCCGTTTCTCTCCCTGGTGACGGCGCTGCTGGCGTTTGCCGTGATCCCGTTCGGCCCGGAGACGCGGGTGGGCGGCATGGACCTGTTTCAAATCGCCGACCTCGACATCGGCGTGCTGTTCATTCTTTCGGTCAGCTCGATGGGGGTGTATGGGATCGCGCTCGCGGGGTGGTCGTCCAACAGCAAGTATTCGCTCCTCGGCGGGCTGCGCAGCTCGGCCCAGATGATCAGCTACGAGCTGGCGATCGGCCTCTCGATCATCGGCGTCCTGCTGCTGACCGGCAGCCTGAGCCTGCGCGCCATCGTCGAGAACCAGGCCGGAGCGTACTGGGGCTTCCTGCCGCGCTGGAACATCATTCCGCAGTTTGCCGGCTTTGTTTGCTTTCTGGTGGCCGCCATCGCCGAGACCAACCGCCTGCCGTTTGATCTCCCCGAAGCCGAGACGGAACTGGTGGCGGGCTATCACACCGAATACAGCAGCATGAAGTTCGGCATGTTCTTCATGGCCGAATACGCCAACATGGTCACGGCCTCGTGCCTGGCTACGCTTCTGTTTTTTGGTGGCTGGCACGGCCCCGTATTCGGGCCGGCCATCCTGCAAGCGCTGTTGCCGCTGCTGTGGTTTTCGCTGAAGGTGCTTTTCTTTTTGTTCCTCTACGTTTGGATTCGGGCGACGTTGCCCCGGTTCCGCTACGACCAGTTGATGGCCTTCGGGTGGAAATTCCTGGTCCCGCTGGCGCTCGGGAATCTGGTCGTGACGAGCCTGGTCCTGGCGATCCGTTGGTCCTGAAACGGGACTGGGGTTGCATAAGAAATACTCTGTGGGTCAAACTGAAAGGAAACGTTGTTAAGTCGCGCAAAAGGATCGGCAGAAAGGGGGTAAGTCAATTGAACAACAGCGGCACCCGGTACTGGCTCTCGTTTGATTTGGGACTGCAAGGGGACTACGAAAGTCTCTATGGCTGGCTCGATAAGCAAAAAGCTAAAGAATGCGGAGGAAACGTGGCGACGTTCGTCTCCAAGAAAACGCGGGATCAAATTATGAGGGAACTGTCTTCAGTCCTCGATCCCGGGAAGAACCCCCGGATTTACATCATCAGTACAAAGCAGGGAGGAAAGTTCATTCTTGGGAAACGCACGTTGGCGGCTTGGACGGGCTACGCTCAGGTGTCGTTGGAGAGCGGGGAGGAAAGGTGAACGACATTTGCGCAGATGCCTCGTTCTTAATTGGGCTTTACGACGAGAGAGATCATTTCCACGACCGGGCAAGGGATCATTTCCTTCGCTACTTCCCCAAGGGCAACAACCGCTTGATTATTCCCTGGCCGATCGTGTATGAAGCAGTTTCTACAAGAATGGTAAAAAATAAGACGGGGATGCTGCTTCTGGAAAGGGATTGGGCGCTTCTTTCCAAGCAGAATCAACTTTATTTGCTTTCTGATCTTTCCTTTCGGGACGGCATCGTGGATGAGTGCTTCGACGAATTAAGAAAGCCTCCCGTTCACTACCGAAGACTCAGCGCAGTAGATCGTGTGATTCGCAGAATTCTATCTGACTCGAACATTCAAATCACTGCTTTCCTTACCTTCAATCCAAGAGATTTTGTGGATGTCTGTAAAGCTTTTCGACGCGAATTGCTTTCATAAGAAAGACTTCGATGTATCAACTGCTGTTTTTCGTTTTTGCGGGCGCGGCGGTGGGGTTTGCGATCAACTTGCTATTGCAGCGGCATCCCATCCACAGCGCGCTCTCGCTGATCGGCGTCATGGCCTCGCTGGCCTCCTTGTATTTGATGCTGGGAGCGGAATTCATCGCCGCCGCCCAGATCATCGTTTATGCCGGCGCGATCATGGTGCTGTTCGTCTTTGTCATCATGCTCCTGAATGCCGGCGAAGAAGAGCGCACCCAGCGAAGCCGTTTCGCCAAATATCTCGGGTTGCCCTTGATCCTCCTGCTGGTCACCTCGATGGCCGCGGTGATTTACCGCCAGGTCCCGCAGGATGCCATGGTCCGCTTCGGCGATTTCCCCGGCCGGACTGCGGACATCGGGCGGCGGCTGTTTCTGAATTACCTGCTGCCCTTCGAGGTGGTTTCAATCGTGATCCTGGTGGCCATTATCGGGACCGTGGTGCTGGCGCGAAAGGACTCCGAGACGGAAGGGCCCGGAAAGGCAGTGGTCAGTGAAAAGTGACAAGTGTAAAGAAAGAGCAGCAGGAAGATCGAGTTTGCTTGCAACTCGTCACTCGTCACTTGTCACTGCACTGAGTGGCGGCTCGCTTACGCGCGCAGCCCGGATTGGAATGGCAAAGAAATAATGGTTCCGCTCTCCTATTACCTGATTCTGTCGGCGATCCTGTTTACGCTGGGCGTGGCCGGATTCTTGTTCAAGCGCAACATCGTGACCATCTTTATGTCGGTCGAGCTGATGCTGAATGCCGTCAACCTGACCTTCGTAGCGCTGTCCTACTCTCTGCGGCAACTGGACGGGCAAATCATCGTGTTCTTTGTGATGGTGATTGCGGCGGCGGAAGCGGCCGTGGGACTCGCCATCATTATTACCGTCTTCCGAAACCGGGAATCGCTCAACGTGGACCGGATTGACCTGATGAAACTCTGACGGCCCCGCGCGACAAACGGCTGCGAGGCAGCAAGGAAAGCAAGTTTTCGAGGTGATTTGGTGTTTAATCTTCCGTTGTGGCTGATTCCGGTCCTCCCGCTCGCGGGAGCGGCCTGGAACGGCCTTTGGGGAAAGCGGTACACCGAGCGCGCCGTGGCCGCCATCGCGGTGGGCGCGGTCGCGCTCTCGTTCCTGCTCTCCGTCCTGGCGTTCGCGGGTTTGGGCGGCGAGCCGCGAATTGAATCCTACGGCGCGTGGATCGCGGCGGCGTCCTTCCAGGCCAATTTCAATTTCTACCTCGATCCGCTTTCCTCCGTCATGACGCTGGTCGTGACCGGCGTGGGATTGTTGATTCACATTTACGCCGCCGGGTACATGACGCGCGAAGGAGGCTACTACCGCTTCTTCGCTTACATGAACCTGTTTGTCTTTTTCATGCTGACGCTCGTGCTGGCCGGGAATTACCTGCTGCTGTTTGTCGGCTGGGAAGGGGTCGGGCTGTGCTCGTATCTTCTGATCGGGTTTTACTTCCGGAAGAACGACGCCGCGGACGCCGGCAAGAAAGCGTTTCTGGTAAACCGGATCGGTGACTTCGGAATCTTGATCGCGTTGATCCTGCTCTACTGGACTTTTGATTCACTGAACTTTTCGCAAATCCTTCCGCGCGCGGCCGAACTCCCCGTGGAATCGGACGCGGTAGGACCGCTCACGCTGATCTGCTTGCTGATCCTGATGGGAGCCACCGGCAAGTCCGCGCAAGTGCCGCTCTACGTCTGGCTGCCGGACGCCATGCTCGGCCCGACGCCGGTCAGCGCCCTGATCCACGCCGCGACGATGGTGACGGCGGGCGTTTACATCATCGCCCGGTCAGGCCCCTTGTACGTGCACGCGCCGGACGCGATGTTCGCCGTGGCGCTGGTCGGCGGAGTCACCGCGCTGTACGCCGCGACCATCGGCGTGGTGCAGAACGACATCAAGCGCGTGCTGGCCTATTCGACCATCAGCCAGATCGGATACATGGTCATGGCCTGCGGCGTGGCCGCGTTCAGCGCGGCGATCTTTCACCTGGTGACCCACGCCTTCTTCAAGGCGCTTCTCTTCCTCGGCGCGGGCAGCGTCATCCACGCGCTCGGCGGCGAACAGGACATCCGCAAGATGGGCGGCTTGCGCCGGAGTATGCCGCGGACCTATTGGACGTTTCTGGCGGCGTGTCTGGCGCTCTCCGCCGTCTGGCCGTTTTCCGGGTTCTTCAGCAAAGACGAAATTTTGTGGGAAGCGTATTCGAGCCCTTACGGCGGCGTCGGTCTCTGGCTGCTCGGCTTGCTGACGGCGGGGATCAGTTCCTTTTACATCTTCCGGTTGTTCTTGCTGACCTTTTACGGGCTTCCGAAAACCGCAGCCGACGCTGCGCCGGAACCCGCCGGGTTGGAGGCCGCGCATTCAGCTTACCATCTGCATGAGTCGCCACCGATCATGACCTGGCCGCTGATCCTTCTAGGGATGCTGTCACTCGCCGGGGGTTGGATGGGAAGCCCGTTTCTGTTTGGAGGGAGCGACCCCTGGAGCCGCTTCATCGCGCCCGCGTTTCAACTGGCCGTGATTCCGGGTGAGGGCGCGCCGGCGCATTCCGCGCAAACGGAGCACTTGCTGATGGCTTGTTCCCTGCTCGTATCCTTCGCAGGACTTTTTTTGGCGCTTCTGCTCTATCGCTGGAGGCCGGCGCTCGCCGACGTCTTGCAAGCCCGCTTCCGGGGCGCGTATCAGGTGGTTCTCAATAAGTATTTTGTGGATGAATTCTACCGCTTCCTTTTTGTGCGCCCGCTCGTGATCGGCTCGAGCGAGTTTCTTTGGAAAGGCATGGACATGGTGGCGATTGACGGGACCATCCATCGCGCCGCGCGCCGCACCGGCCGGGTGGGCGACACGCTGCGCCGGATGCAATCGGGCAACGTTCGCTCCTACGCCGGGTGGATGGTGCTCGGAGCCGTCCTTCTGATCGGCTTCCTGGTGATGTGGACCGTATGAGTGCATTGCTCAACTGCGTTCTGTTTCTGCCCGCTGCGGGCACGGCCGTAATCTTGTTCCTGCCGCGCCGGCGGCCCGCCGCGATCCGCGCGCTGGCCGTGACGGTGTCGCTCGCCACGCTGGCGCTCTCGGTGGCCTTGCCGTTTGGATTTGTGCCGGGAACCGCCGCGATGCAGTTCGTCACGGACCGAAGCTGGATGGACTCGCCCGCGATCCGCTATCACGTGGGCGTGGACGGGATCAGCCTGTTTCTGGTCTTGCTGACGGCGTTCCTGACGGTGCTCTCCGTGCTGATTTCCTGGCGCTCGGTCGAGGAGCACGTCAAGGAATTCTTCTTCTTCCTCCTGTTGCTCGAAACGGGGACCATCGGGGTGTTTGTCGCAGTGGACTTGTTTCTCTTTTACGTGTTTTGGGAAGTCACGCTGGTTCCGATGTATTTCCTGATCGGCATCTGGGGGCACGAGCGGCGGGTGTACGCGGCGGTGAAATTTTTCCTCTTCACCGTAGTCGGCTCGCTGCTGATGCTGGTGGCGATCATCTGGCTCTACAACCTGTTCGGAACGTTTGATTCCGAGCGCATCCTCCAGGCGCTGGCCTCCGGCGCGCACACACTTACGTTCCTGCAACAGTTCTGGCTGTTTCTGGCGTTCTTTGCGGCGTTCGCCATTAAAGTTCCGCTCTTCCCGTTGCACACCTGGCTCCCGGACGCCCACGTCGAAGCGCCCACGGCGGGGTCGGTGATGCTGGCCGGCGTGCTGCTCAAGATGGGCGCTTACGGTCTGCTGCGGTTCTGCCTGCCGCTGTTCCCGGACGCCGCCCACGCGCTGGCCACGCCCATCATCGTGCTGGCGCTGGTGGGCATCATTTACGGGTCGCTCGTGGCGATGGTCCAGCCGGACTTGAAAAAACTCATTGCCTACTCGTCCGTGGCGCACCTGGGCCTGGTCGTGCTCGGAATCTTCTCCTTCAATCAGCTCGCGGTCGAGGGCGCTGTGTACCAGATGCTCAATCACGGGGTCTCGACCGGGGCGCTGTTCTTGCTGGTGGGAATGATTTATGAGCGGCTGCACAGCCGCCAGATCAGCGACATGGGTGGCCTGGCGACGCCCGCGCCCGTGCTGGCCACTTTGTTTCTGATCACGACGCTCTCGTCCATCGGCCTGCCGTTGCTCAACAATTTCGTCGGCGAGTTCCTGATTCTGCTCGGGGTGCAGCAGGAGCGGACCCTGTACACGGCGCTTGCGGCAACGGGAGTGGTCCTCTCGGCGGCGTATATGCTTTGGATGTACCAGCGCGTTTTCCTGGGAGAGGCTTCCGAGAGAAATCAAACCTTTCCGGACCTGGATCGCCGGGAACGCGGCATCCTCCTTGCGGCAGTCGCGCTGATGCTCCTGATGGGCGTGCGCTCGCCGTTCTTCTTGCGCAGGATGGATGCTTCGACCGCCGCGCTGCTCGACCGCGCCGGGCTGCGCGAGACGCGGGTGGAGCGTGTGGTGCCTTCCGAGGTAGCGCCGGCCTCTGGCCGGTTTATTGAGCCGCCGGGACGGCGGCCCTACATCGGCACCACTGAAGTCGTGCCCTGACGAGCCATTCCCGGCCCGGGTTCGCGTGTGTGAGATGACAACGAGCGAAGCATGTCGCCTGAAGATCTGATTGCCGTACTGCCGGAAGCCATCCTGACCGTGGTGGCGACGGCGGTGATGTTGCTCGCCGCCTTTCGCACGAAGGGCAAGGAGGAATGGTGCGGGTTCGTTACGCTGCTCGGCCTGCTCGCCGCGATGGCTGCGCTCATCTTGCAATGGCCTCCGCAAGGGCCTGCCTTCGACGGGATGGTCCTGGCCGACCCGTTCAGCTTTTTCTTTCATCTGTTGTTTCTTGGGATTGCGATTCTGATCGTGCTTAGCTCGGCGTCCTATCTTCGTCAGGAGCGGCTGGCGGCCGGCGAATACTACGCCCTGCTGTTGTTCGCCACCGCCGGGATGGGCCTGATGGCCGCGGCGAACGACCTGATCCTGAGCTTCATCGGCCTGGAGATTTCGTCCCTGTCGAGCTACGTGCTGGTGGGCTTCCGGCGCAGGGTTGCGATCAGCAGCGAGTCGGCCTTGAAGTACTTTCTGCTAGGCTCCTTTGCCACCGCTTTTCTGTTGTACGGGATCGCGTTGCTGTTCGGGGCGACGGGGACCACGCGACTTACGGTGATCCGCGAAGTATTGCGGGGAGGCCTGAACCCGGTCACGGCGGGGAACTCCACGGAAGGCATCGTGGGCGGTTCGCCGGTCCTTCTTCCGGCGGCGGCGCAACTGGGCGGCGAGGTCCCGACTTCGCTGATTGCTCTTGCCATCGGATTGATTTTCGTCGGTCTGGCGTTCAAGGTCTCGGCTGCGCCCTTTCAAGTCTGGACCCCGGACGTTTATCAGGGCGCCCCCACGCCGGTGACGGCATTCCTCGCGACCGGCTCCAAGGCCGCCGCGTTCGCGCTGTTTTTGCGGGTCTTTACCGTCGCCTTGGATGGGGCGGTGTATCCCTGGCCGAGTTTGTTGTGGGTTTCCGCCGTTCTTTCGATGTTCGTGGGGAACCTGGCGGCGCTGTGGCAGTCCAACATGAAACGCCTTCTCGCCTACTCCTCGATCGCTCATGCCGGGTACATGCTGGTCGCCTTCACGGCCAATTCCGCCGAGGGGGTCGCCACCGTGATGTTCTACCTGGTGGCGTATGCTCTGATGAACCTCGGCGCGTTCGCCGTGATCGCGCATATGGGGAATCAAGGGGAGCGCTACGTCGCGATTGAGGATTACGCCGGGCTGGGGTTCCGCTCGCCCGTGCTCGCGGGATGCCTCAGCGTCTGTTTGCTGTCGCTGATCGGAATCCCGCTGACCGGGGGATTCCTGGGGAAGTTCTACGTGTTCCGGGCGGCGCTGCGGTCGGACCTGCTCGGGCTGACCGTGCTCGGAGTGCTCAACAGCGCCATCGCGGCCTACTACTATTTGAAGGTCCTGGTCGCCATGTATATGAGCGAGCCGACGCGCGAGGTTCCGGCGCCCCCGGTCCCCGCCGCCGTCGCGTGCGTGCTCGCTGTGTGCGCAGGAGGAACGCTGCTGCTTGGCATCGCTCCCCAGTCTGTGCTTAACTTTGCGCTGTACGCCGCGCAGTGGTTGCAAGGAAGAATGTGAGAATACAGTGACGAGTGATCAGTGACAAGTGACAAGTGAACAGTAGCGATTGCAAACCCTGTTTTCCTTTCTCTAGCCCAGGCGTTTACGCCTGGGTCGGAGGGGCCGCAAGTAAATTGATAGCCCCCTTTCAGGGGGCTTCTCAGCCGGCAGAAAGGGGGGTGGGAAGCCCCCTAAGAAGGGGGCTGCGAAAAAGAGGTCGCGACCTTGGACCCCAGGCGTGAACGCCTGGGCTAAGGAAAATGTAATCCGGAAAGCCCTCAGACTCGAAAGACCTAGAGCCGGACTTGCAACAGCTTCTACGGAGCTTCTTGCTCATCACTTCTCACTCATCACTCTTCACTGTTCTTAGGAGTCGCATTTCAAGATGAAAACACGAACCAAGGTAACCTTCTACGACCGAAAATCGGAAACGCTGGCGCGCAAGGAATTGGAGAAATTCCAGGAGCGGCGGCTGCGCAAGCTGCTCGAACCGGTCCTGGCCAGCAACGCCTTTTACCGGCGGAAGCTGCGCGAGGCGGGAATCCGCAAGCCCGTTCCCCTGAGCCGGCTCTCCGACCTGCCGTTCACCACCAAGGGCGAGATCGTGGCCGATCAGGCCGCGCAGCCTCCCTACGGCACAAACCTGACGTTCCCGTTGAAGGCGTACACGCGGCTGCACCAGACCTCCGGGACCACCGGCACACCGATCCGCTGGCTCGACACGCCGGAGGGCTACCAGTCGTTTGTCAATCAGTGGAAGCACGTCTACCGCGGCGCGGGCGTGGGGCCGGGCGATTGCGTCTTCGTCGCGTTTTCCTTCGGGCCGTTCTATGGCTTCTGGGGAGCCTTCGACGCGGGCCCGCAGCTCGGCTGCCTCACCATTACTGGAGGCGGGCAAACCAGCGAGCAGCGCCTGGTTCACATGCGCGACGTGCGGCCCTCTGTGCTGATCTCGACGCCGACCTATGCCCTGCGTCTCGCTGAAATCGGGCGCACGATGGGGATCGAGACTTCCAAGCTGGGCGTCCGCGTCACCATCCACGCCGGTGAGCCGGGCGCGAGCATCCCGGCCACACGGAAGCGCATTCAGGAACTCTGGGGAGCCAGGGCCTACGACCACGCCGGTATGACGGAGATGGGCGGCTACGGCTTCGAATGCCAGGCGCAGCTCGGCCCGCACGTCAATGAGAGCGACTTCATTCTGGAAGTCCTCGATCCGCGGACGCAGGAACCCGTCACCGAAGGGCGGGGCGAGATCGTCCTGACGAATTTGGGACGCGTGTGCTCGCCGCTGATCCGCTACCGCACCGGCGACCTCGCCGAGGTCACCCGGAAGCGCTGCGAGTGCGGCCGGACGTTCGCGCTCCTGAAAGGCGGGTTGCTGGGGCGCGCCGACGACATGATGACCATCCGGGGGATCAACGTGTTTCCTTCGGCCATCGAAAACATTTTGCGTCGCTTCCCGGAAGTGGCCGAATTCCAGGGCATCGTGACGCAGCAACAGGAAATGCAGGAGCTGCTGCTGCGCCTGGAAACCGAAAGTCTCGATGAGGGCCAACAACCAGCGCTGGCCCAGCGGATCATCGTGGAGATGCATACCCGGCTCCATCTGCGGCCGCTCGTCGAATTCGCCCCGCCGGGTTCCCTGCCCCGCGCCGAAATGAAGTCGCGGCGGTTCCGGGTGCATCCGGCTTCCTAACAGGTTCTAACCCCCGGCAGTTTGGTAGCTGCTAACCTCGGCGGAGGATCAAATGGTCGGCATAGGGTTCTGGGGACAATTGGTAGAATGGAATAGAAGGCTTTGAATTGCCGGGAGTTACTGCCCCCGTCCATCCAACGCGGATTCGTCTTGTTCCGGCTGGGACGGGGTGTTGGGCCGGGGCCAGCATGAACAGGCCCTGGTAGGAGTAGAATTCGATTATGAGTATTGATGAAATCGAAGCTGTCGTACTTAAGCTAGAGCCGAAAGACCGCGCTCGTCTGGCAGAGCGTCTCTTGGAAAGTTTGGAAAACCTTTCGGAGGAAGAGAATCTGCGGCTGTGGGCTGGAGAAGCTCAGCGACGCGACGAGGCTTGGGATGCCGATCCGGCATCCAACCGCCCCGCGGTGGACGTGATGCGTGATGCCCGCGCGAGGCTTAAGTGAATGGATTCAGTTTCGTTCCATCGTTTAGCCGAGAACGAGTTGAGGGACGCAGCGGAATTCTACGAAAACGAGAGACCCGGTCTGGGCGTGTCTTTTCTGGGAGCCGTGGAACGGAGTATCGCGGCAATTCTTACAAACCCGGAAGCGGGCGCTCCAGTTCTGGGCTCTGTTCGTCGCCGTCTTGTACAGCGATTTCCTTACGGCGTTCTCTACAGAGTGCGTCCGGAAGGCGTGCGGATACTGGCGGTCATGAACCTAAGGCGCCGGCCTTACTACTGGGTCGGCCGCTTGTGAGCAGCGGAGTGCGGCCCAGGCCGGCGTTGCAGTCGGCACGCTTCGGGCCGTGTAAGATTCTGCGGGCAAGTGGGGGAATGGACCGGCCGGCTCTGAACTATTGGAAGTTGCTGCCACCGGCCCTCCGTCGCCGGTTCGTCTTCTGCCGGCTGGGACGAGGTTCTATGGGGGTCAGCAGACGTTAGCCTTTGGTAGAATACGGCAAAGGAGTGCTGGGTATGAGCAAGAGCATCGGAGGAGTATACCGCGACGGCAAGGTGGAACTGACCAAAGTGCCTTTGGATGTGCCGGAAGGAACGCGCGTGATGGTGACCTTCCCGGAAACAAGCCCGAAAACAAACTATGACTTGCGAGAACTCGGCATAGACGAGGCTCAAGCGGCTGACTTGCACGCGCGGTTGAGGGCATTTGCTGAGGATTGGGAAAGCCCTGAAATGGACATCTACGACAACTATGACAAATCCAGCCGTTAAGCGCGGCGATGTGATCCTGGTCTTATTCCCCCATTCGAATCTGAGAACTGCAAGGCCGCGGCCGGCGCTGGTGGTACAGGCCGATCATATCGAAACCGAATTGCCACAAGTCATCGTCGCCATGATTACCAGCAGGATGTTTCGCGCCAACCGCCCCAGCCGTGCTGTAGGGCCAGCAGTTATGTCACTGATGGTAAACGCAATTTCCGAACGCAACACTAGCAACTGACGAGGGTCGTTTTGGATGCCATTCCTTGCATACTATGACGGTAGTGGGACCCACGATGGTTCAAGAGCGCTAATACTCGCTGGGTTTGCCGCCCCTCTGCGTATCTGGGAATCGTTCGACGATGGGTGGCAAAAAGCGTTGAAACGTCACGGCCAATCGAAGCTGCACATGCGCGAAGCGGGCGTGCTCTTCAATAAGGGTAACCCCGAAGCTGTCGCTCTGATCAAGGATCTGTTTAACGTCATTGGCTCATTCCGGCAGTCGAATTTCACCGCGTACTCGTGCAGTGTTCTTTTGGATGAGTACGAAGCGGCGAAGCGTGTTGTTCCTACACTCAAAGCGCCGGAAGCGATCTGTGTCGATTTCTGCGTTGGCGGACTCCAGTTAACTGCTGAAGACTTGTCGGAGCCCGAACCAATATCAGTTTACTTCGACACGGGTGAACGCTTTCTCAGACACCTCGATAGTGCTTGGAGACGAGCACGCAAAGTGAATCCAGCGGCAGGCTGGGCACGTCAAATCCGGCATGTCGAGTCGGTGAAATCAGATGTAGCTGCGATACAAGCCGCCGATCTTTTCGCTTGGTTAGTCAATCGACATCACGGCGGCAACGGAAGTGCATTTTGGACCGCATCTACGATTATCGCAGCGAAACATTTATCCCAGGTTTATGACTGTGAATGCCTTCTCAAGACCTACGATGCTTGCGGAATGCGAGGTGATAGGCCAGCGGGCAACCCGCGACCGTTGACCGTTAACTTACGATGAGCGGGTAGCCATGGCACGGTGTCTGTGCCGTGGGCTTGCTCGGCACGTCCGACAGAAAGAATGTGTAAACAAAGGGGGTAGTCCCTATGCGGAGACTTGTGCCGTTACTGGTTGCGGGTCTTGTTCTTGTAACAACGATGAGCTTGCAAGCCCAAGATTCGCCGCAGACCATCTATGTGTACCGTTATAAGGAGGGCGGCGGCTTCCTTAATGTGAAATTTCCGATCTACTTGGATGACCGGGAAGTGGCCAGAATCGAGAATGGCAGATTCTTCGTCATCCGAGTTAAACCCGGCGACCATATCCTGCGGTCAAATGACAAACAATCTGGCATTCAATTGAGTGCTCAACAAACTTTTATTCGGATCGAGCCTTGCAACCACTGTCCCGGTTGGAAAGTGGCGGGCCGTGTCTCGCTGGAAGGGCCAGAACAAGCGGTAGTCGAACTAAAGAAGTTGAAGTATTCTGATGCGAAGGACATCAAGGACAATAACCTCGTGTTGCTCAGTGCTCCGCCGACATTGACAAGCGACCCTCAGAACCAGCGGCCTTAACCAACACAGTGGGCCTTCCGTCCGAATATACGAACCCACGGCAAATGGGAACTGCGAATTTGCCGTGGCTACCTGACACCGGCTGCCGCTGTTAGACGGTAGAGGGTTATAATCACCTCAGCACATTCAGGAGCATCGAATGGCAAAGACGGTTGCTGACATGACGGCCGAAGAGTTGCATGAGTTGGTCGGGTCCGCAGTGGAACAGAAGATCGTTGAATTGCTGGGTGACCCAGACACGGGCTTAGTGTTGCGCGCCAATGTGCGCAAGCGGCTGCTCCGCCAGAAGCGAGCGGTGGCAAACGGCGAGCGAGGAGAGCCATTGGAGGCCGTTGTACGTCGCCTGAAACTAGATTAGCGTGTACAGTCCTCGTATCCTCAAATCCGCTAGTTGGAAGTTGAAAGGGATTGATCCGCGCTCTTATTGCCCGCAGTGCCAATCCGAGCCGCGACCGTGAGGGAGCGGTCACCATCGGCGGGCTGACCGCTTGCTGACGCGCGCGGCTCGGACTGGTCGCTAATCCGCTTCCAGTACCATGAACGCACGCGCACAACGCTTTTTGGAAGCATTACAAGAGAGGGTCTTCGTGTGCGACGGCGCGATGGGGACCATGCTGTACGCCAAGGGAATCCCGATCAGCCAGTGTTTTGAAGAGCTGAACCTCTCCATGCCCTCGCTGGTGAAGGAAGTCCACGAGGCGTATCGCAAGGCGGGCGCCGAAATCCTGGAAGCCAACACGTTTGGGGGGAATCCGGTGCGGCTGGCCAGCTATGGCTTGCGCGAGAAATGCCGCGAAATCAACCGCGCGGGCGCGCGCCTGGCGCGGGAATGCGCCGGCGAGGAGGGGCTGGTGGCCGGGGCGGTCGGGCCGGTAGGCGTGCGGCTTGAACCGTTAGGCCCTTGCTCCCGCACCGAAGCTCGGGAAGCATTTCAGGAACAGATCGAGGCGCTGGCCGACGCCGGGGTGGACCTGATTCAATTCGAAACCTTCTACGATCTCGATGAGATTCAGGAGGCGATTGCGGCGGCGCGGGCGGTTTGCGACCTCCCGCTTCTGGCGCAGGTTACCATTGACGACGACGGGAACATGCTTTCCGGAACCAACCCGGAGGACTTTACCCGGAAATTGCTGGAAACGGGAGCCGACGCCATTGGACTCAATTGCAGCGTCGGGCCGAAGGTGATGCTCGAGACCCTCCAGCGAATGGCCCCGCTCAGCACCCGGCCCCTGACCGCTCAGCCGAACGCCGGCCTGCCGATGAACATCGCGGGACGGAACATTTACCTTTGCTCGCCGGAATACATGGCCGGCTACACCGGCCCCTTTATCCGCAGCGGCGTCAAGCTGGTGGGCGGATGCTGCGGGACGACGCCGGAACACATTCGCGCTGTGCGGGACGCGGTGCGGGTGGCGCAACCGCCGCGGCCTCGCGTGGCGCTAAGCGCCGTGGCTCCGGCCGCTCCGGCGGCTTCTCGCGCGGCGGGACTCGATCCGGTCCCTTTGGCCGAGCGGTCCCGCCTCGCCCGCAAGATCGCGCAGGGCGAGTTCGTCGTTCTGGCGGAGATTCAGCCGCCGCGCGGCTGCGATCCGGCCAAGGAGATCGAAGGAGCGAGCTATCTGGCAGCCAATGGCATTGACGCCGTCTACGTCCCCGACGTTCACCGCGTCAGCGCGCGGATGAGCGCGCAGGCGGTTGCCCAACTCATCCAAAACCAGGCGGGCATCGAGGCCGTGCTGCAATACAGTTGCCGCGACCGGAACCTCGTGAGCATCCAGTCGGACCTGCTCGGAGCCTACGTGCTCGGCATCCGAAACGTGGCGCTGATTACCGGGGAGCCGTCGAAAAAGGGCAATTTTCCGGACGCCACCGCGGTGTTTGACGTGGACTCGATCGGCCTGACGAAGATTGTCGCCAACCTCAACCGAGGCCTCGATATAGGGGGGAATTTTTTGGGGAACCAGACGGGATTTTTGATTGCGGTTTTAGGCAACCCCACCGCGGCCGATCTCGACCAGGAATGGGAGCGGCTCGAGGCCAAGCTGCGCCTGGGAGCCGAATGCGTGGTAACGCTGCCGGTCTATGACCTGGAAAAACTCGACCGTTTCCTGGAACGCTTGCAGCCGTGGCGAATGCCTGTCCTCGGGACCGTTTATCCGCTCACGAGCTACCGCAACGCCGAGTTCCTGGCGAACGAGGAACAAGTCGCCATCCCGAACTCGATTCTGAAGCGGATGAAAGAGGCCGAGTCCGGCGAAGCGGCCCGCGCGGAGGGAATCCGAATCGCCCAGGAACTGGTGCACCAGCTCCGGGATCGAGTGCAGGGACTGCGCGTAACGGCGCCCCTGGGCCGCTATGGAACCGTCGTCGAAGTATTGCAGACACTCGGGCCGAAAGACGAGGCCGCCCCCCGCAGCGACGCGCGGGGAAGTGCGTAAGGCGCCTCCGGACGCAAAAACGAGGCCGCGTGGTGTATACTCACATCGAGTGGAATTTCAGGACGGTGAATCATACCAAGGGAGAGGGGAATCAAACAATGAAGGCACTCAGCAGGAGCATGGGACTGATGATTTTGCTTGCGTCGGTGGCCTACGGCGCGGGGGGAATGGTTTCCGGAACCGTCAAAGACCCCAGCGGCGCGCCGATGAAAGCGGCCTTTGTGCGGGCCCGCAGCGCGTCAAAGCGCAGAATCACCATCAGCGTGCTGTCCGACAAACAAGGGCAGTATCGCTTTGAAAGCCTGGCTCCGGGGCAGTATGAGGTCTGGACGAGCGCGATTGGCTACAAGAGCGGTCCCCCAGTGACCGTGACGGTGGCCGAGGGAAAAACCGCAGCCTCCGATTTCGCACTCCAGAAGGGGATGGTGCGGTGGAGCGAGTTGTCGAATTATCAAGCCGGGAAGCTCTTGCCGGAGGGGAAAGGGAAAGCCCCCTTGTTTGGGCAATGTTTGATCTGCCACGGGTTTCAGTCTCGGATGGCCGCGACGCGCCGGGATGAGGAAGGTTGGACCCGCGCCGTGAAGTTCATGCAGGAATCCATGCACTTCAACCTGGGCGGAAGGTTCACGGATCAGCATGCGACCGAGACGGTCTCCTACTTGAACTCCACGTTCGGCGTAGATTCGGAACTGCCGCGCTCGCCGGAAGAATTGCCGGAGCACAAGGACACGCTGCGGCCGTGGAGCGATGAGGCGATGAAGATTGTCTATGTGGACTACGATCTGCCGAAGCCGAACAGTTTCCCCTTCAGCGGCGCACCGGACAAAGACGGGAAGGTCTGGATTCCCGAGTTCGGGCGAGCGAACCGGATCGGGAGGCTCGACCCCAATTCGGGCGAGATTCAGGAGTTTCAGGTGCCGTTTCAAGGCTCGGCCGGTGTTCATTCGGCCATCCCCGCGCCCGACGGCACCGTGTGGCTCGCCGAGCAAGGATCGAACCGCGTCGGGAAATGGGACCCCCGAACGCAAGCAATCACCGAATTCCAGGCAACGTATGAGCTAGGGAAAGAAGGGACTCTGATTGGCGGCTCCAAACACACCAGCCGCGTGGATTCCAAAGGCAACGTGTGGTCTTCGGGCTACCCCCTGACCCGGCTCGATCCCAAGACGGGAAAATTTACGTATTATCCGGAAATGAAGAGCACCTACAGCGTGGCCGTGGATCAGGATGACACGGTCTGGTTCGCCGCCAACATTCCCGCCAACACGATCGGGAAAGTGGATGCCAAGACGGGGAAGCTGACCACCTATGTTGTGCCTTCCAAAGGATACCTCCGACGGATCGAGCTGGATGCGCAAGGCATCGTATGGATTGGGGAGTACGGAGCAGGCAAGATTGGCCGCTTTGACCCCAAGACGGAAACGTTCAAGGAATACGCGCTGCCCGGCCCCGATCCGACCCCCTATTCCCTGGGGATTGATAAGAACGGCCACATTTGGTACTCCTCCCACAACATGGACGTGCTCGGGCGACTCGATCCGGCGACCGGCCAGGTTACCGAATATCCGGTCCCCTATCCGGAAAACACCATGAAGGAATTCATTATGGATTCCCCGGGGCGGATGTGGTGGGGTTCCCCCCCGAACAACAAGGTGGGCTACTTTACTTTGGCCGGGGATGGAAACCAGTAGACGCTCGCTCGCGGCAGAGCCGAGGTAGCCACGGCACGTTTTCTGTGCCGTGGGCTATTTTGCCGGTACGAACCCGGAACATACCCACGGCATAAAAAGCATGCCGTGGCTACCCCGCTCTAAGACTTTCCCAGAGCTTCTGTTGTCATGCCAAACGAGCCGAATCCGAAGCCCAAACCCGAGCTGAGTTTTGAGAAGGGTCTCGAACGGCTCGATAAGATTGTGCAGGATCTCGAACAGGGCGACCTGCCTCTGGAGCGCGCGCTCGAATTGTTCGAGGAAGGAATGAAGCTCTCCGGGAATTGCCGCCGCCAGTTGGAAGAGGCGGAAAACAAAGTGGAACTCCTCGTCAAGAAAGCAGGCAAAGTGGTGGCCGAACCGTTTCCGCCCAACGAAGTCGAGCCTCCGTCCTAGAATTCCGTGTCCCTCCAATCCTACCTGGAACAACAACGCGCCCGAATTGATCAAGAACTCCAGCGCCTGGCGCCGCCGGAAACCGAAATCCCGGCGGTCGTGCACCGCGCGATGCGCTACAGCTTGTTTGCCGGGGGAAAGCGCATCCGCTCGATCTTTTGCCTGGAGGCCGCCGGGCTGGTCTCGCCCGAACCCGGTCCCGACATCGAGACAATCAGTTGTTCGCTGGAATTGGTCCACACCTACTCGCTGATCCACGACGACCTGCCGGCGCTCGACAACGATGATTTCCGGCGGGGCAAGCTGACCTGCCACAAGGAGTTTGGGAAAGACAACAAGGCGTTCGGGGAAGCCATTGCCATTCTGGCCGGTGACGCGCTGCTTACGCTTGCCTTCCAGGTCCTGGCCAACCTGCCGCGCACGCCGCCCGCCGTCAAAGCCGCCCTGGTCGCGGAACTGGCCCGGGCCGCCGGAACCGTCAACGGGATGATCGGAGGACAGGTGGCTGACCTCGAAGCCGTGAATGGTCCGCTCAGCCCGGAGACCCTCGAGTACATCCATCGGTCCAAGACCGGCGCGCTGTTCTGCGCCTCGGTTCGCCTGGGAGCCATCGGCGCGCAGGCCGACGCCGAGCAATTGGCGGCCATCACTTGCTTTGGCGAAAACGCCGGTCTGGCGTTCCAGATCGTGGACGACATCCTGGATGTCGAAAGTTCCACGGAAAGCTTGGGCAAGACGGCCGGTAAAGATGCCGTGCAGAAGAAGGTTACCTACCCGGCGCTGTACGGCCTGGAACGGTCGAAACAAATGGCCGCAGGTTACATCGGCCAGGCCAAAGCGGCGCTCGATCCGTTTGGGCCGCGCGCAACCCGGTTGAAAGAACTGGCCGACTACCTGGTTTCCCGAAAGGCCTGAGATGCGCGAAACCAGCCGGCATCCCGTCAATGCTGCCGTCAGTCATCCCGCCGAACAGCCCGTCAGGCATCCCGTTGCTTCGGCCCCCGCTCGGAAGAAGCGTCTGGACCGGCTCCTGGTGGATTTGGAATTGACGGAAACTCGGCAGAAAGCGCAGGCAGTGATCATGGCCGGCCGTGTTTTCGTAGACGGGAAACGAGTGGAGAAGGCCGGAGCGCTGGTCGAGCCGGATTCGCGCCTGGAGGTCTTGGAGGCGGCTCGGTACGTAGGCCGGGGTGGGTTGAAACTCGAGGCGGCCCTGGAGCATTTCGGCTGGGACGTGAAGGGGAGGCTTTTTTTGGATATCGGCTCCTCCACCGGAGGCTTTGTGGATTGTCTCCTGCAGCACGGGGCCGAGCGCGTGGTTGCGGTGGATGTCGGCGCGGGCCAACTGCACTGGCGGTTGCGCCAGGACCCGCGCGTCCGGTTGCTCGAAGGGGTGAACGCCCGCTACCTTCGCTGGGAGCAGATCGGCGAAACGGTGGATGGGATCACCGTGGATGTTTCCTTCATTTCTGCTACTCTGATTCTCCCGCGCCTGGTCCCGTTTGCAAAACCCGGAACGAGGCTGCTGGTTTTGGTGAAACCGCAGTTTGAGGTGGGGAAAGGACAAGTGGGTAAAGGAGGAGTGGTGCGCGACGCGAGCAAGCAGGCAGCGGCAGTAGCCAAGGTCCGCCAGTGCGCCGCCGGGTTGGGCTTCGCGGAATTGGAGGAATTTCCCTGCCCCGTCCGGGGCATGGAAGGCAACCAGGAGTTCTTTTTGAGCGGGGTCTTTGCAGGGCCTGCCGAAAGTTTTGAGCATCGGTAGGGCCTCCGTTCGTCGATTCCAGAGTAAAATCCGTATTATGGCAATCCGGTCCATTGGCATTATCTCGAAGCCGCGCAAAAAGGAGTTGGAGGCGATTCTGCCGGGCCTTCTGGGGTGGCTGAAAGAGAAAGGGATTCAGGCAATTCTCGACCGGGAGACCGCCTCCAGCCTGAACTCGGAGACCCGGTCCGGCCTTGATGTCCCGGTACTGCCCCGCGGTGACCTTCCGGCGAAGAGTGATCTAATCCTGGTTCTCGGAGGAGACGGGACCTTACTGGCGGCGGCGCGCAACGTCCAGCCCAGCAATGTCCCAATTCTGGCAGTCAACCTGGGGAGTCTTGGCTTCCTGACCGCGGTGACTGTGGGGGAACTCTACGACAGCCTTGACCTGGTTCTTAATGGAAAGCATCAAATTGATTGTCGTAAGCTGTTGCAAATACAGGTGGTTCGTTCGGGGACAGCTACAACTACCTATCACGCTTTGAACGATGCTGTACTCAACAAGGGGGCGATCTCCCGGATTCTCGATTTTGAAGCCTACGTGGACGGGCGCTACGTTACGTTATTCAAAGCCGACGGCGTAATCATCTCGACGCCGACCGGCTCCACAGCCTATTCGCTCGCCGCCGGCGGTCCCATCGTTCATCCTTCGGTCGAGGCCTTTATCGTCACCCCGATCTGCCCCCACACGTTGACCAACCGGCCCTTGGTGGTCCCGGACCGCTCCCGAATCGAAATCGTGGTCAAGACGGAAGCCGAGTCGGTCTTCCTGACCGTGGACGGGCAAGTGGGTGTTTCCCTTCATAACGAGGATCGGATTGCCTGCGAGCTGTCGCCCAGCCGGATTAACCTCGTCAGCCCTCCCCACACGGAATTCTTCGAGGTCCTCCGCAGCAAGCTCAAATGGGGCGAGCGGTAAAGGCAGGGAAAAAAGCCGTGACGAGTGGCAAGTGACGAGCTTTTCCTTGCCTCATCCCTTTTCACTGCTCGTGGCAGTTGAGGCTCGGCTCGGAAGTCATGCTGACTCCTGGCTCCCCCGGCCCGGCTGAGCGCCTGGTCCCGGCCCGCGCGGGAGCCGAGCCGTGGGGCCGTGGCTGACTTCTGACTCCTGCGTTTGGCTTAATTTTCTTGAAACCGATTCGGGGGGCAATACGTCCATAGAAACATCCCCGTTACTAGGCGGGCGCTCACCCCAGCCCGATTTACTAGCGCCCGCCTTTTTTTGTGCCCATCTGTAGGCTGCCTCGAACGTGATGCGGTTTCCTTTAGCGTTTCCAAAAATGGTGTATACCCCTTTGTTTCTACGCAATCACCCTATGAGTGTCATTCCGATCCCGGCTTGCCGGGAGAGGAACCTGCACTTGTTGTTCTAGCTGCGATTGAAGTGCAGGTCCCTCGCATACACTCGGGATGAAAGCCTGGGGGGTAGGGGAATACCAACAGAGCCTTACGGTCTACACCAATGAGGAAAATGCCCTAAGAACGCACTAAACAACTCTTTATGTTCGGAATTCTTGTGAATCTGTGGTGGGTATTACTAACTTGCTGTCCGGGAGAACGGCGTCTCTAGGCGGGGTCACCGATTCCAGTGGCGGGTCTGGAATTTTTTTCCCCCGGACAGCCCTGCCTATTCGTTAGCATTTTCTGTGCCAGTCTCTTAATTTTTGTAACTTATTGAAAATACAGGAAACCAGCACACAAAGGATATTCCAGTAACCATACGACTGTGTGCGAACCTTCCCCCACTGTGGGTGTTTTGCCCTTGTTCCCCCCCAGGCGATTCCCCCAAGGCACACTACCGGTCTCCTTTATTTGATACCGCCCCTGCTGGTACGGCAGGGTTCTGGGAGGGTCTCATGAGCTGTAAGACGAACCGTTCCAAGATGATCCGTTCCTCTGGCGGGCCAGACCGCAGGGCCACTTCTGCTTCATAGGCCAACCGGAGGGCACGCAGCAGGACACGGCCACTCGTACTCCGAGCCTGCTCCAGCATCTTGGGCAAGGAACCCTGCGGAGCCGGTAAGCGCGCGGCCCACAAGCTGTTCGCGGCCTGGCGCGGTTCACGAACTTTCTTTTCCTTGAGCAGGATCAACTGCCGGAAATAGCGCGTGATTTCAAGGACAACCAGGGGCGCGTATCTCCCGCTCCGCTCGACCTCCGCCAGCGCCTCCAGCGCCTTTTTGGGGTCGTGAGAGCCAAGCGCCTCGGTCAAGGCCAAATTCCCTCCCTCGGCCAGTCCACTCCCCCACACGTTCAAATCTTCCGCCTCAATCCGCTTTTTGCCCGGATCGTAAAGGCAAAGCTTATCCAGTTCCATCCGGACGCGTCCCATGTCCCGGTCGAAAGCGGCCAGCAATTGTTCGGCGGCCTCGGGGTCAATCGTGTGGCCCCGGCCGGTGGCTTCCGCTTGGACCAACTGCATCGCCTCCCCAAAGCTGGGGGCCGCCAGCAGCGCCACGTCGCAAAGGTTTCCGAAGGATTCCAATCTCGCCTGGACCTTTTCCCGCTCTCTCCAATCATCCGTGTCGAGGTCCACGTCCATCATTTCCAGGACGATGACGGAATAGGGGTTGGGATCGCGGAAGTAAGCCGCCAGTTCGTCGGACCGTTTGGGGGACTTCTCTCCCCGCACGGGCTGATCCTCGGCTTCGCCGCGACGCCGGGAGGTCAGCGCCTGCGCATTACGGACAATCAAGAGCTGCCGGGGTGAAAGTAGGCTTCGCTCCCGAGCCGCTTCGATGACTCGGCTCAGGGAATCCGCGCGAAGGTCAAACTCCGAAATCCCCATCGCCACCGGGTCAAGCCGCAGCGCAGCGCGCAGAGCTGCGATGATTCGGTCGCGCCAATAGATTTTGTTGCCGAGGAGGATGTAGCCGGCAGAGAGTTTTCCGGCTTCGATCAATTCGAGCGCCCTGGCGGCCGGGAGTCTCATAGAAAGGTCTCTTGCCCGCTCCCTGACGGTCGCGGCTCGGATTTGCTCGTAACCGGGAATCGCCTCAGAAATTTCCAATCAAGGTCGAGACCAGACTCGCTGCCACGCGGCGGCTCAGCCGCTCGATCGCGAGCTGGTCTTCCCCAAAGTAAGTTGCCGGGTCCGTGCTCACCTGGTACGGTTCGCGGTACACCAGGTCATTGGCTTCATACAGGACCTGGTGGCTTGCCGCGTCCTCCAGCGTGACCCGCATGCTGACCGTGATCAAGACCTCCGTCGTGCGCCCGGAGTTCGGATCAAAGACGATGGGGCTTGAATAGATCGCCGTCACGACGCCTTTCAGCAGCGCGTCGCTGCCTTCCTCCTGGGACTGCACGCGGTACGAGGTCCGAGTCAGCAACTCACGGATGACGGCGGCGGTGAGGGTTTGCTCGATCTTGAAGCGGAAGGTGTCGTTCTGGAACGTAGGGACAGCGATGCTTCGAATTGCGCGCGGCAGCCCTGGAACAGCGCGGCTGCCCATCCGATAGCCGCACCCGGAGCCGACCAGGGCAAAGAGGCACAGGAGGGGCGGGAGAAGACGGTGGAGGGACTGAATCAGCATCCTAGTCAACCTGAAGAAACCCTAAATCCCAAAAAAGTTCCTTCCGAGCGATCCCTTCTCCCATTCATCCGGTTTGAAATTTTGATTTTGGTCATTGGAATTTGTTTAGCATTTAGGGTTTAGAATTTAGGATTTGTTTGTTCGGCTCCCGCAAATGGTTCTGCCGTATTCGCACAACTCGAACGATCAAAGGGACTAGCTCGGTCTGGCGCTGCGGGCAAAAATTTTCTCCTCGGCAATCTCCACCGCATTGAGCGCGGACACCCGAACATTATCCATGGCTCCCCAGATCCAATAGCCTGCCTCCCAGGCGGGATCGCGCTCGACGGCGCCCAGCAGGATCTCACTCGACCCCGCCACACCCACCACGTTCGGCTGGTCTTCCGGGTCGCGATTCACCTGAAAGGGCTTTTGGTCCAAGGCTTCTTCGATCGCTTCGGTCGCAACCCGTTCCGCCAGCTCGACAAAACAGCAGAAGGCATGGCCGTAGAAGATCGGCGCGTGCAGCAGGCGGAGGGCCGGCGGGAGGCAGCGTCTGCCCAGCAGTTCGCGGACGTGACGGCCAATCCGCTCTTGCCCTTCCTGCAACGGCGGATGGCACTGCCCGCCGTACGTCGAAAGCAGGTTGAACGCGACCTGCGAATCAAAAACGTCTTGGGGGACTTTCTGGAAGGAGAGCAAGTTGATGGTCTGGCGGCTCAGTTCCTCGATCCCCGTCTTTCCGCGCTCACTCACGGATTCAAACACTGTGACCACGGAGCGCGCCACCGTGAAGCGTCGCGAGAGCTGTCCCAGGATGCCCGCAATGGCTATCGCCGCCGGATGGGCGGAAACCGAAAGACGGCTCTCGGAGGATGGCGTTCCCGGCAACCCGCCGGTCTCCTCCCTCAGGCTCCCGAGCAATGGGGCGCGCAGACACGCCCGCGGATGGGTTTCCAAACAATAGCTCAAGTCAATAATCTCGCAGCCGCACTCCTCCGCCATCTGCCAG
>MEKR01000004.1:0-507 GCA_001767035.1 Acidobacteria bacterium RIFCSPLOWO2_02_FULL_61_28
ATGAACCACTCGGCGGCCGGCCCGAACCGCAGCACCACGCCGCTGCCCACGATGCCCAGCGCGATGCCGAACAGAAACAGCACCAGCAGGAACGGGACAAACAGCGCGCCGTAGGCGAAGAAGGACAGGCCGAAGACCGTCGTCGCCAGCACCAGCATCACGGCCAGTCCAACCGCGCTCGTGGCGCTGCTCGAGAGCACCAGTCCGCCGACGTACTCCGAGATCGAAAGCGGCGTCGCAAACAAATTCAGGAAGTTGCGCGACCAGACGTCCTCCAGGAACGCGATTGTCACCCCGTGCATGACGCGGCTGAAGAAGTCCCAGAGGAGAACGGCGCCCAGGAACGTCGGGACGAAATTGAAGCCGGGGGTGATGGTATTGAGGTACTTGGTGATGAATCCCCACAGCACGATGTCAATGGCGACCCACGCGAACAGCGGCGAGACGCGCGCGACACTGCCCCGGATCAGGTAGTACTGGCGAAGCGCGATGGCGGCGGTGCGGTTG
>MEKR01000004.1:533-11098 GCA_001767035.1 Acidobacteria bacterium RIFCSPLOWO2_02_FULL_61_28
TGGCGGTCAGACGCGTGATTCAAGCGATATCGGAAACCCGGCAACAGCTTCCGGTTTTTCCGTAGCCCAGGCGTTCACGCCTGGGTCCGAACGAGCAACCGATTTTTCTCAGCCCCCTTCAGGGGGCTTACCGTTCTCTGATATGACTTCGGCCTTCCCGGACCTGGGCTCAAGCCGCTTTGAAAAGCCCGCTGAAGCGGGCTGTAGTCCTCTCCTGACAACCCGCATACCCAGCACTGAAGTGCTGGGCTAGAGAAAACCCGCATCGCTGGTGAATAACCCAGCCGTCAGACGCGCTCCAGCGCGAGCGGCTCGCGCGCCACGGCAATGAACAGCTCTTCGAGCGTTTCTTTGCCGTGCGCTCGCGGCAACGTTTTGGGGTCTCCCGCGAGCAGAATCTTGCCGTGCGACAGGAAGAGCACGCGGTCGCAAACGTCTTCGACCTCGTACATGTTGTGCGAGGTCCACAGCAGCCCGCCGGTGTCCTGCGCGGCAAACTCGCGGATCGTGGCGCGGATGTCGCGCGCCGTGGCGGGATCGAGCGAGGCCGTCGGTTCGTCGAGCAGCAGCAGGCGCGGACGATTGAGCAGCGCTTTGGCCAGGCAGAGCCGCGTCTGCTCGCCCGAGGAGAGCACCCCGGATTTCACGTTGCGCAACCGCACGAGATCGAACTGCTGGAGCAGCGCTTCGATCCGTTCGGCGAGATTCCGCACCCCGTAGAGCAGGCCGAAGATGCGCAGGTTCTGGACCACCGTCAAATTCCCGGGCAAGGGCGCGTAGACGCCGGCGAAGTTCGTGCGTTCGAGCGCCTGGGAGCGGTCCGTGGCGATATCAATGCCCTCGATCCGGATGCTGCCCGCGCTCGGCTCGAGCACGCCGAGAATCATGTTGATGGTCGTGGTCTTGCCGGCTCCGTTGGGACCGAGTAGCCCGACAATCTCGTTGCGGCCCACCTCGAAGGAAATGCCATCTACGGCGGTTGTGCTGCCATAGACTTTGCGCAATTCCTGGACGGACAGCACCGCTGGGACCGACGGCACCGGAGAGGACTGGGACGGCTCCCCGCCGCTGCCCGCCGTTCCAAGAATTCGCTGCCAAGTGGAACCAAGCACCATGCCCACCTCGGGATGATTATACGTTGCTCGGGGACCGAAGGCTCCCTTTTGCGCCGCGACCGAACCGCGACGCCCGCCGGAAGAGGGGGTTGCGCTCCGGGCTTGAAACGATAGGGCGGGCGGCGTATAGTGTTGCGCAAGGCAGAGTTTGCAGTCTTCCGACCGAGGAGGGAATGATGGGAAAACGAGCTTTCGGGATCATTGTCTTGCTGGCATTCTTCGGCAGCGCCGCGATGGCCCAAGATGCCAGGAACGACGCCAGAAACGTCGTGGACACTGTGGCGCGGACCATCGGCGCCGCCACCGTGAAGACGATCCAATTCTCCGGCAGCGGGAACATTTTTGGGTTTGGCCAGAGTTATCAACCCGGCGGCCCCTGGGTCAAATTCAACCTGAAGAGTTATACCCAACTGGCGGACTACGAGCGAGGCGCTTCGCGCGAGGAGAACGTCCGGACGTATCTCGACCCTCCCGACCTCGGAGGTACGGCGCTGTTCATCGGGGAGCTGCGGCAGGTGGCCTTCCTGAGCGGGGACGCGGCCTGGAACGCAGGCCCGGGGGGCGCTCCGGCTCCAGCCCCGGCGGCGGTCGAGGCGCGCCAGCTTCAGCTTGCGATCACACCGCACGGTTTTGTGAAGGCGGCGATGGCTGCCAGTCCCACCGTGCAGTCGAAGACGGTCGGCGGCAAACGATTGTCCGTCGTCTCCTTCACCTGGAAAGGGAAGTACAAGGTCAACGGGTACGTCAACAGCCAGAACCTGCTCGAAAAAGTGGAGACCTGGATGCCCGACCCGTTCCTCGGCGACATGCTGGTGGAAAACATCTTCACGGATTACCGCGATTTCTCCGGCGTGAAGTTTCCGGGAAAGATGGTGCAGAATCAGGGCGGGTTTCCGGTGCTCGACCTGACCGTGAGCGACGTTCAGCCGAACGCGCCGGCCTCGCTCGACGTGCCGGAGGCGGCCCGACAGCCCGTCCCGCCGGTCAGTCGCATCGAGTCGCTGAAGCTGGCCGACGGCGTGTGGTTTCTGACGGCGCCCGTCGGCCCGAACAGCATGGCCGTCGAGTTCCAGGATTACGTGGCCGTCGTCGAAGGGCCCTTCAGTGAGGAGCGTTCGCTCGCCGTGATCGCGGAAGTGAAAAAGCTCGTTCCCAACAAGCCGCTCCGCTACCTGATCAACACGCACCACCATTTCGACCACTCCGGCGGAATCCGCACCTACGCCGCCGAAGGCGTGACCATCATCACGCACCAGATCAACAAGGCTTGGTACGAAAAAAACTTCCGCCTGCCCCGCACTTTGGTTCCCGACAAGCTCTCGCAGAACCGCAAGTCGGCCAAGTTGGTGACCCTGACGGATAAGTATGTTCTGACGGACGGCAGCCACAGCCTGGAGGTCCACCTGAGCCAGGGCCTGGGACACAATCCGGGGCTGCTGCTGGTCTACCTGCCGAAAGAAAAGTTGCTCTACCAGGCCGATTACTTTACGGCGCCCCCGGCGGGCGCGCCTCTGCCTCCAGCCGACCACATGATCAACCGCCGCAACCTGAATCTCCAGGAGAACATTGACCGGCTGCATCTCGATGTCGAGCGGATCGCGGCGGCCCACGGCCGCGTCATGCCCATCGCCGACCTGCGCAAAGCCATCGGGAAGACGGAGTAGCCTCGGCACGTTTTCTGTGCCGTGGGCTTTCATCGGAACGAACCACGGCATGAAGAACATGCCGTGGCTACCACTCAGGGCTGGGCGGCACAATGATGCTGGTCAAGAAGCCAGCCTACGGCAACGCAAACACGTAGATCGCATTGTGGCCGCGCACCGGCTTGAGGTCGCGGACCTGCGTGAGGAGTCCTGCCGTGCCCGACTGGCCGTCACCCGTCATCACCGCGACGTACTGCTTCCCGCTGACCGAGTAGGTAACGGTGCTCATCTGAATGACGCCGCCGACAATCGTTTCCCAAAGAATTTTTCCGGTGTCGGCGTCGAAGGCGCGGAACCTGCGGTCGAGGTCGCCCCAAAAGATGAGGTCACCGGCCGTGGCCAGCATGGCGCCGTTGCCCGGGACGCGCTGCGTGTGAATCCGCTGAATCTCGCCGGTGGCCATGTTCACCTTGGCGATCCCCATAAATGCGTTGGGATCAGAACCAGGACGCGGAACGCCGAACCGCAGTCCGGCCCCCATTTCGCTGTTGTTGTTCGCGGTCATATCGAGACACGAGTCGTGGTAGGGGACGTAGAGAGAGTTCTTGCCTGGATGGTACGCCGGGGGCCAGTACCCGCGCGTGTTGAACGAACAGACCAGCACGCGGTCCCCGTCCTTCTTGAAGACCTTGTCCCAGTTGATGTACGTCTTGCCGGTCTCAACGTCCACGCGGGAAATATGGAAGTCGGGGACATCGGCGGGGAAGGGCATGGCCCAGAGAAACTCGCCCGTGGCGCGGTCGAGCGCCCAAATCCCTCCGCCCTCCGCTACCGAGATCGAAACGTCGCGCGGCTGGCCGCGTACAATTCGCGGGTTGATCCATTTGACCGCACTGGGATCGGGCTTCATGGCCGTTCGGATGAGGATTTTCTCGTGGACGTGATCGAGGTCCCAGTCATCTCCGGGGAGTTCCTGATAATACCAGACCAGCTTGCCGGTGTCGGGATTCAGAGCCACGGTGGAATTGCTGTAGGCATCGGCGGGCGCGGAACGCGGGATGTCGTCAATATTGCCGCCGTGGCGCTTCAGGCGCGTGTAGGGCGTGGGATTGGCGATTCCCCAGAGGATCAGCCTGCGGACGGGGTCATACGATCCCGGGAGTCCCCAGGCCGAGGCCTTCCTTTTTTCGACCGGCACACTGCCCCAGGAGTCGCCCGCCGGCTCGCCCGGCGCAGCGGTGGTGTAGAACTTCCAGACTTCCTTTCCCGTCCGCGCGTCGTGCGCCGCGATGAAACAGCCATCCTCGCGCGTTACGGCGTTCATGCAGGTCCGCGCCGTGAGGACCTTTCCCTCGACCACGATGGCGCCCGAAGTGTGCTGCGCACCCTTCTTATAGTCGTGCGCCGGAGCTTCCCACCGCACCGCGCCCGTGCGGGCATCGAGCGCCACCAGAAACCCGTCGGGAGCCGTGTAGTAAATCATGTCTTCGAAGATGGCGAGCGTCTTGGCTCGCGCGGCTGTGGCGGCGCCGGCAAAATTCCGCAGGTCGTCGGGCAGCTTGCGCTGGTACTCCCAAATCAGATCGCCGTTGGTGGCGTTGAGCGCCTGGACGCCCGCGCCGGGCGCGATGACATAGAGGACCCCTCGGTAGACGATCGGGATGGTTTCTTGCGTGCCGGGGGCCATGCCGCGCGCCCAGACCATGCGAAGCTGGCCGACATTCTGCTTGTTGATCTGGGTGAGCGGACTGAAGCGCTGCGCATCGTAGGTGCGATTGAACATCAGCCAGTCGTCGGGGCTGGGATTGAGCAGCATCTGCTGCGTCACAGGCGCAAAAGTTTGCACCTGTGCCACGGCCGCCGGCGCGAGCGATCCGCCAACGATGACAGAAATTACGAACACGATTCGGACCATTCGAGTCCTCCTCTCCGGGTGCCCAATGACTATTGCATAATATAGTGACACACAAGGCATTGCGTCAGGGCACGACTTCAGTCGTGCCGTCCAGCCAGGCAACAACAGCGGCTTCAGCCGCTGAGGTGAGTAGGAATGCTGCGAGCGCCTCCCGACCAGCCGTCGGAACGACATCCCTCAGGGGCTGAAGCCCTCGTTCTCTTGGCCTTTTTTTGGCATGGCTGAAGCCATGCCCTGACGGGTACATGGAATACGGGATCGTCACCGTATAATGTGAACCTCAAAAAGTTCCCAAACGTTGGGTTCTCCGCACGCCATGATTCCGCCATCACCCGCCTCGGCGCGCTAAACGATGCGAATATCGGGAAGGTCTCCCCTGCCGAGCGTGCCCGACAACACCTGGTAGAATCCGTTCACCCGCACAAGTTGGAGCGGCGTGTCGAACAGATAGCTGAGGCTGCCGCTGGTCAGGATTTCGGCGTTCTCGCCGTCGGCCACCACCTTGCCCTCCTTGAGCAGGATCACGCGCGTGATCTCCGGCGGAATTTCGTGAATGTTGTGGGTGACGAGGATGACCGTCTTGCCGATCCGCATCAGGCCCCGCACGATGTCGAGATACTGAAAGCGCGCCTTGAGGTCCAGGCCGCTGGTCGGCTCGTCGAGCAGCAGCGCGTCGGGATCGTTGATCAGCGCGCGTCCGAGCAGGAAGCGGCGGCGCTGGCCCGTGGACATGGCCGCAAACGACCGGTCCTGCAGCGAGGCCACCCCCAGCGTCTCCATGATCCGCTCCGCCCGCTCCGTGTCCTCCGGGCTGAACCGCTGGTAATCCCACACGTCAATGCTCGAATACAGCCCCGAGAGGATCACGTGCAGGCCCGTCGCGTTCCCGGCATACTCGTTTTGCAAGTCGTCGGAGACGATCCCGAGATGCGAGCGCAGATCCCAGACGTTCCACTGCCGCTGCCCGAACAACTCCACGTAACTGTCGTCGCTCGCCACGGGATAGAGTTCGCGGGAGAGCAGCCTCAGCAGCGTCGTCTTGCCGGCGCCGTTGGGGCCTAGGATCGCAGTATCGCAGCCGAGCGCGATTTCGAGCGAAAAGTTCTCGAAGACCCTTCGCGGCCCGCGATACACCGTGATGTTCTTGATCTCGATAATCTTCCGCATGTGAAGTTGGCCGGTTTCCTATAATTGCGGCATGTTACAGGGTAATGGCGTGCAGGCTGATTTCCAGGGGGCGATAGGCTTTCAGGATGGCGCGCGATTCCTTCTCCTCTAAAAGGAACTCGATGACTTCCCTTATATTTTGAAGGGCTTCGTCAATCGTTTTTCCCTGGGAATAACATCCCTCCAGAATCGGACATTCCACCACGCAAAAACCGTCCTCGCCCTTCTCGATAATGACCGGCAGCGGCCTGCCCTGCGCGAACGGACGCCGAACCTTGCGGACTTTCACAGCGCGTGAACGATTCTTCATGAACGTATTATAGACAAAACCCACGGCGAGTAATAGCGCTCACCGCCACGGCGGAGCAGTCCGCGTGACTACCGGGCGTTCGGTTCAGTGGTGGTTCCCTTCCCGTTTCTTTTTGACTTCGATGTTCAGGCGTTTGATTTTCTGGTTGAGGGTGGAGAGGGGGATCGAAAAGCGCTCGGCGGCTTCGGTCTGGTTGCCGTGGGTGCGTTCGAGCATTTCGGTAATGATGCGGCGCTCGCAGTCTTCCATGATGTCGAAGAGCGAAACCTTCGCGTCGCCGTTCTTTTCCGACCACAGGGCCGGCCAGAGGCCCCAAGCCTTCTTCCCGCTGCGCCGCAACTGCTCGGGCAGCAGCTCCGGGCCGACATCGGTGTCGGAGGAGAGGATCACGGCGCGCTCGACCGCGTTCTCCAGTTCCCGCACGTTGCCCGGCCAGTCGTAATCGAGCAGCACCCGCAGCGCCTCGGCGGAAAACCGCCGCAGCGGTCTTGAATTTTCGTCACAATACTTCTGAAAGAAGTGTTCGCACAACATCGGGATGTCTTCCTTGCGCTGGCGCAGCGGCGGCAGGTGAACGGCAATGACGTTCAGGCGGTAATAGAGGTCGTCGCGGAACTTGGCCTCTTTGACAAGCTGTTCGAGGTCCACGTTGGTGGCGGCAAGCACGCGCACGTCCACCTTCACCGTCTCGGTGCTGCCGAGGGCGGTAAACTCGCGCTCCTGCAAGACGCGCAGCAGCTTGGTCTGCGTCTCGATCCCCACCGTCCCGATTTCGTCGAAGAAGAGCGTGCCGTGGTCGGCCACTTCGAAGAGCCCTTTCTTCGAGGCCACGGCGCTGGTGAAGGCCCCGCGAACGTGGCCGAACAGTGTGCTCTCGAGCAGGTCAACGGGCAGGCTGCCCGTATTGACCGGCACAAAGAGCCGGTCGGCGCGGGGGCTGCTGGCGTGGATGGCTTTGGCGATCAGTTCCTTGCCGGTGCCGCTCTCGCCCTGGATGAGCACGGTGGCGCGCGTGGGGGCGACCTGGCTCACCAGGTCAAAGACTTTCTGCATCGGCTCGCTTTTCCCGATAATCTGCGAGAAGTTGTACCGCTGTTTGAGCGCGCGCTTGAGCTCACGGTTCTCTTCGACGAGGCGCTGCCGGCTGACCAGCGTGGCGATCTCCGCGAGGAGCTTTTCATTGTCCCAGGGCTTGGTGACGTAGTTGCTCGCGCCCCGGCGCATGGCTTCGACCGCGCTCTCGACCGAGCCGTAGGCGGTGATCATCACGACGGGGAGCGCGGGATTGGCCGCGCGGACGTCCCCGAGCAGGTCGAGGCCGCTGCGATCCGGAAGCGCCACGTCAAGCAGCACCAGGTCGAAGGGTTTCCGCTCCAGCCGCTCCAGGCCCGCCTGCGCGTTCGAGGCCAGCTCGACCTGATAGCCTTCCAGCGTAAGCAATGTTTCGAGGGTGTCCCGAATCTCCGGCTCGTCGTCAATGACCAGGAGGGAACCTTTGACTTCAGGCATGACTTTCGTGACGACTAATAGACCTCGCTTCGGTGACGGATTCGCGTCACCTCCACCAACAGGTTCGCGTCGTCAATCGTGTACACAACGCGATAATCGCCCACTCGGATGCGCCATTCTTTTTCACCGCCCTTGAGCTTCTTGCAACCAAACGGGCGGGGGCTGGAGGCCAGATTTTCCAAGCGGGCAACGATGCGCGCAATCAATTGGTTGGGAAGACGCTCTAATTCTTTCTTTGCGCTCGGTTTTACTTCGACCCGATAGTCAGCCACGCTGCTTTCCGCGTTTGACCAGCTCTGCCTTGATTTCGCTCAGGGGGATTCCCTTTTCGTGCCGCCGTGAGTGGGAAACAAGCACGTCAGCGATATCCTCCCAGAGCGCCTTGTGTTTTCTCAGGTCAATTTGCACCGCTACCCGGCGGCCCTTCTCATCGGTAACGAACTGGATTCCGGTCATAATTCGGGAAACCTCAACTCAACCCGTTTTCTCTTCTTCTGCATCCCCTGCGCCCTTTGCTTCAGGCATGGACGGCGTTCTTCAGGGCGGGGAACTCCAGCCGGAAGCGCGTGCCCATTCCCGGCCAGCTCTCCGCCTGAATCTTTCCGGCGTGCTCGTGAACGATGCCGTAAGAGACCGACAACCCGAGGCCGGTTCCCCGGCCCGGGTGCTTGGTGGTGAAGAACGGATCGAAGATGCGGGGCAAATGCTCGGACGGGATGCCCGCGCCGGTGTCGCTGATCTCGACGCGCACGGACCCGTTTTCGGCCCAGGTCACCACGCGCAGCCGGCCCCCGTTCTGCATGGCGTCCTTGGCATTCAGGAAGAGGTTCAGGAAAACCTGCTGGAGCTTGCCGCTGTTGCCCGAGACCGGCGGCAAGGCCGAATCGAGGAGGTTTTCGACCTCGATGTGAGCGGTCTTGAGCGGGTGATCGAGCAGCAGGAGCGTGTCGGAGACGATCTTGTTCAAGTCCACCGGGGCGAACGCGGTCCCTTGCGTCCGGGAGAAGTTGAGCAGACTGTTGATGATCTCGGAGGCGCGGAAGGTTTGCCCGATGATTTTTTCGAGAATCTTGGCGGCGCGCTCGCCCGGCGGCAACTGCTTGGCGAGCATCTGGGCCTGGGTCGAGACGACCGTCAGCGGCGTGTTGACCTCGTGGGCCACTCCGGCGGCCAGCAGCCCGATCGAAGAAAGCTTCTCCGATTGGGTCAACTGCGCTTCGAGCGCCACGCGGTCCGTGATGTCGTCGAAGATGATCAAGCGTCCGATGGGGTCCCAGCTCTTCGAGAGCAGCGGCGCGACGGCGATGTGAAATACGCGCTCGGAGCCGTCCCGCGCTGCTGCGTCGCGCACGCGGTAGCGGTGAATGTCGTGGATCTCGGTGTCCTCGCGGAAGCGGTCCATCTGCGCCATCAAATCCGGCGGGAACACGTCGGCCAGTTTTTTCCCGATGGACTCGCGGAACGGAAGCGGGTACATCAACTCGAGCGGCGTGTTGACGGCCTCAATGCGGTCGTCCAAGTCCACGGCCAGCAGCCCGACGTTGATGGATTCCAGAATGTTCTCGCTGAATTGCTGCAGCCGTTCATATTGGTTCGCCTTAGCTTCGAGCGACTGGACCAGGCCCGAGTTCTCGATGGCCACCGCCAGGTAGCCCGCCAGGGTTTCGAGCAATGCCGTGTCTTCGTCCGAAAGGAACTCTCCGGCCGCCGTCTTCCCGACACCCAGCACCGCCACCAGGCGGTTCTTGGAGCGACACGGAAAGTAATAATGGAGTCCGAGCCGGGCGATGGTCTCGCGCCAGGAGGCCCGGGAGGCCCCGGAGGGAGGAGCGACTGCCTCCGAACCCAACTCCCGTTCGATTCCTTCTTCCCAGTCCGGGAAGAACAGCCGGTCCCGCCCGAGAGGACCGAGGGAACCAAGAAAACTGAAGTCCGCCTGCGTATGAGCTTCCAGGCCGGCCGCCTTGCGCAGTTGGAAGGAACGCGGCTGTGTGCCATGGGCCACGTTATTGGCCACTTCATTGGCCACGTCATGGGCCACGAAGACTGCTGCGCGGCTGACCTGGAGACGCCCGGTCAACTGGTCGAGCAACGGGGCCAGCGTGCGGTCGAGGTTTGTATCCGAGCTGAGTTCCCGGCCAAAGGCGAGCAGCGCGGCGCGGTAATCATACCGCTTGCGAAGAAAGTAGCGTTCGAGCCTCGCTTGAATCGCGCGCTGCAACGGCTGGAAGAGCAGCCCGGTCGCGATCACCGCCAGCACCAGGCCGGTCGTGCCGCCGCCGGGGAAATGCGCGCGGAAGAAGTCGCCCGCCAGAGCCACCAGCCCCAGGTAAGCACCGACCAGCGTCCCGGTCGCCAGGGTATACGCCAGGCCGCGCCCCAGAATGATCTCGACATCGAGCAGGCGATGCCGGAGCACCGCATAGGCAATCGCCACCGGCAGAGCCGTCAACGAGAGAGCCGAAAGGTTCATCCAGACGTTGGGCGTGGCGCCGAGAAAATAAGGGAGCGCGTATCCCAAGGTGAACGGCCCCGCTGCGAGCACCGAGCCGCCCAAGACCCAGGCCACCTGCTTGCGGCCCTGCCGGTAGCTCAGTTGCCCGTACGCCCTTGCGAGCAGCGCAATGCCCGCGAGGAACATCACGGCGAGGTAGGCGATCTCCATCCGGTAGAGCCACCCGAGGGTCTCCGCCAACGGGGCCGCCACGCGCAACGCGCCGAGGTGAAGAGCCACATACACCAGCGCCAGAAGAGCCGCGGGGCCATAGAGGCAGAGGAGCGCGGCCCGTTTCTTTCGCGGCGGGCCCGAGAAGCTCGGGAGAGATTGCGGGTACGCCCAGCAGAAATGGACGAAGAGCGCCGGCTGCAACAACAACGCTGCTACCGAGGCCCAGTAAACGGCCCAA
>MEKR01000005.1 GCA_001767035.1 Acidobacteria bacterium RIFCSPLOWO2_02_FULL_61_28
ATGGGAGAGATTCGAGGCGTATCCCGTCCCGCGCCCGAACCACTACCAGATGATGTCGGACTCGCAGAACAACGCTTGGTTCACGGTGATGGGCCGCGCTCACATTGGAAGGATTGATGCCAAGACCGGGGAGATCAAGCTTTTTGAGACGCCGACTCCGAATTCCGGGCCCCGCCGGGGAATGGTGGACTCGCAGGACCGTATCTGGACCGCGCTGAACCGCACGGACCAGATTGCGATGTTCGATCCGAAGACTCAGAAATTCCAGACCTGGTCTGCGGGGATTCCGGAATATTACGCCTACGACGTGTGGGCGGACAAGAACGGCGAAGCCTGGGCCTCCACGGAGTACGCCGATCGCGTGGTCCGCTTCAATACCAAGACGGGCGAAGTCATACCGTATCTCCTCCCCAGCCATACCAACATGCGGCGAGCGTATGGGGACAACTCGACGACGCCGGTGAATTTCTGGGTTGGCGCCACGCACTCCGCCTCCATTGTCAGACTGGAGCCATTAGAATAACAGGCGGGTGGTGGTCAGCTTGCAGACGGGGCTGAGGCGGGTTCGCGCGGTTCCCCGTGTTGGACGACCGTGTGAACCGGGGTTCTTACTAATGGGAGCAGTTTATAGATGACAATCCGAAACCCCTGTTGGACCGTCGGAGGTTCAGTACGCGCCTCTGACGGGCATCCGAAGCGCCTTTCGGTCCCAGGCACGTGGAGAGCTGTCATCTATTTAGTGCCCGGAGTAATAACTTCAATGGGTTGTATTCCACGAGTGGTGGGAGTTTTGCTGCTGGGGAATCTGTTCGTTGTTCCCACGGTGAGCTGGAGTCAAGCAGCGAGGGTGAGCGTGGGCATTGCGAACACCCTGGCCGGCGACACAGTGGACATTCCCATTTACTTATCCGCGCCGGAGACAGTCAAGGTCGGTTCCGTGGTTCACACCATCAGCTTCCCGAAAAAGTTGCTTTCTCTTACGAGGGCGCAAGTCGGGCCGACAGAAGAGCAATCGCTGGCTGAAGTCAAAACTAAGATCACGGACGCCAGTGACAATGCCGATCTCTCCGTCCTGGAGGTTACCGTTTCATCGAAGGCGCCGTTGAGGCCGGGCATTCTGGCTTATTTGCGGTTCAAGATTTCAATTGCCGCGAGGGAGGGGGAGATCCCGCTCAAAATAGTGGACACGAAAGCGGCCACGGAGAGCGGCGAGCCCGTGCAGTTAACCCGAGGAAGGGACGGCGTGATTGGAATTTATGATACTGTGGAAGCGATGCCCGCCGTCGGATGCTTTTTCTTCACTCACTGAAGGAGTTTCCTGCCTCTCGCTTCACTGGATTTTCCATTTGTTCATGCCTTGGATGAAATCTCCTGCCCTGGTGATCCTTTCTCTGCTGTTTGCCGCAGCCGTGTACGGGAACATTGACTATGAGGATGCCCGCCGGGAGCGGCGCCTCAAACCCGCGAAAACAGGCGAGAAAATAACGATTGACGGGCGGTTGGACGAGCCGGCGTGGAACCAAGCTCCGGAGGCGGCGAATTTTATCCAGACGGAACCGGACACGGACCAGCCCGCCTCCGAGAAGACGGAAGTCCGGGCTCTGTACGATCAGGACTACATCTACTTCGGGATCTACGCCCACGATTCGCAGCCGAGCCGCATCATCGTCAGCGAACTCAAGAAAGATTTCAACCGGGACAACGGGGACACTGTCGAAATTGTCCTGGACACGTTCCGCGACGAGCGCAACGGTTACCTTTTCGCCATCAACCCGGCAGGAGCCAAGTGGGACGGCCAGATGGCCAATGAAGGCCGGGAGATCAATGCCAATTGGGACGCGGTGTGGTATGTCAAGACGCGCCGGGTGGAAGACGGATGGACCGCCGAAATCGCCATTCCGTTCCGGACGCTGAAATTTCGGGAATCCGACCTCCAGACCTGGGGGATCAACTTCCAGAGGAACTTGCGGCGCCGGAATGAGGACAGCTTTTGGTCGCCTCTGCCCCGCATTTACCGGCTGGACCGCGTTTCGCTGGCCGGGACGCTGGAGGACTTGGAGCGGATCAAGCCCGGTTCCAACATTCGCATCAAACCCTACTTTGTAACCAGCCTGGGGCAGCCGTTTGGGGGCAGGGACATCCCTCCGGGAACGGAAAAGACGATCTCCTCCTGCCGCTGGGCTTCGGGAGCAAACTGTTATCACGGCGACTTTGGGATAGATTTGAAATATGGTTTAACCACGGGAATGACCTGGGATTTCACGTACAACACCGATTTTTCCCAGGTGGAAGCCGACGAACAGCAGATCAACCTGACGCGGTTCAGTTTGTTGTTTCCGGAGAAGCGCGAATTCTTCCTGGAGAACTCGGGGATCTTCCAGTTTGGGTCGTCGGACCGCGCGGGCCCGCCACCTGGCACGGGAGGTGGTGGGGGCGGCGGCGGTCCTCGCCCCAATGCGGTTCGGGACGATTTGATTTTCTTCTTCAGCCGCCGGATTGGCCTGTCGGAAGACGGGAACCCGATTCCCATCCTGGGTGGGACGCGTTTGACGGGACGGGCCGGAAGATTTGAGCTCGGCCTCCTGAACATGCAGCAGAAGGAATTCGGCTCCTTTAACGCCACAAACTTCACGGTCGCGCGGCTGCGGCGCAACCTCCTGGCGAATTCCGACATCGGAGTTCTGCTGGTCAACAAGAAGGTATTCGACAGCTCGCACTACAACACGGCAATCGGTGTGGATGCCAATTTCCGCTTTGGTCAGTCCGTGACCTTGAACTCCTATCTGGCGAAATCGTTTACAGAGCGGGGAGGGGACCGCGATCTGGCCGGCCGCTTTGCGGCCAGTTACAAGGACAACGTGTGGGACCTGCGGAGTTCCTTTACAAGCATCCAGCAGGATTTCGTCAACGAGACGGGGTTTGTCCCCCGAGTCGGAATTCGCAAGTACAGCGGCTACATTGCCCGCACGTTCCGCCCGGCGAGCCTGCGGCGGACGGTTCGGCAGATTTGGCCGCACGTGCTGATTGATTATGTCCTGGACCGCGACGGCAACCTGGAAACACGCTACGTGGACTACCATCTGCCGATCAACTTCCAGAACGGCGGGAACATCGAAATGGGCGCCAACCCGACGCTCGAACGGCTTCCCCGCCCGTTTGTCATCAGTCGGGGCTCCAATGTCCTCATTCCCACGGGTGTGTACAGCTTCAACGAGTGGTTCGTCTCCGGCCGGAGCAACCCCGGCCGTCGCATTTCCGGAAACTTCCGCTACGCCATCGGCGACTTCTATACGGGCTACAAGCATACTTACGGCCTCGGCGGGACCTTCCGATTCAGCAACAAATTCAACACCTCCTTCAATTTTACTCACAACAACATCAACCTGCCGCAAGGCCACTTCAAAACCAATCTGCTCACGACGCGCGTGGATTACTCGTTTTCAACGGATATGTTCCTGAACGCCCTGATCCAGTACAACAATGACGCGCGGCAGTGGAGCTCAAACATCCGCTTCAATCTGATTCATCGTCCGCTGAGCGACCTCTTTGTCGTCTTCAACGAGCGTCGCAACTCCATTTCGGGCGATTTGATTGACCGCGCCCTCATCGCGAAGTTCACCTACATGATCGCGCGGTAACAGAGGCGGTCCCCACGACGATCACGGCATTTCCGGGTGGCTCCCTTCGCTGCTAAGGCGTTTTCAGTATTGGTGTAGAGGATGTGGGGAGGTCAGGGCACGACTTCAGTCGTGCCGTTCAGCGTGTCAACCAACTCCTCTTCCTTACGGCTTCAGCCGCTGAGGGACGTACCTCAGGGGCTAAAGCCCCTCGAAACTGACGCATCGTTTCGGCATGGCTGAAGCCATGCCCTGACGAAGCCACCTCACTATACAGTAAGTCTGAAAATGGTCTAGATAGTGCCCCGCGCCGGGAAGCGATTGCCGGAGGCATTGCTCCGCCCTATAATTGAGGACGGCTGTTTCGAATAAGACGGGATTTCGTGGGCCACGCGCATCGCATCTTTGTTTCCGCCGGGGAAGCTTCCGGAGACCTGTACGGGGCTTTGCTGATTCGGGCCTTGCGCGAGCGGCTGGGCGAAGTCGCGTTTTTTGGCTGTGGCGGCGACCGGATGCGGGACGCCGGCTGCCGGACCCTCGTGGATGCGCGGCAGGTCGCCATGGTCGGGATTGTCGAAGTTCTGCCCGGCTTGCCGAGGGCCTGGCGGGCCTTGCAGCAACTCCGGAACGCCATACGCAAGGACCCTCCCGCGCTGGCGATCCTGGTGGATTTTCCCGATTTCAACCTCCGATTGGCGAAAGAACTCAAACGCGTGGGCACGCCCGTCCTCTACTTTGTCGCTCCCCAGGTCTGGGCCTGGCGGCCGGGGCGATTGGCCACGCTACGCCGGTATGTGGACCGGCTGCTGTGCATCTTTCCATTTGAGGAGTCGTTTTTTCGAGCGGCAGGGGTCCCGGCGGAGTTTGTAGGCCATCCCCTCCTTGGCCGCGTGGCGCCGACGCTTTCGCCGGGCGAGTTCCGGACGCGCTTCCAGCTTCCCGAGACAACACCGTTGGTGGCGCTGCTTCCCGGCAGCCGCCGCCGGGAAATCCTGCTCAACCTTCCGCCCCTGCTTGAGACGGCGCGCCAAATGGCTGCCGAGGGCGAATACTGCTTTCTCGTGCCCGCCGCTTCCACGGTGGCGGGCGACTGGATTCGCGCCCGCGTGGCCGAGGGCGGGAGTGACTTCCGCGTCATCGAGAATCACACCTATGACGCGCTGGCCCATGCAGCGGTGGCGTTGGTCGCAAGCGGCACGGCCACGATCGAGACGGCGCTGCTCGGGACCCCCATGGTTGTCGTGTACCGGGTGAGCCGGCTCACCTGGTGGCTGGGGCGAAACCTGGTTCGTACGCCTTTCTTCAGCATGGTGAACCTGGTAGCAGGCAGGAAGATCGTTCCGGAATTCATCCAGGATCAGTTTCAGCCGGAAGCGGTGGCGCGGGAGGCACGACAATTGGTAGACTGTCCTCCGGTACGAGAACGGATGCGGCAGGAGCTGCGGGCGGTGGCGGAAAAGCTCCGGGGGGTGGCAGCGTCTCCCCCCCAGTCAGCGGGCGGGCACCGGGGAACAGAAGAAAAGACTGCCGACGCCATACAACGCGCGGTGGGGATCGCGGAATCTCTTCTATTGAGGCCGGCGGGAACATAGGCCGCGGGAGTAGCCCCGGGAGTTTCCCATGGGGGTACCGCCCAGAATGACGGATAGGTGCTTGCTTCAAGCCATTTCCGTGGGATACTTATGGAGAACGGTCTTCCAGAAACCACCCTCCGAAGCAAAGAAGCCGGAGAGCAGGCCGCAGTGAAGAAGGGAAGGAAGTCGTTGTTGAGCGCGGAACGAGATTCGTTGCGAACCGTGGTGCTGGGGCTGCTGGTGCTGCTGTCGGCTGGGCCCACCGGAGCGCAGTACAGGGAAGCGGACGACGCCCGGCCGCGTCTCACCGCCGAGGACTACTCGGTGGAAGCTACGCGCGAGCCGGTCACGGCCCAGCACTATGTGATTGAAGCAGACCTGGAGCCCGCAACGCACGAACTCAAGGCCAAGGTGCAGGCGCGTGTACAGGCCTTGGAGACCGTGAGCACCGTCGAGTTCGAGCTCAATCCCAATCTGTTTCCCACGAATGTGACCGGCGAGGATGGAAGGCCCTTGTCGGTTCAGCGCGATTCCTCCGGCCTGAAGCTCCGGGTCAGCCTGGGGAGGCCGCTCCCCAAGGACCAGACCGCTACCATCTCCTTTGAACTGGAAGGCCAATTGGCGGATGCCGAGCATAGCCCCGTGGAGGGGGTCCAGCTCGCCTATATCGGTGAGGAAGGATCGTACTTGCTCTACCCGGCCCGTTGGTTCCCGGTCAGCGGGTATGCCACGAATCGCTACACGGCCGAGCTGCGCGTGACCGTGCCCGCCGGGTTCCAGGTTGTCTCCGGGGGCAAGGCGCAGCCGTCTGCACCCCAAGGCAACAAAGTGCAGTATTCCTTTTCCTTTGACCGGCCGCAGTTTGCGGGGAGCATCGCCGTCCTCGCGCAGCCGCCCGAAGTGGTTCAAGCGGAAGGCCAGACGATGAAGGTCTACTTCGCACAGGACCGCCGCGAAATGGCCCGCGCTTATGGCGAAGCAGCGGCGCAGATGGTCAACTTTTTCAGCAGCAAGTTCGGTCCGCCGCCGGTGGCGAACCTCTCGATTATCGAGATAGACGACCGCTCGCTGGGGGGCTATGCCGGGCCGGAAGTTATCTTCCTGGCCTCCCGCGCCATCGGGAGTCAACTGAACACACGGCTCCTGGCGCAGGAGGTGGCGCAGCAGTGGTGGCGCGGATTGGTCAGTCCCGCTACGCGGGCAGACCTTTGGCTCGACCACGGGCTGGCCACCTACTCCGAGGCGCTGTACTTGGAGCATCTGGGAGGCGAACCGGCGCTCCAGGAACGGTTGCGTGAAATGTCCATTGACGCGCTGCTCCATGACACCATCCCGATTCGGGGCGCCGGACGCCTGACCGAGTTCTCCCCGGCTTACAAATCGTTGCTCTATGACAAAAGCGGTTATGCGCTCCACATGCTCCGGTGGATGATCGGCGACGAGGCTTTTTTCAAGATGCTCCAGCAGTTCGCCAACCAGTTTGCATTCCGGGGGGCCGCCACGGAGGATTTCGAGAAGCTGGCTTCGCAAGCCTCCGCGCAGGACGTGGGACCGTTCTTCATCCAATGGATGGACTCGACGGGCGCTTCCGACTTCAAGGCGGAGTATGTGATCTACCGCGTCCAGAACGGCTACCGCGTTTCGGGGAAAATTGAGCAGGATATGGATGTCTTCAGCATGCCGGTCGAAGTCGAGATCGAAACCGACGGCGAGCCGGTGCTCCAGCGGGTCCAGGTCACGGGCCGCGCTTCGGAATTCAACATCGAGACGCGGGGCCGCCCGAAGCGAATCATCGTGGACCCGAATGACCGCGTGCTCAAGTACAACGACAAGATTCGCCTGCGGGTGGCGATTGCGCGCGGCGAGCAAGCCGTGGTGCAGCGGGACTATACGGCGGCGCTCGAAGAATACCAGAAGGCCCTGGACATCAACCGTCTCAGTTCGCTCGCCCACTACCGCGTCGGGGAGGTCTTCTTTACCTTGCGCAATTATCAGTCCGCCGCCAACGCTTTCCGCGAAGCGCTCAACGGCGACCTCGATCCGAAATGGACCGAGGTCTGGAGCCATATCAGTCTGGGCAGGATTTTCGACGTTACCGGCCAGCGGGAGCGCGCCATCAACGAGTACCAGCAGGCCGTCCGCACCAAGGACGATACCCAGGGCGCGCTTCAGGAAGCCAACAAGTATCTGGAAAAGCCTTACGAGCGGGCCAGCCGGGAAGCCGAAGGCTCCGGCTGAGCTGCTGGTCGGAGAATCGCATCCTGCCGGCCTTGACAGCAGGAATGCCGTTTCCTAACATAAATTGTTTGTTTTCCGCGAAAGGCTGGAGCCATGCAATCATTCGGGCGGATAGGAGAAATCCCGTGATCAAGCTCGACATCGTGAACGAAGTGGTGAATCGGACCGGAATCACCAAGACCAAAGCGGAAGTGGCGGTCGAAACCGTCTTTGACGCCATGAAGAAGGCCCTCGAACGGGGCGACCGGATCGAACTGCGCGGCTTCGGCGTTTTCAATGTAAAACCCCGCAAGACCGGGATCGGCCGCAACCCGCGCACGGGCGCCGAAGTCAGCATCCCGCCCGGCAAAGCGGTCCGCTTCAAGCCCGGCAAAGAATTGCAAACCCTCCCCTAATCGGCTGCTGGAAAACCTTCTGGCGTAGTGCGGGAATGCGTGTGGGTTAGCTCATTCCTAGAGCATTCTCAGCATTGGTTCAGAGTATGTGGGGACGTCAGGGCACGACTTCAGTCGTGCCGTTAAGCCGTGCAAAATCAACTCCTCCTTGCGGCTTCAGCCGCTGAGGGACATACCTCAGGGGCTAAAGCCCATCCGCAATAAGGCTTCGTTTCGGCATGGCTGAAGCCATGCCCTGACCAGATCACATCCCTCTACACCAAATCTGAAAACGGTCTAGCTCTGATCGGATTCACTCCTGGGGGGCGGGCTTTTCCCACTTTCCCCACCGTAGTTTAACCGGACACCTGTTCGTATTTTCCCGACAGCGCGGGGGACTCGCGGCGCTCGCGCTCTCTTGCCTTCAAGCCCTCCGGCTGGAGGAACAGGTACCCGTACCCTTTTCCTTGCAGCGACATTTTGTCAAAGTAATAGTCGTCTCCGAAGCGGTGAAAGATCACCTTAGTCTCTTTGGCGGGATCGTTGAACTCGGTGATGACCTGGACGACCGGGGCTTCCACGCTCGATTGTCCCGCGCCGCTGGCGTTCCGGATAATCTGAACGAGGTTATCGTTCACCTGCCGGATTCTGTATTCGCCCGGCTCCAAAACCTTGTCCCCCACTGTGACTCGAAAGGACAGATGGACCGTCACCTGATCAAGACGGGTTTGCGCGGTTGCGACTCCGAGCGACACTCCGATCACAATCCAGGAAATCCAGCAGGCTTTCTTCACCAGCATGAGGCACCCCTTCATCGAGCGTGTCTGTCTTCGTGCAACGGAGGCACGACCCAATGGAACATTCTCTTCCTTACCCGTCAGCGGATGGCGATCGGCGCCACCGTGGAACCGGTGCCGCCCTTGAGTTTCAGCGGCTGGACCACGAAGGCGAACTCGTAGGCGCGCGCCGCCGCCAGCCCCTCCAGCTTCAGATTCTCCAAGAGATGGATGCCGTGCTGGATCAGCATCATGGCATGAATCTCGAAAGCGGGCTGCTCCGCAAGCGGCGGCCGGGTCAATTGCAGGTCAGAAACCCTGGCCCCGACGCCAGAATTGTCCGCTCCGATGAGCATGGGGTCCTGCCGCGCCAACCACTCCCCCGCCGCCACGCCAATGCCGGGCGAAGTTCTCCCGTAGCGATCATTCTCCTTGCCGACCAGCTTGCCCTAGCCTGTGTGGATGAGGATCGCATCGCCGGGCTGGAGCGTCATCTTTTCCCGCGCCAGAGCCTGCTGTAAATCCTCCGGCGTGATGATGGTGCCCTCGGGCAGCATCTCCACGGTCTTCAACGCGGCGACGTCAATCAACACGCCCCGCGTCATGAGCGGGCCGACGTTCTCGACCCCGAGCTTCTGGAATCCGTTCCGAGTAAAGAGATCCCCGAACTGGAAGCAATTGTAAAAGCTGTCGCCCCACATTTGGTGCGGGAAAGCGTCAAACTGCGTGCCGACCTGGCCGAGCTCCGTGACGACCAGTTCCTCGTTGCCTGTGCGCGTGTTCGGCACGGGGAGGGAGGGCTTGGTATAAATGTTGTAGACGCGCCCGGCGTTCAAGAACAATTCCTTCGGGTCGGGAGAAAGTACCTGTGCGAGATCGAAAACCTCGCCGGTTCGGATCAATTTGGCTGCGCGCAGAACCGTTTCCGGCTTCATCCAGTTCCCGGAACCGCGCTGGTCGCCTGCCTCCCACTTGGATGGGCACCGCTGGCTGTCGGCGGGCATTTGCCACGATTGGGCCTTCAGGGTGGCGTTCCCAATGCCGAACAACACCGCGATGGTCAGCACCACAACAGGCCGCATTTTCGTCCTCCTTGCATTACGGATAGTTCCACCTCACCTGATTCTCGGTTTGTGTAGACCATTTTCACAGTTGCCAAATAGTGATGTTTCGTCAGGGCATGGCTTCAGCCATGCCGAAGAAGACTGGCCAACCGATCGGCTTTAGCCGCTGAGGGTCAGTCCTCAGGGGCTGAAGCCCCCTCCGCTTCGGTCGCTCGTTCCGGCACGACTAAAGTCGTGGCCTGACGAAAGCGCTCTACCGCAACTCCAAAAATGGTGTAGCAGCTCTTGCAACGGAGGCACGACCGCAATGGAGAATTCTGTTCCTTACCCGTCAGCGGATGGCGACCGGCGCCACCGTGGAACCGGTGCCGCCTCTGAGTTTCAGCGGCTGGACCACGAAGGCGAACTCATAGGCGCGCGCCGCCGCCAGCCCCTCCAGCTTCAGATTCTCGAGGAGATGGATGCCGTGCTGGATCAGCATCATGGCATGTATCTCGTTCAAGGACGGCTGGGTGGTTCTAGGCTCGATGCAACAATTATCCGCCGCCACGATCATGGGGTCCTGTTTTACCAGCCACTCTCCCGCCGCCACGCTGATGCCCGGAGAGGTCCTCACGTAGCGTGCATTATCCTTGCCGATCAACCCGCCCCAGCCGGTGTGGATGAGGACTGCATCACCGGGCTGGAGGGTCATCTTTTCCCGCGCCAGCGCCTGTTGTAAATCGTCCGTCGTGATGGCGTAGCTCTCGGGCAGAACCGCCACGCCCTTCAAGGCGGCGACGTCAATCAACACACCCCGCGTCATGAGCGTCCCGACCTTCTCGACCCCGAGATTCTTGAAACCGGCTCGGGTAAATTGGTCGCCGAACTTGAAGCAATTGTAGAAGCTGTCGCCCCACATCTGGTGGGAGAAACCGTCGAACTGCGTGCCGATCTGCCCCAACTCCGTGACGATCAGCTCCTCGTTGGAAGTGCGTACGTTCGGGACGGGGAGAGAAGGCTTGGTGTAAATGTTGTACGAACGGCCGAAGTTGAAGAACAATTCGTTCGGATCGGGAGAAAGCACCGCCCCCAGCTCGAACACCTCGCCGGTTCGGATCAACTTCGCGGCCCGCAGAACCGTTTCGGGCTTCATCCAGTTACCGGAACCGCGCTGATCCCCGGCGCCCCACTTGGACGGGCAGCGCTGGCTGTCGGCGGGCATTTGCCACGATTGGGCCTGCACGGTGGCGCCCCCCAGACCGACTACCGCCGCAATCGTCATTACCAAAACAGGTCGCATATTCGTCCTCCTTGTGCTACGAAATC
>MEKR01000006.1 GCA_001767035.1 Acidobacteria bacterium RIFCSPLOWO2_02_FULL_61_28
GCTTCCGACAACGCACCGCCTGAGCTTCGGTCATGCCCAAAACATAGCAGCGCTTCTCGGTTGTGTCAACACTTAACGTAGTAATACTAGGCCCCTTTCGCAACTATAGGTGAGTTCAATGGGTACCCGATGTTGGAGGCAGTAGTCCCAGATCTCCTTCTTCGTCCATTCGAGGAATGGGGCCGCAACCCGGATGCGTCCGTCGCACTGACCATCGACGATAGCTTGGATGGTGGAGAGAAAGTTGGGCGAGCAGTCGTAGTAGGGAGTTCCCGAATGAATGCCAAGTGCAAGGATCGCCGAGCGAGCTTCCAGTTCCATCAAGGCCGTGAACAGAAAAAGAGCGTTCCGCCCAAGGAGTTCACCATCTGACTTGGGACGTGCACCGACGAGCTGGACGTGACTAAGTGGTATCCCGTAGTGATGGGCAACGCTTGTAGCGGCGGCCGCTTCTTGGCGCGCAGCAGGCTGCCCGTAAATCAAATGTATTCCGCTGACTGCGAGGCGTTCTCGCTGGTAGAAATCAACGCAAGCCGCAGAATCGACGCCGCCGCTTACAAGAACCACGCAGTGGTAGCCTGGGAATGAAGTCGGTGTCGAATGTTGGTACGGCATTGTTTCTCTCAAGAAACGCGAGCGCACACCGGAGTGGCTACGGCGTTCTATAACCCCGGTAATTACAGCACAAGCAAATCGCTGAAGCAAAGATACAGGAGGGGTGGGTGTTCGTGTGTGTGTCCCTGGTTAATGGCAGGTCGATTTCCCGGCGGTTTGAACCACAAGTGTTTCTTTTCAGCGCGCCTCGGACTTGGCAAAATAGTTACCTCTGGCAACCCGGGGGATTCCGCCCCGTTTGCCTGGAAATCTGGGTCCCTAGAGCCTATACTTTGCGATTGGCACAGGTGGCCGCATTTATAAGGAGGTCTTATGGGGTCTAAGAAAATGAGCAGATGGACACTCCCGCTCTTGCTGGCAGCAATTACCTTGAGCGCGGAATACGTTCAGGCGCAAGCGCCGCCACAGCCGGTCAAGATCGGTCCGGTTACGCTCACTGGAAATTTCCGCACGCGCGTGGAAACCTGGGATTGGTTCAAAGATGGCACGGCGGAGAACGCCTACGCTTTTTCCGGCTCGTTGCTCCGCCTGAGCTTCGGCCAGCAGACCAGGAATTTCGACTGGCAGGCCGAACTGGCCGCCCCGATCTTGCTCGGACTTCCCGACAACGCCGTGGCTCCGGGAGCGCAAGGGCAACTGGGTCTGGGCGCGAGCTATTTCGTCTCCAACGACCGCTCGCGGAACGCTGCAATGGTCTTTTTCCGGCAGGGCTACCTGCGATTGAAGGGGCTCGGCGGCAACGAGGCGCACAGCCTGCGATTGGGGAGATTCGAGTTCCTGGACGGGGCTGAAACCACCCCCAAGGACGCGACTCTGGCCGCACTGAAGCGGGACCGCATTGCCCACCGCCTGATCGGGAACTTCGCCTTTACGCATGTGTGGCGGAGCCTCGATGGAGCGCAGTATGTTTACAACAAACCCAACACGAACTTCACCCTGCTGGCCGCCCGTCCGACCCGCGGCGTTTTTCAGGTGGACGGCTGGGGCGAGCTGGACATCGGCCTGTTCTCGGTGGCCCTTACCCGGCCCGTCGTGGGAAAGAAGAGCAGCGGAGAGTGGCGCCTGTTTGCCATTCAGTATCACGACTGGCGCAGCGTGCTGAAGACGGATAACCGGTCGCTCCTGGCGCGGCGCGGGGACATGGGCAACATCCGCATTACCACAGCCGGCGGCAATTATCTGCACGTTTTCGATAGCGGGGCGGGGAAGTTCGACGTATTGTTCTGGGGCGCCTTGCAGACGGGCACGTGGGGGGCTCTGGATCATCGGGCGGGCGCCGTCGCCGTGGAGGGCGGGTATCAACCCTCGATCCAAGCGCTCAAGCCGTGGATTCGCGCGGGGTATTCCTACGGGAGCGGTGATGGAAACCCCAACGATGATTCGCACAACACCTTCTTCCAGATCCTCCCGACGCCCCGCATCTATGCGCGCTTTCCGTTCTACAACATGATGAATAACCAGGACCTGTTTGGCGAGTTGATCCTGCGGCCGCACGCGAAGGTTACGCTCCGAACCGACGTACACTCGCTGCGGCTTGGGAATCGGAACGACCTCTGGTACCAGGGCGGGGGCGCCTTCCAACCCTGGACCTTCGGCTATGTCGGGAGGCCGAGCGGTGGAAATCGCGGCCTGGCAACGCTGTTTGACTTGAGCGCCGACATTCAGGTCAATGCTCATTCCAGCGTCGGGATGTACTTCGCTCAGGCGCAAGGCAAGGCGGTGACCTCGAGCACCTATCCCAACGGCAAGCACGCCCGGTTCGGCTACGTGGAGTTCGCGTATCGCTTCTAGCTGAAAACCGCAGTTTTCGGGTGCTTCGAGAAACGAAAAGATTTGGTAGCGCTACCGGGAATCGAACCCGGGTTTTGAGATTGAGAATCTCACGTCCTAACCCCTAGACGATAGCGCCACACGCAGGGGTGCATCATTACTCGCATTCCAGACTAGCGAATTCCCCGCGGCCGGTCAAGCGCTCCGCGATAGAAGCCAAGAGAATTCGGCAATCACAGCGAATTCCATCATCATAAACAAAGCAGGCGGTCAGGCCGTGCAGATGCCTTCGTCACCGTTGACGGCATGAATGGGCTACCGCGGCGATGGGGCATGGCCACGAGGGCGCGTCCCATTTCGTCCCAATTCGGGAAGTTCGTTCCAATCTGGTCATCAAACCCAGGCGCGATTTCCCGCTAACCCCTTGGTTTCCCAATAACAACAAGCTTCGGAGAGGTAATTGCGAATCTTGAATTCGGGAGTGAGCGTGGCCTGCCCTCCAACGCCTTGTCTCAGGGGGCCTGGGAGGAAGGGAAGGCGGTGCCCCGCGGAGAATCCCGATGGTGTCACGGCGAATGGAACGAATTCTGATAGCAGAGTCGAAACGGGGCCTGGCAGCTTCGATGCAGCGCGAACTGCGCTCCAGCGGCTACATGACTGCTCAGACCACCAACCCGGCAAGAGCCTGCGAATTGTTGTCGGAGGAAAAGGTGGATCTGATGATCGTTGTTGGGGAAGGCTCGTCCCGGGTTACCGAGGGGTTGGAGGCGGCGGATGCGCTCCCCGGACTCCATTCCCAGGGTGTAGACCAAGGGGTAGCGGATGCGTATCAGCTCTGCCGCATGCTCCGATCCGATCCCCAAGGGAAAACGATCCCCATTTTGTTGGTCACCTCGGCGTGGGAGGAAGCGGCCCTGGCGCGCGGGCTGGAAAGTGGCGCCGATTATTTTCTGTTTGCTCCCTTTCAACCGCAAGAGCTGTTGCGATGCGTCCAGGTGGCGCTTCTGAACGGCGCGTCGGGAGACCCTGCTGTCGAAGAGGCGGGGATCGAAGTTTTCCATCACGATCGCATGTACACCCTTAGGGCGGGGCGTGCGCGCCTGGCCCGCGCACTGGTCTCGCTCTATGACGACCTCCGGCACACCAAGTCTTCCGGGTCCTGGTGTCAGGCGGAATTGCGGGAGCTTCGGGAACAATTGCGCCGGGAGCGCCACCAAACCGAGCGCGATGTCTTTCTGAATGAAATGGTCCAGGGGATCGCCCATGACTTCGGCAATCTGATGGAGACGATCAGCGCCGCCGCCGCGATCGTGGGCAACGGAAGCCCGCAACTGGCTCCCTACCGTGCGGCCCTGGAGGGAGCCCTGGCGCAAGCCGAGACCCTGATCTCCATCGTCCAGAACTTCGCGCTCTTTGGCGAGGAACACTTGCCGCTGGAACGCACAGACCCGGCCGCCATCGTTCAGGAGGTATTGCAGGCGGCGCTCTTGCCGCTGCGCGCCCCCCATGTCCGGGTCGAGACGCACGTGGAGGGACTCCCAACCATGCGGACCAATGCCACGCTGCTGTCGCGCTGCCTGAATAACTTGGTTTGGAACGCGGTGCAGGCCATGCCGACCGGCGGAACACTCGACATCTCAGGCAAGGTGGAAAACGGCCGGGTGATCCTGGAGGTTTCCGACACCGGCGGTGGCATCTCGAAGGAGATGCAAGAAAAAATCTTCGACACGCGCTATTCCACCAAGAGCGGACACCGCGGCCTGGGACTGTCTCTGGTCCGTAGTTTGGTGAGGCGCAGCGGAGGAGACATCACGCTCGTCCACCGTCCCGGACGCGGCGCCACTCTCGCGCTGGCTTTTCCGGTAGCGGCCCGGGAGTTGCACTCGGCTCAACCGGCGATCCGCAGCAGACGTCCTGTCCCGATCCGGTAGAGAAGTGACGAGTGAAAAGTGACCAGTGACGAGCATCCACATGTAGTTTCGGGCTTGCTGGTGACTCGTCACTCGTCACTGATTCCATGCCCATGCCCCGCATACTGCTGGTAGAAGATCATGAAGCGCTGGCCCTCTTGCGGTGTGCGATCCTCCGCCAGCAAGGCTATGAGATTGTCGCGACCGCCGACGGTCACGAGGCCTGCCGCCTGCTCGAGCAGGAGTCCTTTGATTTGGTTATTACCGACGCTGAATTGCCGGCGGGTTCGGGATGGGAAGTGGCCACTGTCGCCAAGAAACAGCATCTGCCGGTCATCCTCAGCACCGGCTGGCCCCTCCGCGCCTGGCATGCCTCTGACGTGGACTTCGTGATCAGCAAGCCGTCGAGCATCTCCGACTTCCTCGCCCTGGTCCACTCCGCCTTGAAAAAACCCAAATCGAAATCCCCCGCCAATCTGTGAATCCGCGCCGCAACCGAAACCGCTTGGATTCAAACCACCCCTCCCTTGCGGTCGGGGCTCTGACTCGCGGTTCGGATTGGCTCGTCACTTGCCCCTCGTCCCTCGTCTCTGACTGAAAGACTCTTGACCGGAAGCGCAAAGCCGGTATAAATGGTAGAGGCGGGACAAGAGAGGGAACAGGGAATAGGGAACAGGGAAGAGAAGCCATGCCTGCTCTATTTACCCTGACCCGAACCGAGGGACCTGCAAGGAAACGGGGGAGAAAGTTTTTGGAGCACGGCGGTTCATAGCGGGCGTATTCTGAGCAACTCCAAGGAGGCGGCAATTAAAAAATTCAAGACGAAGATTCGCATTTACTGGTCCGATTGTGACTCGGCGGGGATCGTTTACTACGGAAATTTCTTCCGGCTCTTTGAAATCGCCGAGGAAGAGTTGTTCCTTTCCCTGGGGCATTCGCGGGCGGATCTGTTTCGGCGGTATGGGATCGGCTTCCCGCGGGTCGAGGTCTGGTGCCGGTTTCGCAAGCCGGTTCCGGAAGGGGAGTTGGTGGAGATCACGTCCTGGGTCAACAAGCGGACCCAAACCGGCATGGTGTTCAACCTGGAGTTGCGCCGGCACGGACACGACGAAGTCGCCGCCGAGGCGCATTACCGTGTGGTCTGCGTAAAGCGTCCGGAATTCAAGCCCGTCCCGATCCCTGACGAGATGCTGCACCTGCTCCGGGACTACGTTCCTCCGCTCACCAAGCATACGACCGAACACAAAGCATGAGATAGCCACAGAGGCACGGAGACACAGAGAAGCAGAAGTCAGAAGTTAGGAGTCAGAAGTCAGAAGTCAGAAGAAAACATCCGCGGTCGCATTCTGACTCCCGTCTTCCGGGTTTTTTCTCTGTCCGACAAGGTCGTGCTTTCTTGTTTTTCTTAGCAAGAATTTCTCTGTGCCTCTGTGTCTCCGTTGCTAATTCCGTCCCTAGAGCATTTTCAGCATTGGTGTAGAGTGGGAGAAACGTAAGGGCACGACTTCAGTCGTGCCGTAAGGCGTGCCCATGCATTCTTCTTCCTTGCGGCTTCAGCCGCTGAGGGACGTACCTCAGGGGCTAAAGCCCACCGGGAAAGATGCTTCTTCTCGGCATGGCTGAAGCCATGCCCTTACGAGGGTGCCTCGCTATACAGCAACCCTGAAAATGCCCTAGCGCAGAAAATCTTCCAGCCGGATGGACTGATTCGTTTTCGCGTCCCGGTACTTGACGATGACGGGCGTGTAGAGGGAGAGGTTCCACTGCTTGCCCTGCCCGGCCGCAATCGCCCGCGAGCCGGGCACGACCACCGCTTCGGGGGGAATGACCAGCGGGTTCTCGCCTTGTCGCTGGATTATCTGGCCGCGCACGAGGTCGTAGACGGGAGTCGAGCCGGTGAGGATCGTCCCCGCGCCGAGCACGGCCCGCGTCTTGACCACGGTTCCTTCATAGACGCCGCAATTGCCTCCCACCAGGACCTCGTCCTCGACAATGACGGGCATCGCGCCGACGGGTTCGAGCACGCCGCCAAGCTGGCTCCCGGCGCTCAGATGCACGCGTTTGCCGACCTGCGCGCAGGAGCCGACCAGGGCGTGGGAATCAATCATGGTGCCGTCGTCCACGTAGGCGCCGGCGTTGATGTACATGGGCGGCATGCAGGTAACTCCCTGGCCCACGTAGCAGCCGTCGCGGATGGAGGAGCCGCCGGGAACGATCCGCACGCCGCTGGCCAGCGCGATTTTTTTCAGGGGAAACGTGTGCTTGTCAAAGAACGGGAGCTTCCCGTCCACGGACATGTTTTCGATTTGGCCAATGCGGAATCCGAGCAGGATGCCCTTCTTGACCCACGGGTTGACCTTCCAGCCGGAGGGCTGGTCCGGATCAGGTTCGGCGGCGCGCACCGCGCCGCTGTTGAGCTGTTGCTTCAGCTCTTGGAAGGCGTCAAAAAATTCCGGCCCGTAAGTGGTGGTTTGCTGCTCGAAGAGGCGTTCAATCTGCTCCGCCAGCCGCATATTGTTTTTCCTTAGCTGCCGGCAATTCCAGGTCTTCCAAAACCTTGAGCAGCTTGGCGTGCGTCTCCGGCTGCATCGGGACCAAGGGGAGGCGATAGACGGGCTGAACCAGGTCGAGCGCCGCCAGCGCCGCTTTGACCGGGATCGGACTGGTCTCGATGAAGAGGACTTGCATCAGCGGCAGCAGACGATAATGGATGCGCCGGGCGGCCCGCAAATCGCCCCGATGGCAGAGCGAGACCATTTCGGTCATCTCCCGCGGGACGACGTTCGAGACCACCGAGATCACGCCGCAGGCCCCCATCGCCAGCAGCGGCAGCGTGACCGAATCGTCTCCCGAAATCACTCGGAAGCGCTCCGGAAGGCGCCGCAGAATTTCCCCGATCTGCACCACGTTTCCGGAAGCTTCCTTGACGCCCAAAATGTTCGGAATCTCGGCGAGGCGGACCAGCGTGGCCGGCTCGATATTGCAGCCGGTTCGGCCCGGAACGTTGTAGACGATCACCGGAAGACTGGTGGACTGGGCGATGGCGCGAAAGTGCTGGTACAGCCCTTCCTGGGTCGGCTTGTTGTAATACGGCGAGACCGAGAGGATGCCGTCCACGCCGAGGCGTTCGGTCTGGCGAACCTGTTCGCAGACCCGGCGGGTGTTGTTGCCGCCGGCGCCCGCGATCACCGGCACTTTTCCGCGGGCCTCTTCGAGCGTGATCTCGATGACCCGCGCATGTTCCTCGGCGGTCAGGACCGGGCTTTCGCCCGTAGTCCCGCAAGGAACCAGGAAATCAATCCCTTCCTCCAACTGTCGCCGGACCAGGCGGCGCACCGCCGCCTCATCGAGTCTGCCGTCCTGCTGGAAGGGCGTGACCAGCGCCGTGCCGCAACCGCGTAGATGAGTTAATTCCATAGCCCACCTCTCTTCAGGACTTTCAGCATACCGCATTCTTTCCTTTCCTGCGCCCGAAAAATAGGAGACCGGCAGTCGCGCGCTATTCTTTCGGCCATTCTTTCGCCTATTCTTTCAGACGATGGACCCCGGATTCCTGGGAGGGACTGACGCGTCTCGGGGTAATGCCGGAGCCGGTCGCCGCCGGCGGGGGAGCGGGGGATGGCTTGCCTGCACGCCTTCCAATTTCGATCAGCCGGAACACGTAAGAAATCGTCAGACCTACCAGGAACAGCAAACTGGAAACCGGGATGAATCGGAGCACGCGCACCAGATTGCGGTGCCATCCGGAGGAAGCGTTGGGGCGGAGCAGCCAGGATTGCGCGGGGCCCAATTCCGCGCAGCCTCCTTCGATCCCCACGGGGATCCTCTGGCCGGACAGTCCGTTGGGATTCTCTGCCGGCTCCCGGTTTCTCCCGGTATCGCTGCACAAGGAAAGAGCGGGCCAGCGGAGCTTGTCGGTCAGATCCCGATCCACCGTATTCGTCGCCAACTCGAAAAGGGAAAAGGCGCGCCAGCGCCCGTCTTGCCGGTAAAGCCCGATCTGATGCCACAGGATCAATCCGCCGGCAACCGGCGGCGAAAACAAAACCACGAATACGGGCAATCCCAATACGAGCATGGCCAGGACGATGAGAAACTTCCTATCAAGAGCGAACGGGCTCTGCTGGCGTGGCGGCTCCGGCGCCGCGCGCGCGGCAGCAGCTTCCTTGCTTTCTTCCGGTTTCGGGATCATTGGGAGGATAGCTCTTCCCCCAAAGGAATTTTGTACCGAAGCGGATTGTACACGAATCCGAGAGCGTTCGCATCCTCAGGACTCTTCCGAAGGGTTCGACAATTTCGTGACTTCGGTGAAGTTCCTCTCGGGACAATGGGGATGGAGTGGCGTCGTGCGGGTGTGGTTATCTCGGTTACCACGCACCGAAGTTTTTCAGAACTTGGTGACTTCCGTGAAATTGAAGGAAGAGACTTTGAGCGCCGGCACGACCATGGGCGCCGCTTCTTCGCCCGAAGCGCGCTCGGCCGGCCCGAGCATCTCGGCGCAACCGAGCAAGTCAATCAGGCTTTCGTTGAAGCGGAAGTTGCGGATGCCCTGTTTGATCTTGCCGTTCTCGACGTAGAAGGTTCCGTCGCGCGTCATCCCGGTGACAATTTTTTTGTACGGGTCCACTTCGCGGATGTACCACAGGCGCGTCACCAGGACGCCGCGCTCGGTCGAGGCGATCATCTCCGCGACGGTGTGCGGGCCGCCGGCAACGACGATGTTCATGGGCGCTTCGCCCACCTCGTTCGGAAGCGGAAAACCGTGCCCGGTCGGCTCCGCTCCCATCGCCTTTGCGGTCTGGCGAGAGTAGGTCAGTCCCTTCACGACTCCGCTTTCGACCAGCGGAAGCACCTTCCGGGGGATGCCTTCGCCGTCAAACGGCGCGCCGAACTGGAGCGGATGATAGGCGTCGTCGCTGATCTGAATGTTCGCGCCGAAGAGCTTTTCGCGGAGGCGTCCGGTCAGGAAGCTGCGCTGGTCTCGCACGGCCTGGCCGGAAAAATCCCAGAACAGGAAACCCACCAGATCGAGGACCGCCGCCGGCTCCAGAATCGTGACGTACTTGCCGGGCGGCAATTCTCCGGGGTCGCGGCTGAGCACGGCAATCTCGGCGGCGCGTGCCGCCAGGGCCGCGGCGTCAATCTCCCGCACGTCGGGCGAAGTCTTCTTGGCCCAGCCGGAGCTGTTCGATGCCAGCGTGGTGATCGAGAACTCGGCGCGCGTTTCGGAATAATAGGCAGCCAGTCCCCGCGAGTTCAGAAGCGCGTACACGCCCGCGCCGGTCGAGAAGGTTCCGGCGGCCGTCTGGCCGTGCTTCTCCGCGATTTGAATCGCACTCCGCACGGCTTGCGCGCGCTCGGTGGCGGTAACCGCTGCGGTGGCCTCCACAAATCGCTCCACCGCGCGGTAGTCCTGCGGCCCCGGCATCGGCAGCAATTCCGAATCGAGTTGTTGCTGCCGGGCCAAACTGGCGGATTCGGCGACGACGCGCCGCAGGCTCTCGGAATCGAACTTGTTGGTGGTGGCGCGGGCCGTGCGGGTGCCGTACACGGTGCGAACCGAGAGGACGTAGCCTTCCTCGGCCACATTCTGATGAATGGCGTTGTTGGCGAAGCGCGTCAGCTCATGCGTGCCGCCGCCGACGATCAGCTCGGTCTCATCGGCATCGCTGTATTTCAGCAGTTCGGCGAAAATTTCCAGGCAACGGTTCTTGTCCAGCATAGAAATGCTTAAATCCTAAATTCCAAAACCTAAATCCTAAACCATCTCCAAAGCCCAAATTCAAAATTCCAAATTCCGAATCCCAAACAAACACAAGATTCCAATGCTC
>MEKR01000007.1:0-392 GCA_001767035.1 Acidobacteria bacterium RIFCSPLOWO2_02_FULL_61_28
AACGCCAAGAAATACATCGAGACGGGCGCGTACGGCGGCAAGAAATCCGACCCGCACAAGGCTGCCGTGGTCGGCGACACGGTCGGTGATCCGTTCAAGGATACGGCCGGGCCGTCGCTGCACGTCCTGATCAAGCTGCTCTCGACCATCACGCTGGTCATGGCGCCGCTGTTCTTGTGATAGAGTGAAAAGCGAAATGTCGTTCGGTTGAAGTGAAAGCTCATGAAGACTGCCGCGCAGCGCAGAAGGAATCGGCGCAAGAAGTCTCAAAAGAACATAGTCCCTAGTAAGTCCACATCACCACGATCCACGCCACAGTTAACATCACAATCAGGACAATCGCAAGCCCAAGCAGGTGCGAAAAAATCACGCTGGTCCATCTGGGCAAAGCC
>MEKR01000007.1:460-861 GCA_001767035.1 Acidobacteria bacterium RIFCSPLOWO2_02_FULL_61_28
CTCCCTTGATAGGATTCGCGCCGTCCAGTGGTCGATTCCTGGTGGTGAACAATGGGCAACTGCCGATACGAAACGTGCAGGTTGAGTGCAGGGGTAATAAGGCCGTATTTGCAGGTCAATACACTCTGGCGCTCAATGGCTACATCTCGACATCGGAGTATTCGGTGCCGGAAGTCGGAGCAGGAGAATCCTTCGTTGCTGACTGTCAACAGCCGTGGGCATTGCACATGAACCAACGAGATGGATTTTTTTCGTATGGGGACATGAGGAAAGAATATCCGCCTCCGGTTATATACTTCACACTCAGTGATGGCCGAGTCGTACTGAGTCACCCTAACGGCAGACCCCAAAAAGGGTGGTTCGATGTATCGCTGTATCGGGAATATCCCATCACTGGAATC
>MEKR01000007.1:965-1173 GCA_001767035.1 Acidobacteria bacterium RIFCSPLOWO2_02_FULL_61_28
AAGGGGCGGCAATCTCGGCTGGACAGTGGCCCCGGAGAGCGAAGCTATTCTGCCGGACGGAAACGGCGGATTCAGGGTCACGTCGAGCGGCTTTGGTGTACGCATTGGGCCACGCCATAGGTGAGCAGGCGGTCGGCAATTCGGACGACCGGCAGCATCTGCCGGACGTCGTGGACGCGCACGAGGTGGGCGCCGTTTAGAATCGCGG
>MEKR01000007.1:1203-1307 GCA_001767035.1 Acidobacteria bacterium RIFCSPLOWO2_02_FULL_61_28
GTTCTTCTGGAACAGAATGAAATTCTTGTTTTCCTGATAATGCCCGCTCCCTTGCGGCCTGCCCTGAGCTTGCCGAATGGGTCGCGGCTCGGAGAAACGACTTC
>MEKR01000007.1:1350-35958 GCA_001767035.1 Acidobacteria bacterium RIFCSPLOWO2_02_FULL_61_28
GGGAGAGCTTCGCCAGGAGTTCAAAATTCTGTTCGCTTTTTTTCCCAAAACCAATTCCAGGGTCCAACACGATTTGCTGCCTGCGAATCCCCGCGCGCAAAGCCCGTCGTAGCGAAGCGGCGAGGCCGCGTCGCACAGCGGAAACGATGTCCCGGACGGGAGGCATTTGCTGCATCGTGCGAGGCGTTCCGCGCAGGTGCATCAGCACCACACCGGCCCGGTAACGGCGAATCACTGCGGCGAGGGAATCATCGTAGCGGAGACCGCTGATGTCGTTGACGATCTCCGCGCCGGCGGCGAGGGCGCGTTCGGCGACCCGCGCTTTGTACGTGTCAATCGAAATGGGGATACGCAGCCCTTTCTTTCGCAGGGCTTCGATCACGGGGATGGTGCGGTCGAGTTCTTCCTCCTCGTCCACAGGGAGAGCGCCGGGTCGCGTGGACTCGCCGCCGATGTCGAGGATGTCCGCCCCTTCGCGCTCGATTTCCAGTCCGCGAGCAATGGCAGCTTTGCGGTCAAAGTACCGCCCGCGCTCGGAGAAAGAATCCGGCGTGACGTTCAGAATGCCCATCACCCGAGTCTGCTCCCCGAGAGTCAGAACGCGGGTTCGTAGCTGAAGTTGAAAATGCCGGCGGCGAATGGGAGGCAATGGTTCCGTGGAGAGGAGCAGTCTGGGCCAGGCGTCTGGCTTCTGACTCCTGACTTCTGACTTCTGCTTCTAGGCGTGGGCGGGCTTTTCGCCCTCGGCCAGTGGCTTGTCGGGACTGCGCACAATGCCGGGTTTCAAGACGCGCTGCGTTTCGGCCGGCGCTTCCACCGGCTTCTTCACGGCAAGCTGCGGCAGCGGCTGTCCCTCGATCAGGAGCTTCACATCGCGCGCGTCGAGCACCTCGCGCTCGAGCAAGGCTTCGGCGATGCGGACGAGGCATTCGCGGCTTTCCGTGATAACGGCCGTCGCTTGTTGGTAGGCGGCATCCAGGATGCGCCGGACTTCCTGGTCAATCTGGACCGCCGTATTCTCGCTGTAGTCGCGGTGCTGGGCGATCTCGCGGCCGAGGAAAATCTGTTCTTCTTTCTTGCCGTAAGTGATAGGCCCAAGTTCGCTCATGCCCCACTCGCAGACCATTTTCCGCGCGATTTCGGTAGCCTGCTCGATGTCGTTGCCGGCGCCGGTGGTCTTTTGTTTGAGGAACAATTCCTCGGCCACGCGCCCGCCCATCATCACGGTGAGCTGGCTATCCAGATAATCCTTCGAGTAGTTGTGCTTGTCGTCTACCGGCAACTGCATCGTTACGCCCAACGCCAGGCCGCGCGGGATAATGGTCACTTTGTGCACCGGATCGGCGTGCGGCAGCAGCGTTGCCAGGATCGCGTGACCGGCTTCATGGTAGGCCGTCGTTTTCTTTTCTTCCTCGCTCAGGATCAGCGAGCGGCGCTCGACGCCCATCAAGACCTTGTCCTTCGCCATCTCAAAATCGGCCATGATGACGGCCTTGCGGCCCTGGCGCGCGGCGATCAAGGCGGCTTCGTTCACGACGTTGGCGAGGTCGGCCCCGGAGAATCCCGGCGTGCCGCGGGCGATCACGGTCAGGTCCACGTCTTCGGCGACTGGAACTTTGCGGATATGCACCTGCAAGATGCCGGTGCGCCCGTTGACGTCGGGCCGAGGGACCACCACGCGCCGGTCAAAGCGCCCCGGGCGGAGCAGCGCCGGATCGAGCACGTCGGGGCGGTTCGTGGCGGCCATCAGGATGACGCCTTCGTTCGACTCAAAGCCGTCCATCTCGACCAGCAACTGGTTGAGTGTCTGCTCGCGCTCGTCGTGCCCGCCGCCGAGGCCCGCGCCGCGATGGCGGCCCACGGCGTCAATTTCGTCAATGAAGATGATGCACGGCGCGTTTTTCTTGCCCTGCTCAAACAGGTCGCGGACGCGGCTGGCGCCCACGCCGACGAACATTTCCACGAAGTCGGAGCCGCTGATCGAGAAAAACGGCACATTGGCTTCGCCCGCGACGGCGCGCGCCAGCAAGGTCTTGCCCGTTCCGGGCGGCCCGACCAACAGGACTCCTTTCGGGATGCGGCCGCCGAGTTTCTGAAACTTCTGAGGGTCGCGCAGAAACTCGATAATCTCCTGAAGCTCTTCCTTGGCCTCGTCCACCCCGGCCACGTCTTTGAAGGTGATCTTTTTCTGTTGCGAGGTGAGCAGGCGGGCGCGGCTCTTGCCGAACGAGAGGGCTTTGTTGCCGCCGGTCTGCATCTGCCGCATCATGAAAATCCAGAAACCGATCAGCAGCAGGAAGGGAGAAGCGTTCACCAGGATACTCACCCAGGTACTGGTCGAGCTTTCCTTGACGGTGATGATGACGCCTTTTTCGCGCAGGATTCGGATCAGGTCCGGGTAATCGTTGGGGACCACGGTCTTCAGGCGCATATTGTCCTTCTTGAACTGGCCGCGGACTTCATTGTTGCCAAAGATGGTTACCTCGGAAATGTTTCCCTGCTCGATATTCGTGATGAAATCGGTAAACGAGAGCTCCCGCTCCCTGGAAGGGGTTCCGGTTTTCACCACCTGCCAGAGCAGCAATGCGGTAGCCAGCATGACTACCCAAAATACGACGGTTTTGACGGTCGAGTTCACTCTACTCCTGAGCCCCCTGAGTTACTTTCTCCAGCCCTTGCTTTTCTATTCCGTTCCCTCCGGCGAGAGTTCCGCCACATAGGGCAGATTCCGATAACGCCCATCTTTTCCTAACCCGTATCCGACCAGAAGGTTGCCTGTCCACTGGAAGCCCGCGTAGTCCAGGCGGAAATCAACTTTCCGGCGGTCTTGCCGATCCACCAAGGCGACGGTCCGCAGCGTCTTCGGCTCTCGCAACAACATCTGTTGAACCAGGTGATCCAGCGTTATTCCGCTATCCACCAGGGCGTCCACCAGGAGAATGTTCTGGCCGCTGATGTCGCCCACGGGTCCGTACAGGATATTCCGTCGCGGCTGGTGGCCCGTTTCCACGCTGTCCGCGGCTTCCATCTTCAGAAAGTGACAGACCACCGGACAACTCAGCCTGCGGGCGAGATCGGCCAGGAAGATGAATCCGTCTTCCAGGATGCCAATCGCGTGGACGACTTCATTCCCGTAGTCCCGGGAAATTTGTTCGGCCAATGCCCGGACTCGCGCCTGAATTTGCTCCTCGGAGAAGGCTACCTTCAATCTGGGTCCCCCATCACGATTTCGACTCCTGGATGCGGAGTGCCTCCTCGCTATCCGGAGGGGGCGCGATTCCTTCGGCGATTCCCCACCCTCGACTCCACACGATCTGCCCGCCCGCGACGACCACGGGCCATCGCTCCCGCTCACTACTAGAGACGCGCCGGCGCTGGAAAAGTTCCTTAAGTTTTCTCACTTTCCAATGTCCCTTCGGCTGGTAAGCATCTCCGGGCCGCCAGTTGCGAAGGATCAGCGGGTCCTGGGCCACCCGGCGATCCAGCAAATCCTCCTCGCTTATATTATAACGCGGCTGGTCGGAGGCCAACGAGATTAATTCAAAAGTAAATGAACTGCCAGTTTCCGGAATCGGAACCACCGAGGGAACTTCTACCTGGTAGAAATAGCCCGGGAAGGTGGTTTGGGGCCGGCCACCCGCTTCCAGCCAAAGGGAAGAAAACTCCTTCCTGGCCACGACGCGGCGAGGCAGGGAAAGGGAACTTCCGCTCTGCCCGTGAAGCGCGAGGTCGAGCAGCCGTTGAATCTGCTCGAAATCAGCCGAACCAACCGAGACAGCCGCGCTGCGAGCTTGTTCGGTTTGTTGCCGGGCGGAGTAATGTTTACGCGCTTCGCGCAGGGCGTTTCGGAGAACCCGGCGGGCTACGGCCGGAGGCATCTGCCGCAGCAGAGCGATCTCGATTCGGACCCGGTCCTCCTCCCAGCGGACGCTCTGGGCGAGGGCAGGTTGGAGGTAGTCCTCCCAGAATGCTTCTTCGTCCCGGGCAATCTCGGCTGTGCCCGCCAGAATTTCTACAATGCGCGGATTGTATTCCGTCAGCAGCGGCAAGAGCTGATGCCGGATTCGGTTTCGCATATGGCGCAAGTCCTGGTTGCTCGGGTCTTCCCGCCAGGGCTGTTTCTGGCCCTGGAGCCAATCCAGAAGCTCGTGCCGCCGGATTTCGAGGAGCGGACGGATCACTCGGTTTTCCACGACGGGATAGATTCCAGCCAGGCCGCGGGTTCCCGTGCCTCGCACCAAGCGGTGCAAGACCGTCTCCGCCTGGTCGTCGGCAGTGTGTCCGACGGCGACCCGGTCCGCCTGGCCGGATTCCACCAACGAAAAGAAAAACTCGTAGCGGAGCCGGCGGGCGGTTTCCTCCAGGTTCGCCCGGACCCGTTGCGCGCAGCCTCGCACATCGGCAGTCGTCACATGAACAGGGAACTCGAGGCGCTCGGCCAGATTCCGGACGAACTGCTCATCCTGGTCGGATTCCTCTCCCCGCAGCCGATGATTGAAGTGAGCGAGGGAGAGCGTGCAGCCGAGGTCCGGGGAGAGTTGTACTAAGCTCAGCAGCAACGCGGTCGAATCCGGCCCTCCGGAACAGGCCACGGCAATTCGCTGTCCGGGCGCAATCAAGTGGAACCGCTGAATCGTTCGTCGCACCTGTTCGAGCATAGGCGGTTGCATCCCTGCGCAATTCATTATCGGCAGAATCCGGTTCGGAAGCAAAAGGGGGAACGCCGTTGTCGAACGGCGGAGAGGGACAGAAGATCTTACTACCCGCGGAAAAACAGCGCTGCCGCGATTCCGACAATCAAGCCGATTGCACCGGCGTAGAGGGTGGCTCTGGTGAGCAGATCAATCCATATTCGGGCCATGCCGTCGTCGAAAAAAAGGGGAGAATGTGTTTCCCCGCCTGTTTCCTCACTCCTTTCGCGGTCCTCAGTCAATTGGATGAGTTGTTCGGACATGGGGTTGCTGCTCGCTTACCTCCTTCTCGCGCCGCCGGCTGGCTCCGGAGCCGAGATACGCACATACTACTCACGTCCGAAAGACTCTGGCAATGATGGAGCGGCGCTTTTGCGCAAGAAATCGGGTCACTGAAAGGATACGGATGGGCCGCTTACTGGATTGCGACGACCGTACCCCAGGCTGGAGAAAGATTTTTCCAGTAAGGAATCAAATCAAGAACGTGTACACTACTAAATTGACAGGGTTGTTTTCCTGCCTTTGGCTACTCCCTGGAAATCCGGGCCGGAAGTGAATACACGCGCGCCGGGGCGCAAGGGGCAGGTCGCAAGAATTTCAGTAGGAGAAGAAGGAGTGGTTTGGTTGGTGTGCGCGCTGTTGGCTGTAGGGACGATCGGGTTCACCCTGTTCGTTCGGGAGCGCGATATACCGGCGGCTCCGGTGGAGAATCCAGAGTTGAAACACCTGGAGCGGCGGCGGCAGGTCCTCTATGACAATTTGAAGGACTTGCAGTTTGAGTACCACCAGGGCAAGCTTTCCGATGAGGATTATCAATCCCTGAAGGCGGGCTTTTTGGGCGATCTGGCAGGCGTGATGGACGCAGTGGAGCGATTGGAACAGGCCAGCGGCGTGCCGCAGAAAGAGGACGTGGCCGCAGGCCGAGGGAAGCCAAAGCAAAGAGGCGGAACTCCCGCGGACGCCGGCCGCTGCCCTTCCTGCCAAGCCGTGAACGCTCCTGGCCAACGCTTTTGCGGACAGTGTGGCAAGCCGCTCCCCTTCTAGCAACGCGTGGGTTGCTGCCCGCTTCATTGGGGAGCCGGGAGATTCTCACGAGAAGCAGCGCGGATTCGGCGACCGTCAGTCAGTCGTAGCCTCGGTCCCGCTTGGCGGGATGCCGAGGGTCTTTGCTCGGCGAGGCAGTCTCCGGGAGATGGATCGAGAATGATGGATGTGACGTTATTGCTTTCCGGTAGATCACCCCGTAGCTTACGAAGACGGAGAGGTCGGACCGCCGGCGAAGTCTCCGCCATAGCCCTGCTGTTTCTGCTGGGGTGGGGACCAGGCTCGCTGTGGGGCCAAGGGACACCGGACCGGCCAGGTCCTTCGGGAGCGCCTGCGGCTGCTGCGAGCGACCGTGATCCGGAGGAAGACGTGAAGCGCCCCGATCCAGAGGCGGAACCGCCTCCGCAGGCCAGTCCGCCCAGCCCGGCGGCATCCGAACAGATCAGCGCAATCCAGCTTGCGGGGTTGCCGCTCAACGGCCGCAGTTACAATCAACTGGCGACCCTGCAAGCCGGGGTGAGCGATCCCTCCGGAGGTTCCTCCTCCCGCGGTGGAGGGAGCGGCAATTTGACGGTCGTGGGAGGGCGGGGGACCTCCAACAACTTCTTGCTCGACGGGACCAATGTCATGGATTCCGACAACGAGGTTCCCCGGAGCGCCGCCGGCGTGCAACTGGGTTCCGACGCCGTCTTTGAAGTCCAGGTCTTAAGCTCCCAGTACGGGCCTGAATACGGGCGTGGCAGCGGCGGGGTGCTCAATTCCATCACCCGTTCCGGAACTCCCGAGCTGCACGGCACATTTTTTGAATATTTTCGGAACAGCAAGTTGGATGCCCGCAACTTTTTTGATCCCGGGCCCGACCCGACTCCCTTCAAGCGGAACCAGTTTGGCGCCACGGTGACGGGTCCGCTGTGGAAGGACCGAACCTTCTTTATGGCCAGCTATGAAGGCCTGCGGGACCGCCTGACGGAGACTGTAGTTAATTTCTTTCCCGACGCGCTGTCGCGACAGGGAATCCTCACGGTCCAGAGCGGGGAAGTAATCCAGGTCCTCGCAGTGAACCCGCGCGTCAAGCCCTACCTGGAGCTTTACCCCTTGCCCAATTCAACCTACTTAGGGGGAGGGATCGGCCAGAATGCGGCGCCGCGGTTCTTGCCCACCAACGAAAATTTCTTTACGGTCCGTGTGGACCATAAGCTTGCGGACCGGGACAGCTTATTTGTCCGCTATACGTTTGACGATGCGGTCAGCCGGAGTCCTGAACAGAACTATCTGTGGAGCCGGTCCAGCGAAAGCCGGCAGCAATACGGTACCCTGGTCGGCACGCATATCTTTAATCCGCGGCGGTTGATCTCGTTCCGCTTGGGTTACACCCGGCCGGTGGAGCGATCGGACAGTCTCGGGCCGGAGATTCCCCGCAGCTTATTCTTTTCGCCCACCGCTCCCCATTTGGGGTCGGTCATGATTTCCTCCATGACTCCCCTGGGCGCCTTTCCGGGCCAGCCGGACCGGAAGGTGGCGAACACGTTTCAATTTTCAACCGACACGGTCATGCAGAAAGGCTCCCATGCTTTCCGGGTGGGGATGGAAGTCCATCGCTACCGGTGGGATTCGGAGACCTCCTATTTCGAGTCGGGCCAGTGGTCCTTCAATAGTCTGGAAGGCTTTCTACAGGGCGGACCCCAAGGAACCAACCTCCAGGTGACGTTGCCCGGCGGGGATAACGGCCGCAACTTTCGCCAGACCCTGGTCGGGATGTATCTCCAAGACCAGGTTCGGGTCGGCGCGCGATTCCAACTGAATCTGGGACTTCGCTACGAGTTTGTAACCGTCCTCAAGGAGAAAAACGGCGAAGAAGTATTCCTGCCCGATCCGCTTCGGGACACCACCATCCAGGTGGGGCCGATCTTTCGGCACAATCCTTCGCTGCGGAGCTTCGCGCCTCGTCTCGGCTGGCGGTGGGCTCCCTTCTCGGGCCGGAGTACGGTGCTCCAAGGCGGCGGGGGCATTTACTACGATCAGATCATCGGCTATACGGTGATCCAGCGGAAGAACACGGCGCCGTTCTATAATTTGATTAACAATCCGAATTTTGACGCCAGTGATAAGTTTCCGGACGCGCTGGCGGGGGCCTCGGCTCCCGGCGCGCTTCCCCCGGACGTGCAAGTCATGGATTACCTTCGCATGAGAACGCCGACGGTCTTGCGGTACAACTTCTCCGTCCAGCAACCGCTCCCCGGCCAGTGGGATGCGGAGGCCGCGTATGTGGGCGCCCGGGGAAACCATCTGCTTCGCCGCTACGAATCCAACCTGTTTCCGGCGCCGATTACGATGCCCGACGGCTCGCTGTTCTTTCCGGATGACTGCCTGGAACGAGAACGGGCGAACCTCACGCCCTCCGCGCGCTGCCGTCCGGGCGCCGGGCCGTTGAATCCGGCGTTTGGGCGGATTTGGAAAATCGGCTCCGATGCGCAATCGTTTTACAACACCATGCAGCTTTCCCTCAATGGCCGCCCCGGACGGGCGTTCTCCGTACAGGCGCGCTACACGTACAGCAAGTCGGTGGACGATGACTCGGACCACCTCGGTTTCGGGCCTACCCAGTACGGATTGCGCCGCACGATCGATCGTGGCCTCTCGGACTTCGACATCCGCCACCGGGTGGCGGTGAGCTACTTCTGGACTCTGCCCTTTGGGCAAGGGCAGCGCGGATGGAAGGGGAAGCTGCTCGGCGCGGTGATGGGAGGCTGGCGGCTGGGAGGCATCGTCTCCTATCGCAGGGGCGTCCCTTCCACTATATTCGTCAGTGTGCGGACCACAGGATATTTGGCTTCGCCGAGCCGGCCCGATCTCATCGCCGGCCAGAGCAATAACCCTACGCAGGGCGTCACGGCGGGCTGTCCGGGTGTGGCGGCGGGACAGAAACTCGGGACCCCGGAGCTGTACTATGATCCCTGCGCGTTTTCCCTTCCTGGTTCGGGTACGCTCGGCAATCTGGGACGTAACACGGTCATCTCGCCCAGCGTGTTCAATGCGGATGTTTCCTTGCAGAAAGAATTCTCTCTCGACGCGCGAAGGCGGCTCCAGTTTCGCGCCGAATTCTTCAATCTCGGCAATCACCCCAGCTTCGGCCGGAATACGGGCGGAACCCCCGTGGTCTTTTCGGGAAACTCCGGCCGCCGCGGTTCCAGCGCGGGGAGACTGTCGCAGACGGTGACGACGGCGCGGCAGCTCCAGTTCGCCTTGCGGTTCTCGTTTTAGGGGAAGTTGCGTCCGGCAGAGCCGGTGCTAACGCCTGCGCACGTCCACAGTTCTCACGCGCCCGGAGTTGAAATCCACGCGACAGACGAAGCTGAAATCGGCAATGGCGCGTCCGCGCCGTCCGGTTGCCTCCCCGAGAATGTAGTCATTCCGGCCAGGACCGTTGTCGGCGCGGGCATTCCGGATGTCCACGTCGTCATAGCGATATTCCGCGGCGATCCTCTCTTCGACCGCATCGCGGCAGGCGTCAATGGCGTAAGACAGGCCCGAAGCGCCGCCTCTTCGCCGGGAATCGCCGGGGTCAGACCCGTAGCCGGGACCGGAACCGGAGCCAAACGGATCTCTTCCGCCGTCCATTTGCCAGCTCAGCCGGAAGTGATACCGGCCTTCGCCGCCTTCGCTATCGCGGATCCGAACGACGGCGCGGAAGCCGTTGCGGCGCGATGGCTCCGACAACAGCGCAATGTCGCCCCGGCGGTCCCGGACTTCAAAGCCGAACCCTTCGACGAGGCGATCCGGCAGCGGCTCATTGCATTCGGAACCTTCGTCGCGGCCGTCGCGCCCGTTGACCGTCCGCAGATATACAGTGTCGCCGCGGACGCTGACCTCGGCCTCGCCGTCAATTCGCAGCCGGATGTCGCATTGCCCTTTGCCGAGCGGCACGTCGCCGCGGGTCATTCGTCTGGCCCGGAACTGCGTGTCCGCCAGGGCGGGCCAGGACACCAGCGCGAGCAGAGCCAATGTCGCGGCCAATCTGGGAAGATGATTTGTCATGCTGCCTCCATTCCGCCAAATCGTCCAGACGTTTCTCCGTTGCAAAGCCGGTACGGGTCTTTCGATCTGACTCGTCGCCTGGGACGGCGCCTGGGAGCTTGACTAACGAAGAACCCGGCGCCACGCACATCCACTATACCCCCGAGTGCTCCGTCAGCATCGGCCGTCTCGTCAAATCAAGTCCTCACGGAGTACCTGCTCTGAAACCTCTCGGCCGCAAGGTCTCATCCACTTAGAGGTGAAACACCCGCGTGGCGGTTGCCTGCTATCCGACCGTAACAAGGCCATACCGCCGGTTCCAGCGTTCCTTGATGTTAGGTAAACAGATGAGCCAACGGTTGGCTCGGAGGTGCCGGCGGGTACAGCCCCATTGACAGCAGGGCCAGAAGGTTTGTATGATTACAAATGTAATATCCTGTAATAATGATCGTCTTTGACGCATCTACGCTGATCTTGCTGGCGAAGGCCGAACTGCTCGAGAGGTTTCTGCAAGACTTCCCGGGGCAGATCACGATACCGAAAGAAGTGGAGAGGGAATGCTGTGGGGCCACGAAGTCGCTGGACGCTCTGCTGATTCGGAAGGCCATAAACGAAAAGCGCATCCGCGTGAACGAGTTGAAGAACAGAAAGTTGCGGGACCGGATCGAAGACGATTTTCCGGTTGGGACGGGTGAAGCGGAAGCGATTGCTCTGGCGCTTTCCCTGAACGCCGATTTGGTAGCAATAGATGACAAGCATGGCATCAACGCTTGCAAGCTGCTCGGAATTTCCTTTACAACCGCAATCAACATCTTGCTCAGAATGCACGAAAAGGGGCTGATCGAAAAGGAGGAAGCGTTGTTCAATCTTGAAGCGCTGGAAAGACACGGGCGCTACAAAGCGGAAATCGTAAAAGATGCGCGTGGGAAGCTGGAGGTAAGGTAAATGACCAAAACCATGAGCATACGGATGGACAAAGAGAATTACGAATTTCTGAGTGATCTCTCCAAGGGAGAGAAAGGGGACCTTTCGAAGGCGGTGCGGGACCTGGTGCATCGAGGCCGGCTCATGCTGGCAGTGGAGAGATATAAGAAAGGGGAGGCCTCTCTGGGAAAGGCCGCAAAGCTGGCCGGGGTTTCCATCGGACAGATGATAACAATCCTTGGAGAGTACGGGATCCAGAGCAACCTGGAAAAGGAAGACTATCGCAGAGGGCTAGAAAATATCCGCAGGATGTGGTAGCAAATCCATCGAGACGGGGTCCGGGCGTTATTCGCGTGGAATGGATTCGCTAGGCCGGGCTGGACACAAACTGGGCACGGGCTAGCCGACCGTCACCAGGCCGTAGCGCCGGTTCCAGCTTTCCTTGATGTAACTGACCAAATGGGCGAGTTCCCGGCGGTCGCCCTGCTCGACGAAATCCATGGCGAGGCGGCGAGCCTTTTCCAGAATTTCCCGGTCGCGCAGCAAGTTCGCCACGCGCAGCGCCGGGAGTCCGGACTGGCGCGTGCCCATGAACTCGCCCGGACCGCGCAGGCGCAGGTCGAGTTCCGCGATCTCAAAGCCGTTGTGCGTGCGTTCCAGAGTCGAAAGGCGCTGCCGGGCCGCCTCGGTTTGTTGTCGCGAGGTCAGCAGCAGGCAATGGGATTGGCGGCGGCCCCGGCCGACACGCCCGCGCAACTGGTGAAGCTGCGCCAGCCCGAACCGCTCCGCTTGCTGGACCACCATCACGGTGGCGTTCGGCATGTCCACCCCGACTTCAATCACCGTCGTCCCGACCAGGATCGAAATCGCTCCGGATTGAAACGCCCCCATCGTTTTTTCTTTATCTTCCGTAGGCATCCGCCCGTGCAGGAGGCCGACCCGGAATTCCGGAAATACCTCTTTGGAAAGAAACTCAAACATCTTCAGCGCGGACTTCAACTCCCCGCTTCCGGCGCGGGGCGTTGGCTTGGTTTCCTCCCCTTCCAACGAAGAACCGTCTTCGATGACGGGGCAGACGATGAACGCTTGCGCGCCGGAGGCAACCTGCGAACGCACGAATTTGTAAGCCTGGGAGGAGGCCTCTTCGGGGAGTTGGCGCGTCAGAACCGGCCGGCGGCCCGCAGGCAGCTCGTCTATCACGGAAACGTCCAGGTCCCCGTAGATCGTCAGCGCCAGGGTGCGGGGGATGGGCGTGGCCGTCATGACCAGCGTATCGGGGGGCAGCCCTGCCTGCCCTGTTCCCGCACCGCGAGACGAAGAGGACTGGGATTTTTGCATCAGGCGCAGCCGCTGCATCACGCCGAAGCGATGCTGCTCATCAATGACGACCAGCCCCAAGGCTTTGAACTCGACATCCCCTTCGACCAGGGCATGGGTGCCGACGGCGATCTGCGCCGCGCCTTCCCGCAACAGCTTCTTGACCGCTTTCTTTTCGCGGGGAGTGGCGCTGCCGCTCAACAGAACCGGCGTGTAGCCGGAACGCGCGAGAAAGTGCCGGAAACAGAGGAAGTGCTGCGCCGCAAGGATTTCCGTCGGAGCCATCATCGCAACCTGAAAGCCGTTCTCGATGGCGATGACGGCGGCTTGCAGCGCCACAATCGTCTTGCCGCTGCCGACGTCGCCCTGGAGCAGGCGATGCATCGGTCGGGGAGCGCGCATGTCCTCCACAATTTCACCGAGCGCGCGTTTCTGCGCCGCCGTGGGATGGAAGGGAAGGATTCGCTTCAGGCATTCGCGGATATGCGCATCGGCGCGGAAGGCGATGCCGGGGCGTTCGCGGGCGCGCTTCCGCTTGAGCGCCAGCCCAGTTTCGAGCAAAAAAAACTCTTCAAAGATCAGGCGAACCTGGGCGGGACTACGAAACGAATCCAACTCCGTCAAGCGAGATCCGGGGGCGGGGAAGTGTGCGTTGCGGATCGCTTCCCAGCGGGGGAGGAGTCCGAGCGGCCCGGTTACAGACGGAGGTAAAGGGTCTTCCACGCCGGCCAGAGACTCCAGCGCAGTATGAATCACCCGGCGAAAGAAGCGCGAGGTCAAGCGGCCTTTGCCCATTGCCTCATAGATCGGGACGATGCGCCCGACTTCGAGCGAGTGCCCGGCCGCTGTGATCCCGCCTGCGGTTAGCTTGTCCCGAGCGCTGTCGAGGGGCGGAGTCAGGCCACCGTCGAGTTCCGGGAGAATCTCATACTGCGGCTGGAGCATCACCAGCCCGGCCTCGTACGGGTCCGTTTCCACTTTGCCGTGGAGGGCGAGGTATTGGCCGGGCTTGATGATGCGTTCGAGGTAGGCGGCATGGAACCACTTGCAGCGCAGGTAGGAGCCGCGCTCGCCGACATCGGCGCAGAAAATGCTTACAGAACCCCGGCGAACCGGCAGCATTCCCGCCGAGCGGACCTTGGCAATCACTGTGGCCATTTCTCCCGCGCGCACCTCGGAGGGGCCGCGCAGCCGCGTGCGGTCTTCGTAGCGGAAGGGCAGGTAATACAGCAAGTCCTCCACGGTTGCGATCCCCTTGTTGTGGAGGATTGCGGCTCGTTGTTCTCCCACGCCTTTGACGAATTGTACGGCGGTGCCGAGCGTAATCATCGGGCGGAATGGCAGGGCAACCAGAGTTCGCTAAGGCAGCAGCATAGCAGGTTTGCGGAGCCAGCGGGCATTGTCCGCAAGCGATAGCCTTCGTGGTAGAATCCTCCCATGCCGAATGTCGCCTTTTCCTGCTTTCAGTGCGGGCACTCGATCCAGTTGATCACCGCGCAGAAGGTCTTGAAGAATGAAACCTGCCCCCAGTGCAACACGGACCTGCACTGCTGCCGGAACTGCCGGCTCTTCGATCCCTCGGTCCACAATGAGTGCCGGGAGACACAGGCCGAGTGGGTGCGCTACAAGGACAAGGCCAACTACTGTGATTATTTTGAGGCCGCCACCCGCGTGGACCTGGTGCGCAAGTCGGGCGCTTCCGCCGACGATGCGCGAAAGAAGTGGGACTCGCTCTTCAAAAAGTGAGGGAACCGCGAACGGCTGGTCTGTGCGCACGGGAGCGGGATGAACTCCGGGGCGGCTGCGGAAATCACTTTTCTTTCGCGAATTTCAGCCCCGTAGCCTGCGCAATCCGGTCCATGATCTGCGGCATCATCTCTTCCACTGTCTCGCGAACAACCTGCTCGATGGTGGAGTAGTCGAGCGGCGCGATTTTAGGAACCAGCATTGCGATGGTGTCGGAGAAGGGTGCACTGGGCGCTTGTGTGGGCGGAGCCGGAACCGCTTTTTCCACCGCCGCCTCGGGAGTCAATCGCTCCGATTCCTGGATCGAGTGTTCTTCGGGAATAGGTCCCGGAGTGACCGGCAGGACCGTAACGGCAGGGGGTTCCGTTGTTGGCGGAACCTCCGGGACCGGTCCCGGCCGCCCAACAGCGGTGAACGCTGCCGGAAACGGTACAGCGCCTTCCTCCTCTTGCACCATACTCACCAGGCCCTGCCAATCCGGGGGCGGCGGTTCAAACAGTTTCTTGTCTTCTTCGGTTACCTCGACGGATTGCGCGGTCCAGGGAGACGGCGCCGGAGATAACTCCTGAACCGGGAGTGTTGCAGGGAGCATCTCGGGCTCGGCGGATGGTTCCGGTTCGGGCAGGCTCACGGCAGCCGGGAGTTCGGGTTCCAGGTAACTTTCCGGCGCAGCGAGCAGTGGCTCGGTCTCGGTTTTCTCCGGTTCCGTATCCGGCGTGACAGGCTGCCACGGGACTTCACCCAATTGCTCCAGAGGAACTGCTTCCACCGCAGGCGTTTCGACTGGAGTCAATTCAGCCGCCATGCCAGGCTGATCTGCCGGGGCGACGGAAGGTTCGAGCAAGTCCCCCATCATGCTGACGGGCTGTTGGCGCATCTCTTCGGGAATTTCCAGTTCGGCTGAGGTGATGAAGCTCCTAAAAGCAGGCATCTCTGCCCCCGATTTCGATGCTTCGACGACGACCGGCTCCGGAGCTGCGGGTTCCGGCGGGGGCGGAGGAACGCGCTTCTTGACCGCGGCCAGCAGTTTTTGGACTGTGGCGACCAGATCGGACGATTCCAGGGGTTTGGTGATCACCCCGTCAGCATGGACCCGCTCTCCCTCCATGGGATCATAGGGCTCCATCGCCCCCACGATCAGCACGACGGGAATCGAGCTCAGCTTGGGATCGGACTTAATGAACTGGCAAACCTCATAGCCGGTTTTCCCCGGCATAAAAACGTCCGCTACGATGAGGTCCGGGATAGAGTCTTTCAGCGTCTTGATGGCGGCCTGCCCATTGCTGACCGTGGCCACTTCGTGCCCTTCCGCAGTCAGAATCTTGGCTCCCATTCGCTGGGCGTGCCCGCTGTCGTCGGCTAACAGTATTTTGGCCACGGCAATTCCTATTCCTTCTATGGACGTGATGCTCTCTGTTTACCACCGGCGTTGGGGGAAGTCAATAGAAGTCCGCCGCCCGTTCGCAAGGTGTTCCATTCAGCGAACCTGTGCTGACAGCCATGCTCGCGGTCCCAACGGAAACGGAAAAATGGAAAACAGATTTTTCCACGAAACGGTCGGGCCGTATTTCCTGGGTTCGAATGGGGAGCCAACTTCCGCAGAATAGGGATCGCTCGATCTGCTACTGCGGCGGAGAGCCGGAGGAACGCGGATCGGCGGAGGCAGGCGTGGTTACGGGGTCAAAGACGAGAGTTTGCGTGGAACCGGTACCGGGCGACGCCGACCCAGAAGCAGGTGCGCCCGCCAGCACTCCCGCTTGCGCCGGTCCCTGCGCAGTCATGGTGGGCAGGCCGACTTTCCCTTGGGCCGCAGCGACATTCGGTCGCCGGTGGAACGCCCCTCTTACTTTGTCGAGTACTCCGGGCCGCTGGCCGTGGGTATTTTCATAGGTCATGCGCGCAACGGCGACGGGATCGGGACTGGGGATGGGCGCTCCCAAGGCGGTAAGCCGCTTCTTGGCTTCCTCCGCGTGCTCGCTCAGCGGATAGTCCTGGACAATCCGCGCGTAATACGGAGCGGCCTCGCCGGCGGTCTTTTCGCCCGTCCGTTCCAGGGACCGGCCCATCAGGAACAGACTCGTATCCGCCTGACTGAAATTCGGGTAGCGTTCCGTGAGTTCCTTCAGGCGCGGCTGCGCGGCGCCGTCTGCCCCTTGAATGAAGTAAAATCGGCCCACTTCAAACAGGCCGTCGGCCAAAACCTCCTGGACCTCTCGCAATCGTTGGAGAGCCAGGGGAGCGAAGGGAGTATCCGGATAATTGAGAAACAATTTCTGGAATTCCTGCTCCGCCCGGCGAGCATGAGTGGGATCCCGGTCCGGCTTTTCCATTTCCCGGTAGTGGATCATCGCCACGCGCATTTGCGCTTCGGCGGCTTCCGGCATGGTGGGGAAAAACGTGATGAAATCCCTGTATTCCGCCTCCGCTTGCAGCAGCCCGCTGGAGCCGCCCTCCCGATACCAGGAATCCGCGATCATGAGCTTGGACTTGGCGACATATTCGCTGTCCGGGTAGGTGTTGATCAGCGTTTGCAGGGTCAGGCGGGCGATCGTGTACCGGGAGTGCTCGAGGTCGCTCATGGCCCGGTCAAAGAGGTCCTGATCCGGCTGTTGGGAGTCACTGATGATGGGAGTCTCCAGGGGACGGCGGCGCAGCGTGCAGCCCTCCACGGCCACCAGGCTCAGGATCACCAGAACTGCCCACGTTGCTCTTCTCAAGAAATCCTCCTGCTGTAAGACCCTCGGCTGCTTCGGTTCGCCCAGTTGGATCATCAAATCCGGCTCAAGGTTGCTTCGTTGGCCAACCGGCGCATCTGCTCGACCGTCCGCCCGGGGTCGCTCGAATGGAAAACGCTCGAGCCGGCCACGATCCAATCGGCGCCCGCCCGGACGGCCTCGGCGACATTGTCGGGCGTCAGTCCGCCGTCCACCTCGATCCGGAAATCCAACCCCCGCTCGCGGCGCGCCTGAGCCAGTTGCCGGACCTTATTCAGAGTATACGGGATAAAGCTCTGTCCGCCAAAGCCCGGATTGACGGTCATGATGAGGACGAAGTCCACCAGTTCGATCACCGTCGCCAGAGTTTCAATGGACGTGGCCGGATTCAACGCCACTCCCGCCTCCGCGCCGCCCGACTTGATCAGGTTCAAGGTGCGGTCGAGATGCGTTACCGCCTCCTGGTGCACCGAAACAAAATCAGCGCCCGCGCGGATGAACTCCCGGATGTAGCGGTCGGGGTTTTCGATCATCAAGTGCACGTCCAGCAAAAGGTCCGTGGCCTTCCGCAGCGAGCTGACCACCGGCGGCCCAATGGTGATGTTCGGGACGAAGTGCCCGTCCATCACGTCCACGTGGAGGACCTTCGCGCCGCCCGCCTTGACGGACTCCACCTCATCTGCCAGCCGCGCCATGTCCGCCGACAAAATGGACGGAAGAATCTCGATGATTCTCGCCATGATCCAACAATTCCTTCGCCCCACATTTTACCACAGCGGAGTCTGCGTCTGCCCTGCGCTGGACCAAAAGTAAGTAGCTCCGATGGTCCCCGGATTTCTCGCTTCTCTCGGTTGACTCAGATTATCCGGTTTCCGCGGAATGCTCGGTTTCCTCAGTTTTCTCTGTTTTCTCGGAATTTTCTACTTGCGTTTTTAGGGATCGTTCGGTTCCTCTTTCCATCTTGACGCCGTCTTAACGAAGATGGCGGCGAAAAATCCGTCGGTTCCGTCGCGGTCGGGGAGAGTTTCGAGAAAATCGTTTTCGAGAATCGCGGCCGCGGCGGGGAGGATGAAGGGTTCGAGCCTCGCCGCGTCATCGCGCAGGGGCAGCAGCCGGAATTCGGGATGTTGGTTCAAGAACCGCTCGACCACGGCCCGGTTTTCTTCCTGTTCGAGCGAGCAAGTGGAGTACAGCATCCGGCCTCCGGTCTCGAGCGCGGCGGCGGCGCTGTCGAGCAGACGGAGTTGCTTTTGCGACAGGTCCTGAAGGTCCGCCGGCTGGAGCCGCCACTTGATCTCCGGATGACGCCGCAGCGTTCCGGTTCCGCTGCACGGCGCGTCCACCAGGATTCGGTCGAAACGGTTTCGGAAGGGAAGCGGCTGACAGCCGTCGAGCGCGACCTTCCAGACGCGAGCGAGCGGGGGCAGCGGGGTCATTTCCCGTAAGCGATGCCAGTGCAAATCGCCGCAAACCACGCGGCCCGATGCGCCGACCCATCGCGCCAGTTGCGCCGTCTTGTTGCCGGGCGCGGCGCAAAGGTCGAGCGCCGATTGTCCTTCCAGAACGTTGAGCAACAGAGGAACCATCTGCGACGCCTCATCCTGCGCCACGATTTCTCCCCGGCGATAGAATTCCGTCCGGGTGATGTTCCCCTGCGCGACCGCCCGGCAGTCTTTCAGGAAATTGCCGTAGCGAAGCTCGACGCCCTGAGCGTGGAGTTGCAGTTCGATCTCGGCGAGGCTTCGAGTCGGTGAGTTCAGCCGAATAAATGTAGTGGAGGGTTGGTTGTTGGCGCGGGCGAGCGAGAGCGCGGCGTCGCGTCCATAGCGCCGCTCCCAGCGCGCCAGCAGCCATTCGGGATGCGAATTCTCGACGGCCAGCCACTCCGAGTCGGACATGGAAGCAGGACGGAGCGATGCCAATTCAACTTCCGCGCCCTTGCGGAGAACCGCATTCACCATGCCGGCCGCCGAGCGTTTGCCCGCCGTCTTGACCAACTCGACCGTTTCGTTGACGGCGGCGCGCGCCGGGATGCGCGTCAGGTGGCGCAGTTGATATAGCCCCAACCGCAAGGCCACGCGCACCTCCGCGTCGAGCGACGCCCATTTCTGCCGCGTCAGTTGTTGCGCAATGAAGTCGAGCGTGTTCTGCCGGCGCAGCGTTCCCAGAACCAGTTCGGTTGCGAGCGCGGCATCCGGCGCAGAAAGTCCCGCCGTCAGCGGACTGTGGAGCAGTTCGCTGGCGTAGCTCGCTTGCGTTTCCACGCGCAGCAAGATCTGAAAAGCAGCCCGTCGGGCCGGCGTCGGCATGGAACCATTGTAAACCGCAGTGACGAGTGAGGAGCAGAAGTCAGAAGTCAGAAGTCAGAATAAAACCATCCGCGCGGCTTGGATTCAGGCGCGGCTCGGAGGCGATGGTTCGTGCTACAATCGAGATCATGAAGCCGGTAGCCACCAAGATGAACTACGACCAATATTGCCTCCTGCCGGAAGACCGCAACCAGTACGAGCTGTTTGACGGAGAATTGGTAATGACTCCTTCGCCTTCTACCCGACACCAGCGCATTGTGGGACAGTTACATGCAGAACTCTTGGCATACGTACGGGAACATTCGTCCGGGGAAATCTTTGTCGCGCCGCTCGATACCATCTTCGATCAATATACGGTAATGCAGCCGGACATCCTATTTGTGAGCCGGGAGCGCGTGCCCGAAGTCGTGAAAGAGCGGATTGAAGGGGCTCCGGACATTGTCGTCGAAGTCCTCTCGCCGAGCACCTTTCATAAGGACCTCCGCCGAAAAATGCACGTCTATTCCCAGTTTGGCGTTCGGGAATATTGGATTGTGGACCCGGAAGAACAGACCATGGAACTCTACCAGCGCGTCGGAGAAAAACTAGAACTGGCCCGGCGGTTTGCCGCCCAGGAAACCTTCCAAAGCCCCTTGCTTCCGGGCTTGCAGATCGAAGTCCGCAGCATCTTCTAAAGACGCCAGAATCCTTATCCACAGATTACACAGATGTCATCCTAAGCCCTTCGCTGTCATCCCGAGAAGTGAAGCGACGAGGGACCTGCTTTTCGTTGTTCCTCCGCGTAATTTGCGGATAAATCAAATCCTGTTCCTCTGCGTCCTCTGCGGTGAACATATGAAACCGCTTGCTGGCCGCGCGCGGCTCGGATCAAACCAGGAACTTCCGCGCCCGCACGTAGGATTCCTGCTGCATCTCGATCAGGTTGCGCTTCACAAGGTTCAGGCCGAAGACGCAGGATTCAAACTGCTCCGACATCTTCTTAAAGAACGGGGCGCTATCTTTGTATTCGTACAGGTTGAATTCCGAGACGATGAAGTAGGACTCTTTCCCGGTCCGCACGTAGTCAACGAGGGAATCGAGCCGCTGCCGGCGCAAGCGCCAGCGGTTGACGGCTTCGGGGAACAACCCCACGAAGAACAGCGTGAAGTCTCCGATGTGCTTGCGGACCTCGCGCTCGCGGTCGAACGAGGAGGCTTCGAGCAGCGGGTTCGAGGCGAGCAGCATTTCGCCCACGTCTTCAAGCGGCTGGCCCTGCGCGTTTCGGAGGGGGTAGAGCTTTTCGACGCGGCTGAACTCGCTGAGCAGATTGGCGACGTAGAGGATGATCTCGCGGTCCGAGAGGTGCAGGCTTTCCTCAAAATGTCGCGCGACCAATTCCTCGAACAGGCCCCGCAAGGTTTGGGTGGTCTCTATGAAGGATTCGTTCTCGGGATGATGAATTGGCTCCGCCGCCATGGCCCATTTACCTCCGTACTCCGTTGGATGCTTCCTGGTCCGGCCCGGATGCCTTTCCGAGGAAGACTCACATTTACACATTCTAAGAGGGGAGAACGATGGCGTTGGAGGGAAAAGAAAGTTTCCGGTGTTGGCGAATTTGGAACATCCTGGCGGGTGATAGGGATTCGGTGTTCGGGTCAGCGACCGGAAGGCTAGCAACTAACAACCAGGAACTGACCACTAACGCCTTAGGGTATGGCGTCGCCCGGAGGAGCGCCCGATTTGTCCTCGCCGGGAGGCGGGGCCGTTTCGTTCGAGCCGGAATCGCTGCCGGAAACTGGGGGAGAAGAAGCTCCGCCGGAAGCAGAGCCGCCGCCGGAGGAGGGCGGAGCGCCTTTGGGGCTGCTGCCGCCGCCCGACCTGCCTGTGCCGGTGGTCTGTTGCACGCGCGCCAGCGTCTCCCCCGCGGCCTTAACGATCTTGCCGACCGCCACGAGAGCGCCCGTCGCCTTTGCCGCCGCCGCCAGCGGAACATTCGGCAGGACCTGCAAGCTTTGGCCGGACTCGACGATGACCTCTCGGCCCGGCATGAGCCGGTGGCGCACGCCCACCGAGCCCGTCTCGACCTGGACCAGAGTCTCTTGCGTCGGGCCGACGACCACGTCGAGGACCGTTCCTCGGATGGAGATGACCGCGGTCGGAGTCGTGACGCGATACGGGGAGTCGCCGTCGGTCAGGTGCTGAATTTGCAGGCGGACTTTCCCGATGTATAGCTCGAGCAGTTCCCGCCAGTTGAAGCGGTTGGCGCGGAAGAGCAGGCGGGCGTTCGGGAACACCTCAATCGTAGAGTGGTCGGCGAGTTCCAGTTGGGCGAATCCGTCGGGACCGGTGACCACCACCTGGCCGGCGCTGACCGTTTGGCCCGCTGCGAGAACCCAGAGTTCTCCTAACCGCTCGAGCGAGACCCGTCCCGTTAATGTAACAACCCGCGCCGTGTCCGGGCCGAATTGCGCTTGCGCGGGCGGGGAGCCGGCCGTGATCCATACGGCGCACACTGCGGCGGCAACAAGGCTTGAGACATAAGGCCGCGCCCACAAACCGCCTTTGCGCGTCTGGGTTTGACGAATCATTTTCTTCTGGTCTACTTTGCGTCCGGGCCACGTCCTGGGCCAAGGATGCCTGGTACCACCCGATCCTATCCGCAACCTATCAATATAGCAAAGCCCAAAAGCAATCACAACCCAATATCATTGCCTCGTTCGCGGTGGCGTCTCGACCGGGGGCGCGGTCGCGGTTCGGATGCAAACCACCGCTCCCTTGCGGTCGCGGCTCGGATTCGTCTTAAGTCCCGCGCAGTTTCTCGGCCCGGGCGACCCGTTCGACCGCGATCGTGTACGCCGCCGTGCGATACGAAATCTTCTCGGAGCGCGCCCGCTCGACGACATTGCGAAACGCCTTCACCAGAATTTTTTCCATCTCGGCAAAAACCTGGCTTTCTTCCCAGAAATGCTGCTGCAGGTTTTGCGTCCACTCGAAGTAGGAAACGGTGACGCCTCCGGCGCTGGTGAGGATGTCGGGCAGAACGGCGATCCCGCGCCGTTCGAGGATTTGATCGGCGTCCGGCGTGGTCGGCAAATTGGCGGCTTCGGCGATCACTTTTGCCCGGATGCGCTCGGCGTTGCCGCGATGGATCACGCACTCGAGCGCCGCCGGGATCAGGATGTCGCATTCGAGTTCGAGCAGGTCACCGTTCGAGATCGCTTCGGTCCCGGCAAGACCTTGCACTTTGCCGGTGGCGGCCTTGTGGGGGAACAGGGCGGCGAGGTCAATTCCTTTGCTCGAAAAAACGGCTCCCTTGGAATCGGCCACGGCGAGGATTCGGCAGCCCTCCCGCGCCAGGGCGCGCGCCGCGTAGCTGCCCACGTTGCCGATGCCCTGGAGAGCCACGGTGGCCCCGGCCAACGGCCGGCCCAACTCGCGCATGAGTTCGCGGACCAGGATGGCCGCGCCGTAGCCGGTGGCCTGCTCGCGCCCCAGAGAGCCGCCGAGTTCCACGGGCTTGCCGGTGACACAAGCCGGGGTGTAGCCGTGGTGCAAGCTGTATTCATCGAACAGCCAGGTCATCACCTGGGCGTTCGTGTTGACGTCGGGGGCGGGGACGTCGCGGTAGGGACCCAAAATCACCTGAATCCGTGAAGTGTACTTGCGGGTCAGGCGCTCCAGCTCGCGCTGGCTCATGGCGTGGGGATCGCAAGCGATGCCCCCTTTGGCGCCCCCGAAGGGGATGTTGACCAGGGACGTCTTCCAGGTCATGGCCTCGGCCAGAGCGCGCACCTCGTCCACGGTCACCGCCGGGTGATAGCGGATGCCCCCCTTGGCGGGACCGCGCGCGCCGTTGTGCTGGATGCGGTAGCCCAGAAAGACCTTGAGCGATCCGTCATCGAGCCGCACGGGAACTTCCACGCGCAGCTCCCGAAACGGCGTGGTCAGCAGCGTGCGCGTCTCCGCGTCCAGCCCCAGCCGGTCGGCTGCCAGACGGAAATTAGTGGAAGTAATGTCGCGCGGATTCTCGGTAGGTTCCGCAGTAGCCTTTGCGCCTATGGCCGTGCCCCTATTTTCCATCGCGCCTATTTCACCGGAATCATCAGGTGCGCATAGGGCGTATTGGGGAACATGACAAACGGCTTGGTCGGATCCTCGTGCGAGGTCGGATAGCCCTCAAAGCGGGTCCCGACATTGAAGATCATGACGTGCGGACCGGTGTCCACCCACGAATGGCCCTCGGCGGGCGCGGTCGCAAACGGGTCCTCATTGGAGGCGTCCGATCCTCCCATCAGCATGTAACCGAATCCCATTTTGTTTGTGGGAGGATTCTTGCGGGCCAGCCACGCCTGCACCCATTCCAGCCCGTTCTTGTCCACACACATCGGGTCCACGCCGGGTGACGGGCCATCGGGAATGCAGGTCCAAAGGTTCGTGCCTTGGCGCAACGTCCTCGCCTGGGCCTTCTCGTCCAGGGCAATGATCGTGGCATCTTTGGCCACCGACTCCGGAGCGGCGGACAGGGCACTCTGGATCATCGCTTCGTCGGTGGCCGGCGGCGTCACCGGGCCCGCCGAGGGCTGGGCAGGAGCGGCTGCCGGGGCCGCCGTCTCTGGCGGCGGCTGTGGGGACGGTTGCTGCGAACACCCCCAAAGCACCATCGCTACGGGAATAGCCAAGATAATTCGGGACACCATTACTCCTCCTTCGGCAGAATTGTTGTTTTCAAGTACGCCTTCGCCAAGAATCATACGTCAGCCGCCATGTCGGGTCAAGCGAAGGATTGTCCGCGAGAGAGTGGGGAATCATGCAGAGGAATAGCCCGCCTGCTTGCGCCCACCCCAACGCGCTGACTACGGCGCGTTGGGGGCCCCGGTGCGCGCGGCTCGGACTAGCGGCGGCGGGACGGGATGGCCAGTAGCCCGTAAATGGCGAGGCAAATCCAGAAGTCAATCAGCAGGCCCCAGTCAAGCTGTGAGGGCCGATGGCGCGCGCTGGGCGGCAGAATCGGGTACAAGATGACGAAGTAGAGGAAGTTGCCTCCCAGCACGGACACCAAGGTTTTCCAGTATTGGCGCAGCACGGCGGTCTAAGCAGTTGCGAACAGACGCTCTTCGAACCAAGTCAAACAAGAGGCAGATTGTGCCCTTTGCGCCCCGCCTGTCAAGTCCTGCTGCTGTAGGAGCCCTGCCAAACCGCCCCACGAATCCATCGCAAAGGACTCGTCGGGAGCCAGAACGGGGAACGAATCCCGGCAAGGGTTTGCGAAATTTCCACTGTCAAAGAAGGGAACTGGCATGGTAGGATTTGCAAGATTGGGCGGGAATGCCTTTTACAGGTAGAAGCAGCGCATGTTGAAGAAAAGTTGCATCGGTCGCGGCACGCCTCCCAGGAACCGGCCAGACCTGATGCTGGTCGTCCTCGTTTGCCTGAGTTGCTCCGTTGAACTGGGAGCAGCACAGGACCAGGCGACAGCAGATTTTTCGGGGCGGCGAATCATCGCCAGCACCCGCCTGCTGCCCGCGGCGGTCCCGCAGTCAGATCCTTCCGGCGCTGCGGCTCCCCAACTGCTCGCCAGCGCGCCCCGGCTGGCCGGGGCTTCGCCGCAGGAGCAAACCCCTTCCAGTGTTCCGGGCCAGGCCGGGACGACTCCCCCGGCCGCGGCGCAGCCCGGGGCCGGCAATCAGCGGTTCCTGGAATTGCGCTCCTTTACCAATCTGTCGCGGGTGACCGGGGTGGCGCGGAACCGCTCCTTCCTGACGGCCGGGCGCAATAGCGCCGTGGACCTAAGCTACCTCGAAAACTTCGGGGTGGGGATGCGGCGCTTCGAGGCCGTGTCGGTGCTGCGCTATGCCGATGACCCCCGGGTGGACCCGGAGCACTCGAGCGTCCAACGCGCCTATTTCCGCATCAACGGACCCCGGTCGGAATATAATTTCGGCGACTACCTGGTGAGCTATTCCCGCTTTTCCTACAACCAGAACTTGAAAGGCTTGCATTTTATCCGCTCCGCGCCCTGGGGGGCGGGCTTCCGGCTTCTGGGCAATGCGGGGACGTTTACGGATCGCTACGGCTCCTTGTTTAAGGACGAGCTTCCCGGCAAGCCGTTTACCCGGGTAGTCAGCGGGGTCCGGGCGGAGCAGAGGATCACTGCCGATAAACTCTTTGCCTTCAACTGGGCCTACGGGAACGACATCGTCCGATCCATCCCGGTGGACCCGGCGACGGGGCGGGAGCCGTTTGTCCCGGTCGCCAACAACGTGGTCAGCCTGGATACCCGCATGTTGTTTGCCCGGATTTGGAATCTCGAGGGCGAACTCGCTTACAGCATCACGAATCCGGATACGCGCTTCAGCTCCGCGCAGCGGAAGGATTATGCCCTGCGGATTGACAATACGGTTCGCCAGGGGGCGTGGACCGCTAGTGTTTACTACACCCGGATCATGCCTTCGTTCCTGGCGGTGAACGCCCGGCAGGTGGCCGACCTGCAAGATGTGCTGTTCCGGGCGAACGTCGCGCTGTCGTCGAAGGTGGCGGCGCAGTTCGCCTACCGCCGCACCAACGATGACCTGCGCGAGCAGAGAGTGAACCCCGCAACCGTGTTTCAGATGCCGGAGTTCCGCATCAGCTTCCGGGACCTGCCCGGCATGGGCAGCACCCTGATTGATGCGGGATATCGGGAGCGGCGGCAGGGTCAGGGACGGCTCGCCGACCGGCTCACCCGCACGCCTTTTTTCGAGATCGCCATCCCGATTTCGTCCACGGTCCTGACGCTGGGGTTTGAGCATCGCTCCAACGTGGACCGGCTCAACCCGTCGAACCAGACCTCGACCAACGATGCTTCCATCAGCTACCGCGGGATTTTCAACGTGGGCGATTGGTCCGTGAATCCGATGCTGCGCTATGAGCACAACCGCGAGGTGTTTGACCGCGTGGTGACGAGCAACAATACACGAACCCTGCAGACCGCCTTGGTTCTGGACGCTCCCCGGTATTTCACCTTCGAGGCCATGTTCCGGCAGATGGGCGCCACGCTGTTCCGGGACCGGCCGGTCCTCGACCCGGTGACGTTGCGGCCGACTGGGTTTGAAGTCGCCGGGCCGAGCGGCTTTCGCCGTCCCGCCCTGCGCCTCGCCGTGACCTATAAGCTGCGCAACGACGAGAATCGCTTTGTCACGTTCAGCTATGAGCGCAACAACAACCTGTTTGCGCTCGCGGGACAGGATTTCCTGGAGCGCGTCATGCAGGTGACTGTGGTGTGGCGCTTCCGCCGTCAGTGAGAGATGGAATAGATGGACAGACGGATTCAATCCATCACGCGGCTCTTTACCGCAGCCGGGCGGCAGGAGGCAGTGAACTTTCTCCGGGCGCACCGCAGCAGTTTGGCCATCAGCCTGACCGTCACGCTGGCGGGCCTGCTGACTTTTATCCTGATTACGTATTCCCGGAGCGGCCGCTCGGCGCTGGTCTTCCTCGATAACGTGGAGGCGCGCTCGCTCGATGCTCGCTTTCAGATTCGCGGTCCCGTGCAGCCCGCGCCGGAAATCGTGATCGTCGCGATTGACCAGAAAACCATTGACCGGCTCGGATGGCCGTTCCCCCGTTCCCACTACGGACGGATGCTCCAGACGCTGACCCGAGACAAGGCGAAGGTAGTGGGGTTTGACATAGCCTTCCCGTTCCCCGATCGCTCCAGCGCGAGTATCTTTTCCACTCTGGAGGAGGAATACCGGAAAAATCGCGGCGCGGCTCCGAACGATCCGTTCTGGCAGCGCCTCCAGACGCTGCGCGAGCAGGCCGACAGCGACGGGCAGTTTGCCAGAGCCATCCGGGAGGCGGGCAACGTGGTGCTCGGCCACGTGTTTTTCACCAGTCCCACGGAAATCAAGCACATGGACCCGGAACAGATCAAGGCCTACGACGAGGTGCTGGTCTTTCAAGCTTATCCGCAGGTGCTCAAACGCTCCGCGGAGCAGCGGTATCGGTTCTTTCTGGACGCCCCCGACGTCCTGGCCGTCGAACCGAACATCCGCCTCTTCGCGGAAGCCGCCCGCAGCTATGGATCGTTTAATTTCGAGGCCGACAGCGATGGAACCTACCGGCAGGCTTCTCTGATCTTCCATTACAATGATCCCAAACGCCCTTCCATCGAAGAGAACTTTTATCCCTCGCTGGACGTGCAGGTGGCGCGCATCTATTTGGGCGCCGGTCCCGATGAGACTAAGGTCTGGTTCAACGAGGTCGGCCTGGAATCCATCGAGATGGGATCGAAAGCGGTCACCCCCGACATCGCCGGAAAGGTCCTGATCAATTATGCCGGTCCCGTGAACACCTATCCCTATTACTCCTTTTCCGACGTGGCGGATGGAGTACCCCCCCAAGACACATTCCGCGACAAGATTGTCCTGGTCGGAGCGACGGCCATCGGAATCGGCGACATCCGGCCCACCCCCTTCACGAAGGGAATCTATCCGGGGGTTGAAATCCACGCCAACGTCGTGGACAACCTCTTGCACGGCAAGTTCCTGCGCCGGGGATCCAATGAGGAAATGATGGACTTGGCGCTGCTGCTGTTCTGCGGACTGGTCATGGGACTGCTGTTCGTGGTGGTCCGCCCGGTGCTTTCGACCGTGCTCTATGCGGCGGCCTTGCTGGGCGTGTTGAGCTTCGTCTATTACAACTTTGCTTCCGCAGGGCGCTGGCTCTCGCTGGTTCTGCCGGCGGTCACGCTGTCGCTGAACTATCTGGGCGTCACCAGCTATCGCGTCCTGTTTGAGGAAAAAGAGAAGCGCAAGGTGCGGGGCGCGTTCAGCCAGTACGTCGCGCCCGGCTTTATCAATCAGCTCCTGAAAGACCCCGGGCGGCTGAAGCTGGGCGGCGAAGTGGCCGAGCTGACGGTCATGTTCAGCGACATCCGCAGCTTCACTTCGATCTCGGAAAAACTCAGCCCTACCGAGCTGACCGATCTGCTCAACGAATACCTGACGGCGATGACCGAGATTGTCTTCCAAAACCGGGGCACGCTCGACAAGTACATCGGGGACGCCGTGATGGCCTTCTGGGGCCGCCCGTTCCTGGACCTGCACAATCACGCTGCCCTGGCCTGTCGGGCGGCCTTGGAGATGAGCAGCCAGTTGCGGCAGATGAACCAAGCCTGGATGGAGAAGGGCAAGCCGCCGCTGGCGATTGGGATCGGCCTCAACACGGGCCCCATGATGGTCGGGAACATGGGTTCGGCCCGGCGCTTCAACTACACGGTCATGGGGGACCACGTCAACCTCGGTTCGCGGCTGGAAAGCCTCACCAAAGAGTATGGCGGGCAGATTATTCTCAGCGAGTTCACCAAGGCGCAGGTCGAAGGGCAGTTCGTCCTCCGGGAGCTGGACCTGATCCGCGTGAAGGGCAAGCAAAAGCCCGTGGCGATTTACCAACTGCTGGGGCCGGCCAGCGAGCGGGACCGCTATCAGGACCTCCTGGAGGGCTTTCAACGGGGTCTCGCCGCCTACAAGGAGGGCCGCTGGGCCGCTGCCGTGGAAGCCTTTCGCAGGGTTGCCGACCAACACCCCGCCGACGGGCCGACCAAACTCTTCCTGGAGCGCTGCCGGCAGTTCCTGGAGGAAGCCCCGGTGGGAGCATGGGATGGGGTTTACACCATGGCGCACAAGTAAGTCCGAGCCGCGAGCGGAAGCGAGGGGGCCCGCTCTCCCGCTCTGCGAGATCGCCGCTTGGAAATCCGCTACTGCGTCAGTACGCGATGGTCCCGCGACAACAGGACCGTCGGGCTATTGCAGGGCGGACGGGAATGCGGTATCTGTCGTAGGAGGTCCCGGAAGGAGCGAAGAGAGCTTTTTGTCTTCAGATCAAACGGGTCTCCCCCCGAGTCAGTTGGATGGATGAGTAGAGGGCTGGGCACAATGCGAATGGGTTACAACGAACCAGTACGCCAGCGGGGCGGGAACAGAAACCATTTGCTTTTTCTCGGTCTTCTTGCGCTCTTGCTTCTGAGCTTCGGGCAGGCAAGCCTTGCCCAGCGGCTGTCGCGGGCGGGCGCGGTGCGGGTGGTTCTGCCGCCGGGCGATGTGAACCGGCAGAGGGGGACACAGGTTGTCCGAACCACAGCCGCGCGCGGCATGCCCGTCTATTATCAGGACGTGCTGGAGACCGGTGTGGGCGGCCGGCTCCGGGCCCGTTTGGATGACGGTTCCATCCTGGCATTAGGCTCCCAGTCCCGCGTGCGCGTGGTCGAGCACAATGCGCAGACCCAGCAATCCACTCTCCAACTGGAATACGGGAAAGTGCGCGCCCAGGTGGTTCGGCTGACGCGGCCCGGCTCCCGGTTCGAGATACGCACCAACACCGCCGTGGCCGGCGTTCTGGGAACCGATGAGATCGTGGACGCCTTCAGCCCCGTGGCCACCCTGGTGATTTGCATCGAGGGCGTGATCGAAGTCCGCAACGCCGATCCCAACGTTCCGGGCACGGTAGTGCTGACGGCGGGACAAATCACCATCGTGCAGCAGGGGTTGGCGCCGACTCCTGCGCGCGCGGCCACTCCGGCGGAGATCCAGAATGCTCTGGAAGGATCGAGCGGGGCCGCTCCGCAAGCCGTCGCCGATATCGGCACCGGGTTCGTGACGGCCGGCGAGGAACTGGTGCTGAGCGGGGCCGATTCCTTCGCCACCGGAACGATCACCGCCTATCAGTGGATCCTGACCCGCGCGGCCGATAACGTCGCCACTTACAATCAGAGCAGCAGCGATCCGGTCTTGCGGCTCGACACCACCGTCTGGCAGCCGGGCAACTACAACGGCACGCTGACGATCACAAGCTCCAGCAACCAGACGGCAACGGTGAACTTCGGGTTCGTGGTTCTCCCCGCCGCCATCGCCAATACCAACCCCGAGCAGGTCATCCAGCAAATGCAACTCGCCTATGAGACGTTGCAACCGACCGAGTTCATGAAGCTGTTTGACCCACTCAAGTACAGCGGATACGCGGCCTTAGAGCAGTCCGTCGAGGCCTCGTTCCGAAACCTTTCCCAAGCCCGCGTCTTCGTGCGGAAAGCCAGCGGCCAAATTTTTGAACAGGGGAAAGTGGCTATCTATCAGGTGGATTTTGAAATCCACTTCAGCACCAAGGCCGAGCCGGACAGGCTGTTTGTCGTGCGGGAGCAAGCCACCTTGCGCATGGAATCCGGTTCAGGCTGGCTGATCAGCGATGTGCCGCAAGGAAGGGTCGGGGGAGGAGGCTTGCTGGCGGTGCCCGGCGTGGGCAATCCCAACCAGGTCAACACGCCTCCCGTGGAGGGCGCTCCCGGGGGAGTGCCCCACGTCCAGCCCCAGGGCGAACGCGTGGTGGTGCTCGCGGGCGGTTCCAGTGGGTTTGTCATTCAAAATACGTCCTCGACCCAGATCACGATCAATTTCGATCTCCCGCCGGGCATCACGCTCACCGGCGGAGGGGTTACGGGAACGACCTTTACGATCCCCGGTGGGGAGACCCTCAACCTGACTTTTTCGGCCGCGCCCGGCCAGCCGGCGGGTACCGTGACGGTTCCGACCACTCTCATCAGCGGCTCGAGCACCTTGCCCGGACCCACGATCCCTTTGACGGTTTTCCGCCTTTCACTCAATTTTCCGGGTGGCGGCGCCAGCGCGGCGAATCCGGTTCCGGTGTTGTTAGGGCTGACAGGCAGCGCCCCGGTCCAGGTCACGAGCACCGTCTCCACGGGCCACACGGTAGCCCTTTCGGGGACCGGGGGACAGCAGGTGACCGCGGCCTTCGCGCCCAACCCGTTGACGATTGGCCCCGGCTCCAGTTCGGGCAATTCCGCTGTCACGCTGACCCCCGCCGCCAATGCCGTTGCGGGACCCGACCAGGTTACGGTGGAGGCGCGGGCCGATTCGACCGTCTTCAGCGCGCCGCTGTTCATTAACCGAATTGCCCCGTTCACATTCACCCGGACCAGTCCCGCGTCCCTGACCTTGCTTGCCAATCAGATTCCGCCGCAGACGGGGACCATTACGTTCAACGTGAACTTCAACGCCCCGTTTAGCGGTCCCGTGCAGATCACCGCCCCGGCGGGAGCCGGCGGGCTGACGTTTTCGCCGCCGTCGGTGACCGTGAACAATTCTGGTCCGGTGTCATTCACGGCTACACCGGGCGCGACGTCCTTGCCGCCGACTGCCTTCACATTCACGGCGAGCGCGGGCGGTTTCAGTCAGGCTCAGGCTGTAACGATCAACGTGGCGCTGCCGCTCCAGATTCGCTTGAGCGCAACCCCGTCGTCGCTCTCGCTCTCGCCGGGATTGTCCGGCTCGGTCGTGGCGCAGGTTACATTCGTGTCGGGGACGCCGCAGCCGGTCGAGGTCGTGGTAGACGCGGGCAGCGTGGACTCGAACCTCCTGAGCGTTTCCGGGGGGGATACTCTGCCGGAAGCGGCCGGGTCGGTTCCCTTCACGGTGACGGTGCAGCCGAATGCGACGCCGGGGCTTTCCAGCAGCTTCCGAATCCTGACCCGAGCCGCCGGCGTAACGCTCGAACAAGTTACGGTGGAGGTAACAATCCTGCCTCCGTTGCAGTGTACTCTCACGGCCACGCCCGCATCGCTGTCGCTCGCGCCGGCCCAGAACGGGCAGGTTCGAGTGGATGTGGCGTTTGTAGCCGGAACGCCCCGGGACGTGGACGTGATCGTGGCGCCGGGCAGCGTAACGGGAAGCCTGCTGGCGGTGTCGGGAGGGGGCACGGTCCCGAATGCCTCCGGCGCTGTTACGTTTACGGTGGCGGCGCAGCCCAATGCGCCTCCCGGCCCGACCACCTTCCGTGTGACCGCTCCCTCCTGCGCGAGCGGCCCGCAAGTCGGCGCTCCGGCTCCGGAAGTACAGATTGCCGCTACCATCCTGGGGAGCTTCAGCCTCAGCGGCCCTTCCACGGTCAGTGCGTTGCAGAATCAGACAGTGAACGTGCCCATCGCAGTCGCGCGTCAGAACGGGTTCAACGCGCCCATCGAATTGACCCACTCGTGCAATCTGCCCGACATCACGGCGAGCGGCCCGGCGAGTCTCACTCCGGGCCAGACGAGCTTCCCGGTTGCGATTGCGGCGACTTCTACGGCGACTGGTCCGGCGACCTGTACCGTGCGGGGAGTCTCGGGCACGGCCTCGAGCGCGGTCAGCTTCACGGTAACGGCCGGGGCGTTTTCGTTGTCCTCGACCGCCCCCATTCCGCTTCCCCTGTTCCTTGGCGGGACGGCCAGCTTGCCCGTAACGGTAACCCCTGCGCCCGGCTTTACAGACAATGTTCAATTGTCCGTCGTGGCGAGCAGCGGCATCACGGTGACTCCGGACATTGCTTCGGTTCCGGGAGGGAACGGGACAGTTACGTTTACGTTAAGCACCACGAGCGCGGCGCAGGCCGGTTTGGGAACGGTCACGGTTACCGGCACGGCCCCGGGAGGGCTCACCGCCAAGCTGGAGCAAGCGGTGGAGTTGTCGGAGGGATTTTCTCTCAGCGCCGATCCCGCCACGTTCTTCCTGGGGAACACCAGCCCCTTGGTGGTCCGCATCGAGCGCCAAGCAAATTTCACGGGCGGTGTTTCGCTCCAGGTCGGGACCTTGCCCGCGGGAATTGTCAGCATCACCCCGAACCCCACATCCGTCTCCGCAGGCGCCACTTCGGTGACGTTCCAAGTCCTCGCGTCGAGCAATGCGACCCTGTCGGGACAGTCCGTCGCCATTCCCATTACGGGTTCCGTGATCCCGGCAATATTCGCGGCGGACGCGGGCCGGGCGATTTCCGAGCCGGTGGCCCAGTTGGTCACGTTCAATGCGACCGGAACGCTCCAGGCCCCCTTCTCGGTTACCGGCGGTGGAAGTCTCGGGTCAGTGGATATCGGCAAGAGCGCGAGTGGCACGGTTACGGTGGCGTTTGCGGGAGGCTTCATCGGAACCGTGGCTGTGACTACGGCGGGCTCGCCGACCGGGGTAAGTGTGTCGGGCGGCTCCGGCCAGTTGACCGCCGATGGGAGCGTCTCCTTCACTGCGTCTCCGTTTCTCGCGGGAGGGTACACGGTGACGGTGACCGCGCAGGCAGGCGGCTTTTCGATTGTGACCTTCTTTAACGTCGATGGCACCACGCCCCCGCCGCCGCCGCCACCACCACCCCCGCCCGCGCCGACGTTCTCGCTCTGTGTCTCTGTATCTACGAGCCAGACTTGTTTGTCCACGGGTTCGCCGGTGAATGTGAATGCCAGCATCCCAGTCGCTCTCCAGGCGAAAGTTGCTCAGGGAGTGCCGACGAATATTGCGGTTACCGTCCAGGACGGGGGCGTCATGAAATTTTATCCCGGCTGTGGCACCCCGCAAGGCGGCGTTTATTCGGGTGGCGTGCTGACGTTCACGGCTTCCCCGAACGTGCCTGTGAGTTTCTGTATGGCGGCAGGCACGCCCACACAACCTGCCTCTGACAGTACGGTGTTGATAACAGGGACTCCGGTCGGCGGTTCGCCGGCCAGTATTACTCCCGCGTTCCAAATCGGCGTGCCGGGTTTGACGGTGACGCCCAGCACGTTCACGCTCCCTGCGGCTGCGACTGCTCCGAGCAGTCAGGTTCTGAACATTGCGCTGGCCGCCAGTTCCCCAACGAATGTCTTCAGCCTTCCGGTCACAGTGTTCATCACCGGCCCCAACAGCTTTGTGACCGGCCAGGGCCCGTTCTTGGATCCGCTGCCGGCAAGTATCGGCAGCGCCGATTGCGGCCCGGCCACTTCCGGCAAGACGATTTCACCCGGGGGTTCGACTACGTGCACGGTGACGAATAGCAGCACCAGTACTTCCTTCAATTCATCCGGCAATCTCGTGGTCTTCGTCACATTCGGTCCTGGCGGGGGAGGCAGTGTCCCGCTGGGGGCCGGTGGCGAGGTGCGACGCAACCAAGTTTCCCGCACCCGGACTCAGGGTCGCGCGGATTCCGATGGCGAGGCCGTGGCGAACGCGGCAGCCGCCTCCGCGGCGACGGGCCTGGTGATTTCCCCGGAGAGCATCCAAGTCTCTCCGCTGCTCCCCAAGGAAGGCGACACGGTGAGTATCCGTGCCCGCCTCGAGAACCGAGGGGCGGAAGATGCCGAAGCTGTGGCGGTCGCGCTGGTGGTCAACAAAGCCACGGTGGCGAGCCAGGCCGTGTCCGTTCCCGCCGGCGGTTCTCAGGTGATCGAATTTCAATGGGAAGCGGCCTACGATTCGCGCCTGAGCGCAGAGCTGTCCATTGATCCGGAAGGGCGTTTCGCGCAGGCCGGAGAATCTCCGAAACCTGTTGGGGTGCGAAACCTATTCGTCGAGCCGGCGGGGATGGCGGCGGTGCGTCAAGGCCGTTCTTCCCTCGAGGTTACGAACGGAAATTGCGCCGGTTTCCGCTTTGTGCAGGAGACCCAGAGCTTCTGCGGCGGCAGTTCGGATATCGAACTCAGTCCGACCATTACCGCCGACGGGCAACTCCGGGTCCAGGTTCTGTCTCTTAATGGAGGGATCGTGGATTTGGGGCCGCGGCCGGTGACGGGCTCGCTGACGGCGCCGGAGACCGGCTACGCGGCACGGGGCTGGCTCGAAGCCGGGCGCCTCTATGCCGTCGAGAGCCAGGGAAAATACAGCCTGCTCTATGTGGCGCGCATTCAGTCCGAGATAGACCCGCGCCTGGCGCGCCTCATGCGCGGGCAGCAAGCCCGCCTCGACGGCCTCGACGATCTGCTCTCGGACCGCCTCGATGATTTGCTCGATCAGTCCCGGATCACGGTCGAGTTCGAGTGGGCCTATCTCGAGAACGGGTCGCGGCGGTTTAGCTATGGCTTTACGGGCGGCGGGCCGGCGCGCCGTCCCG
>MEKR01000007.1:35964-38519 GCA_001767035.1 Acidobacteria bacterium RIFCSPLOWO2_02_FULL_61_28
ACCGCCAGCCGCGAGTCCCCGCGCCGTCCGCGAAGGAATAGCACGGCTCCGTCCAGGGAGGGTATGACCCAGGGAGGGTATGAATATGAAACATGCGCGGTTGCTCGCGTTGGCCTTATTGTTGGGGGTGCTGCTGCTTCCGCTCCCGGCCGCGGCTGCCGGAAGAGCCAGGCAGCCCCGCGGCGGCCAGGAAGCCCCCGCCAGACGCGAAGACCCGGAACGGGCCATCTCGAATGTGATCCGCCAGATTCAGATGGACCTCGAGGCGGCCTCGCGCCGGGGCATTCTGTCGAATATTGATTCGGCCAAGTTTCAGGACTACCCGCGCTTTGAGGACATGATTGACCGGCTCACGCGCGAGGATGCCCTCCGGGTCTACTTCCGCCAAGTCAACAATTCCATCAAGGAAACCAGCGCCCAGACCATGATTGACGCCGAAATGGAGCTGACCCGGAAAGACTCGGCCAGCCCGCCCGAACGCCGCCGGCAACAGCTCGTGATTGACTTCGAGCGCACCAGCCGCGGCTGGAAAATCGTCAACATCACCCCGAGGGATTTCTTCCGACCGCTGTAGCTCATTCTTACAATAGGTCCAATCCAGCTCCCGTGGTGTCATCCCGATCCCGCGAAGCGGGAGAGGGACCTGCACGGAAGGCCGCCAGAGCAAGAGAGCAACGTGCAGGTCCCTCGTCGCAAGCGCTCCTCGGGATGACACTCGGGGGAGGTAAGTGGGTTACAGGAACCGTAAGAATGATATAGAATGGAAGGGAATCGCGCGCTGGCAAGGCGTTTTCTATGCAGGTTACGGTGCTATTTTTCGGGATGCTCAAGGATATTGTGGGGAAGGCCGAAGATGGGATCACCCTGGAAGAGGGGAGCAGCATCGGGCGGCTCTACGAGCTTTATGCGGCCCGTTTCCCAAAGCTGGCCGAGCATTCCTCGAGCATCCTGTTTTCGCGCAACCGGGAATTTGCCGGTTGGGGCGAGCCGCTCCGCGACGGCGATGAAGTAGCGTTCCTCCCGCCGGTCAGCGGCGGTATAGGCGACAACGGCGAAAGGGCCGAGGCGGCATCCGGCGACGACAACCCGTGCCGCCTGACGCGCGAGCCGATTGACACCCGCGCCCTGGTTGAGCAATTAAAGCGCGGCGAGGACGGCGCCGTCGTGATCTTCGAAGGGATTGCCCGCAACAACACCCGAGGCCGCGCGACGCGCTTTCTTGAATACGAAGCCTACGAGCCGATGGCGCTCGAGAAGATGCGGGAGATCGCGGCGGAAGTGAAACAAAAATTTGCGGTGGACCGCGTCGGCATGACCCACCGCCTCGGCCGCCTCGAGATTGGCGAAGCAAGCATCGTGATCGTGGTCACGTCGCCGCATCGCAAACCGGCGTTTGAAGCCTGCCACTACGCCATTGACCGCCTCAAGCAGATTGTCCCGATCTGGAAGAAAGAGTTTTTTGAGGACGGGGCCGTCTGGGTGGAGGGAGAATCGGGCCGCTATGCGGTCTCCCAGCCATAATGGAGCGTTTCGGGCCGGGATCGCGCGCAGAAGATATTTCCAGAAGGAGAACTAAGCGAATGAGATTTGAACGGCCTCCGTTTCAGAACCGAAACATGCCACGGGACGACAACCGAAACATGTCACGGGGCGACAATAGACATATGCCCCGGGACGACAGCCGGAAGATGCCGCGGCAGGACTCCGAGCAGGAGCCGGCTGGGGAATCCCGAGAAGCGGAATACTTGCAACACCTGGCCGATGAAAAGACGCAGGTCGCCATCCATCTGCGCACGGGCGAGACCTTCCGAGGTTTTATCGAGTATTACGACAAGGCGTTCGTGCGCCTGACCATGCCGGGAGGGCCCAACCTGTTTATCTTCAAGCATGACATTAAGTATCTGTCGGAAGAGTAGGTGCTATTGCAAAACCCCCTTGGGCCCGTCAGGGCACGACTTCAGTCGTGCCGCAAAGCGCATGAAACCAACTCCTCTTCCTTACGGCTTTAGCCGCTGAGGGACAGACCTCAGGGGCTGAAGCCCTCCCGCAAGACCAGATTTCTCGGCATGGCTGAAGCCATGCCCTGACGATTCGCCAGACGAGGTTATGCAACAGCTTCGAGTCCCTCTGCCGCTTTCCATCACAATTTGGTCTTTCCTCCCCGCGCCTGGCGTGGGTGATCCTGTGGGATTCGTTTGTCAACGCCGGCTGTTGCGGAGAAGCATATGAAAGAATTCTTAGGAGCCGCGGTTGAGATCGCCCGGCAGGCCGGGTCGCTCTTGCTTCCTTATTTTCACCGCCGCGTTGCGGTCGAGTACAAGGGAGCCGCGGACCTGGTGACGGAGGCCGACCGCGCATCGGAAGCCTTTATCCTGGAGCGCCTCCGAGCGTACTTCCCGGACCACGCCGTGGTGGCGGAGGAGAGCGGGACCCACGAAGCCGCTTCGCGGTACCGCTGGTACGTGGACCCGCTCGACGGGACCACCAACTTCGCCCACGGCTTCCCGATCTTTGCCGTTTCGATCGCGCTCGAACAAGACGGCGAGGGGATCGTG
>MEKR01000008.1 GCA_001767035.1 Acidobacteria bacterium RIFCSPLOWO2_02_FULL_61_28
CCTTCTCGCCTTCTTCGGTGACGGCCCCGGCGACAATCCGGCGGCCGTTCTTCAAGATGATCGTGTCGGCCAGCAAGCGAGTGGAGACCCAGAAAGGAAACAGGAGCAGAACCGAAAGCAGACTTACACCCCGCGGGGAATATCGCCGCCGATCCATACTGAGATTGTAGCAGATGGGAATGAGGTTCAGCTCCCGGGCATTATGATTCCATCGCCCAGTACCTGAAAGAGCAAGACAGCTTCTGCGGCAGGGAGAAGCTATTCCGGGGGCTTGGGGTTCTTGCCGTCCACGCTGGCCCATAAATACCACGCCGCCACGGAACGATATGGCTCCCAGCGGCGGCCGATCCGCTCGAGCGTTCTGGGAGCCGGCAAGGTCTTGTAGCCATAGACCCTCTGGACGGCCTTCCGGATGCCGAGGTCGGTCACCGGCAAAACATCCGGACGGCCGAGCGTAAAGATCAAGAACATCTCCCCGGTCCAGCGGCCGATTCCTTTTACCTCCGTGAGGCGCCGGATCACTTCCCCATCGTCCATCGCCGAGATGCGCCGCAACGGGAATGACCCGTCGGCCACCCGGCTTGCTAAATCCTTCAGGTAAGATACCTTTTGCGACGAGAGGCCGGCGGAGCGCAGTTGTGCTGCGGAAGTCCGGGCGACCTCTTCCGCGGCCGGGAAACGCCGGGAAGGGTATAAGGCCCGGAAGCGGGCCAAAATGCTCGCAGCGGCCTTGCCGCTCAACTGCTGATGGATGATGGCCTCGACCAAGGCGGGGAAATAGTGTCTGCGCCGGGTCATCCCCAGCTCGCACGACCCGATCCGACGGATGAGTTCCTTGAGCGCAGGGTCGGCTAAGGACAGCTCGCGGGCGGCTTGCTGCAAGAACGATTCCGTTCGGGGATGCCGTTTGGTGTCGAAGATCATCGTTGTCCTGGGTTGCCCTGGAAACTTTCCGGTGCTCGGCATGGAAATCTAGAATAGCATGGAGAGTCCAGTTTCTCGGGCCGAAGCGAGACGGCATTTCGTGCGGAAGGCAGGCGTGCCGTTGTTGGTAAGGAGAGTCGAATCATGCGGACGCTGATGGCGCTTCTATTGGGCGGGTGGTTGCTGGGAATGCTCCTGGTGGCGGGGGTCGCCGCCGAGAACTTTTTTATGGTGGACCGGCTCCTCCGGTCACCCTCCCCGGCGGAGTTCCAGCAAAAGATCGCGCCATTGCCTCCCGGTGAAGCGCGTGTAGTGCTGCGACATCTGGTCTCCGAACTGAACCGATTTTACTTTCGGGCCTGGGAAGGAATCGAACTGGTTCTGGGTGCAGCGCTGCTTGCCCTGGCCGTGAAGTTTGGTAAGAACCGCAGCATCACTATCGGCGTTTCGCTGATGCTCGCCATCGGCCTGCTCATGGTTCTCTACATCACGCCCCAGCTTGTGGAGATTGGGCGCGGGCTGGACTTCGTGCCCCGGGACCCGCCGCCTCCGGAACTGGCTCGGTTCGGCCGGTTGCACGCCGCTTATTCGGTTCTGGACCTGTGCAAACTGCTGGCCGGAATCTGGGTGGCAGTGCTGCTGATCCGTCGCCCCGCAGAATCTTAGACCATTTTCAGCATTGGTGTAGAGTATATGGGGACGTCAGGGCACGACTTCAGTCGTGCCGATGAGCCTGTAAAATGAACTCTTCTTCCTTACGGCTTCAGCCGCTGAGGGACAACCCTCAGGGGCTAAAGCCCGCTCCAAGCGGCGCATGTTTTCGGCATGGCTGAAGCCATGCCCTTACGCCTAAGAACGGACTATACACCAACGGTGAAAATGATCTTAGTACGATCCTTTTCCGGGCAGGGACGGGGGCATGGAGAGCAGGAATTCGACGTGGGAAGAGGTGTACTCGGCTTCGTGGCCGAGGCGCGCCAGCACGATCACGCAGCCAACTTGCTCCCCGACGGTGGCCAGCATCTCGATCTCGCTCCCGGTGTGCGGATGCGGCTGGCGGTGCTGGACGTTGATCACGCCCACGATCTCATCGCGGACGATGATGGGAACGGAAAGAAACGCCTCGAAGGTGTCCTCCGGCAAATCGGTGAAAAGCCGGAAGCGGGGGTCGCGATACGCTTCGCGGGAGATCGCCGCCAGGCGGCGCTCTTTGGCCACCCACCCGGTCAACCCTTCTCCCATCCGGAGGCGGATGCGTCCGATCTGCGCCGGGTGAGGCGGGCTGCACGCGCACAGGACCAGTTCGTCATTGTCAATCAGATAGATCAAGGAGGCGTCGCCGCCCGTGGCTTCGCTCACCAGGTCCACAATTGCCTGCAGCGCCTCCGGCAGGGTGAGCTTCCGCGCCATCAGCCGGCTCACCTTCTGAAGCACGATGAGCTGACGGTCGGTGCGAGCCAGCCGTTGCTCCAGGTCCTGTGCTTTCTTGCTGCTTGGCATGAGACCCTCCCGCGAGCGGTTTGCAAGCGATCTGCCGCAGTTGCCTCGGTCAAACATAACCGAGATTCTCCGTCCGATAAAGAACAAAACGATGGCCGCTCACCTTCCATCGGACAATTGCTCCCTTGAAGTTACCATCCCAGTTTGTGACGCAGGCTGGTTTGCTCCGCGCCTCGGTTCTATGCTAGTTTTAGGCTTTCGGTCCAGGCTCTTGGCCCCGTAAAGCAGGTCGCCTCAGCGAAAGCCGCAGTCATGCCGGTTCGGGAGACGGAAGCGATTATTCTCCGCAGCTACCCGCTCAAGGAAGCGGACAAGATCGTAAGTTTTTTCGCGCGGGTGGGGGGGAAGACGCGCGGGGTGGCGCCCAACGCCCGCCGCAGCGTCCGGCGGTTTGGAGCCGGGCTGGAGCTTCTGTCGCATGTCCGGCTGCGGTACCAGGAGCGGGAATCGCAGGAACTGGTGCGCCTGGAATCCTGCGAACTGCTCGAATCGTTTTTCGACGCGCAGAGCGATTATGCAATCGCGGTCGCCTTCAGCCACGTCGCCGAAGTCGCTGAGCAACTGCTGCCGGAGCGCGAGGCCAACGACGCGTTTTTCCGACTGATCCTGCTGGTGCTCGAGGAAATCCGGCGGTCCGGCGAGATTTGGCGGCCCTTGACATACTTTGGTCTGTGGGCGGTTCACCTGGCCGGGTTTCTCCCGCCGCTCGATGCCTGCCTGCGTTGCGGGGCGGCGCTCGAACCGGACGAGCCAGCGTGGTTTCGCTCCACCTCGGAGGGATTGCGGTGCCGCGTTTGCAGGACGGAAGGGAGTTCGACCCTCTCGCCGGATTCACGGACCCTGGCCCGGCAGATGCGCGCGACCTCGCTCCCAAACATCCCCGCCGAGGGATGGGGCAAGCGCCGCGCCGCGGACTTGCGTAAGTTTCTCTGCCAGGAGATTGAGCGGCACCTCGAGCGCCGTCTGGTGACCCGGCCTCAGTTAGAGGAGCTGGCGTAGCCACGGCATGTTTCTTATGCCGTGGGCACGTTCCAAGTTCGTTCCGGAAAGAACCCACGGCGAGGAGAACGCTCGCCGTGGCTACCAGAAACCATGCCTACTCGTAAGACCGCGCGAAAGACCAAGAAATCGGTGACGACCTTCCAAGACCTGATCTTGGGCCTGGGCGAGTTCTGGGCCGCGCAGGGCTGCATCCTGCAGCAACCCTATGACCTGGAAGTGGGCGCGGGGACGAATTGCCCGGAGACGTTCTTGCGGGCGCTGGGGCCGGAGCCGTACCGCGTGGCCTACGTCCAGCCCAGCCGCCGCCCCGCCGACGGCCGCTACGGCGAGAATCCCAACCGCCTCTACAAACATCTCCAGTGGCAGGTGATCCTCAAGCCCTCTCCGGCCGAAGTGCAGGACACGTACCTGGCCAGCTTGGAGCACGTCGGGATTGACCTCCGTCACCACGACGTGAAATTTGAGGAGGACAATTGGGAGAACCCCACGCTGGGCGCTTGGGGCATCGGCTGGCAGGTGATGCTCGACGGATTGGAGATCACCCAGTTCACCTACTTCCAGCAATGCGGCGGAGTGGATTTGGACCCCATCACGGTCGAGTTGACCTACGGCCTGGAACGCATCGCGGCGTTCCTGCAAGACACCGACAGCGTCTATTCGGTCCTCTGGAACGAGAAGACAACCTATGGGCAGGTGCGCTGGCAGGAAGAGCAGCAGTTTTCTGTCTATAATTTTGAAATGGCCGACGTGGCCATGCTCTGGAAGATGTTCGAGTTGAATGAACAGGAGTGCCGCCGCCTGCTCGACGCCTACCGGAAACTGGAAGACCCCGAAGCCCAGGCCCGGTTCCCGGTGCTGGCCGCTTACGACCTGATTCTGAAGTGTTCCCATCTGTTTAATCTTCTGGACTCGCGCGGCGCCTTGAGCGTCACCGAGCGAGCGGCAGTGATCGCCCGCGTGCGAGGGCTGGCCTGCGGCGTGGCCGCGGCATATCTCGACCAGCCCCGGCCCTCCAATTCCTTTACTTCCATCCCGCGAGAAGCAACCATTGAGCGCTGAAGCCAAAGAACTGGAATTCCTCCTCGAAGTCGGGGTCGAAGAGATTCCCGCCTGGATGATCGAGGGAGCGCTCGCCGATCTGAAGCGCGCGTTGCAGGAAGGCTTTGCGCGGTTCCGCCTCTCCAGCGACGCGCCCGCATCGCTCGAAATGTACGCTACACCGCGCCGACTGATCGCGTATTGTCCTCGCCTTCCTGCGCAACAACCGAGTTCCATCGAGACTGTTCAGGGGCCGCCCCAGCGCGTCGCCTTCGATGCGCAGGGAAAGCCGACCGCGGCGGCCACCGCGTTCGCCGCCAAGATGGGCGCAAAGATCGATCAGCTCGAAGCGGTCTCCACCCCCAAAGGGGAGTACCTGGCCTTTCGAAAGAAGAACCCCGGGCGGCCCACCGTGGATATCCTGGCCGAGCTGATCCCGCAAGCGGTGCTCGGCATCCCGTTTCCGCGCACCATGTACTGGGAGGGAAAGGCCGGGCCACGCTTCATTCGGCCGATTCGTTCCCTGCTGGCGCTCTACGGGGGCCGCGTTATCCCTTGCTCGATCGGGTCGGTCCGGGCAGGCTCGCATACGTTCGGACACCGCCTGCTCGGCAAGCCCCGGCTTGCGGTCCGCGACTTCGCCGGCTATCAGAAAGCCTTGCGGGATAACTATGTTCTGATAGACCCGAAGGAACGGCGTGCCCGCATCCTCGACGGCGTGCGGGACCTGCTGCCATCGGACGACGGTCTTCGCTTGAAGCCCAACGAGGAGTTGCTGAACACGCTGGTGTATCTGACGGAGTATCCCACGCCCCTGCTGGGCGAGTTTGATCCGTCGTTTCTGGCGCTTCCCGACGAAGTCCTGGTCACGGTGATGAAAGGCCATCAGAAGTATCTCTCGCTGGAGCGGCCGGACGGGACACTGGCCCCGCGGTTTGTGGCGGTGATGAATCGCGACGACGACGCCACGGGAACGATCCGGCACGGCCACGAACGCGTCCTGCGCGCGCGTTTCTCCGATGCCCGCTTCTTTTGGGAGACCGACGGAAAGATTCATCTGGAGCTGCGCCTGGAGTTGCTGCGCCAGGTAACCTTCCAGTCGCAGCTCGGCTCCTACTTCGACAAGGCGGATCGCATGCGAAGGCTGGCCGCGGCCTTTGCGGTTCGCCTGGGTCACACGGATAAGCTGGAAGCGATTCAAAGCGCCGCTCGTCTGGCGAAATGCGACCTCACGACGGAACTCGTGAAGGAATTTACGGAACTGCAAGGGGTCGTCGGCGGGCTGTACGCGCGCCGCGAGGGGTTGTCGGAGGAAATCGCCACGGCCATCTACGACCATTACAAGCCCCTGACCATCGAGGACGCCTCGCCGCGCACGCTGGCCGGTGCGCTGGTCTCGCTCTCCGACCGCATGGACACTCTGGCGGGGTACTTCGGCATCGGGCTGGCCCCCTCGGGCTCGAAAGACCCCTTCGGGCTGCGGCGCGCCGGCAATGGCGTAATCAAGATTCTGGTGGACCATGCGCTGCCGCTCCCCTTGAGCTGCCTGATCGAGGACGCCGCTTCCGTTTATCAGAGCGCCCAGGCGCAGGGGCGCGTTCCGGATTGGGTTCGGGAGACTGTGCTGAGCGGCCTCGGACCGTTCCTGGTGGAGCGGCTCCGCTATTACCTGCAAGACGTGCGCGGCTTCGCCTACGACGAGATCAATGCGGTGCTCGCCGCCGGCAGGGACGACATGGTGGACGCGCTGGAGCGGACCGCAGCCGTGGCCCAGGTTCGCCCGACGGAGAACTTCGAGCCGCTGGCGGTCGCCTTCAAACGGATCAAGAACATCCTGGGGCAGGCCCGGCGCGTCCACGGCTTTGTCGCCGGAGGGCTTGACCCGAGCTTGTTCGAGCCGGGGCCGGAGGCGGAACTGTATGAGCGGTACCGCGCCGTGGCCGAGCTGGTTTCCCGGCAGAAGCAGGAAGGGGATTATCTGGCGGCGCTCGAAGCCATCGCGACACTGCGCCCCCCGGTGGACCGATTTTTCGACGCCATCCTGGTGATGGCGCCGCAGGAAAATCTCCGCCAAAACCGCTTGACCTTGCTCCAAAGCCTTCTGCAGGAATTTTCGACCATCGCCGATTTTTCCGAAATCGTCACCGCCGAAGAAAAGAAAGCCGGAGTACAATAGGCGATTAGCTTTTCCGCCGCCCGGCAGGGGAGGACCGTACATGAGCGAGAAGATCATCTATTTTTTTGCGCAGGGACACGCCGATGGGAACGGCGCGATGAAAGAGGAACTCGGCGGCAAAGGGGCGGGACTGGCCGAGATGACCAACGCCGGGCTGCCGGTTCCCCCCGGTTTCACCATTTCCACCCGGGCCTGCCGGATCTACTTTGAGAACCAGGGGAAACTGCCGCCGGAGCTGGAAGAGGAATCCCGCCAGGCCGTCCTGCGGCTGGAGCAGGTGACGGGACAAAAGCTGGGGGCGCGAGAGAATCCGCTGCTGGTGAGCGTCCGTTCGGGAGGGAAATTCTCGATGCCCGGCATGATGGACACCGTCCTGAATCTGGGCTTGAACGATCAAACCGTGAAGACGCTCGCCGCCAAGTCGAGCAACCCGCGCTTTGCCATGGACTGCTACCGCCGATTTATTCAGATGTTCGGCAATGTGGTGCTGGAAATAGCCAAGGGCGACTTCGAGCACTTGTTTGAACGCGCCAAGAAAAAGCGAAAAGTCCGCTACGACACGGACCTGGATGCGGCCGCCCTGGAAGAGGTCATCCGCGATTACAAGAAGCTGGTGGAGCGAAAGACCGGGTCCCCGTTTCCGCAAGAGGCCTGGAAACAATTGACGATGGCGCGCGACGCCGTCTTCGGCTCCTGGAACAATCCGCGCGCGATTCACTACCGGCGGATGAACCAGATCTCCGAGACCTTGGGGACGGCGGTCAACGTGCAAACGATGGTCTTCGGGAACCTGGGGGAGACCAGCGGCACCGGGGTCGGCTTCACGCGCAATCCTTCGACCGGCGAGCGGGAGTTCTACGGCGAGTTCCTGATGAACGCGCAGGGCGAGGACGTGGTCTCGGGGATCCGCACGCCCGTGCCGATCGAGCAGTTGAAGTCCATCCTGCCCGAGGTGTACCGCGAGCTTCGGAAAATGACCGAGCGCCTCGAACGCCATTACAAAGACATGCAGGACTTCGAGTTCACCATCCAGGAAGGCAAGCTCTACATGCTCCAGACGCGCAACGGCAAGCGCACCGGCAAAGCCGCCGTCAAGGTCGCCGTGGATATGGTCGCAGAAGGCCTGCTGACCAAGCGGGAAGCGCTCCTGCGCGTCGAGCCGAGCCAGCTCGACCAACTGCTCCACCCCGTGCTCGATGAGAGCAAGCCGGTCAAAGTGATTGCACACGGGCTTCCGGCCTCCCCCGGCGCCGCCGTGGGTCAGGTGGTCTTCAACGCGGAAGACGCAGTCCACCACGCGAAGAAACATCCGGTGATCCTGGTGCGTCCCGAGACGGTGCCCGATGACATCCACGGCATGGAAGTCGCCGCCGGCATCCTGACCTCGCGCGGCGGCATGACCAGCCATGCGGCGGTCGTGGCGCGCGGCATGGGGAAATGCTGCGTCGCCGGAGCGGGCGCCATCCAGGTGGACGAGAAGAAGAAGCAGATGTCGGTGGACAAGCTGACACTGAACGAAGGCGACTGGATTTCGCTCGACGGTTCGACGGGCCGAGTGATTCTCGGCAAGGTTCCCACGATGGACCCCGACCCGTCCAGCGGCGATTTTTCCAAGTTCATGAGCTGGGCCGATGAGTTCCGCCGGCTCGGCGTCCGCGCCAACGCCGATATTCCCCGCGACGCCGTCGTGGCGCGGCGCTACGGCGCGGAAGGGATTGGCCTGTGCCGCACCGAGCATATGTTTTTTGCCGAAGACCGCATCCACCACATGCAGGCCATGATCCTGGCGCACGCGGAGAAGGACCGCCGCAAGGCCCTGGCCAAGCTCCTTCCGATGCAGCGGAAAGATTTCGCCGGGCTGTTCCGCGTGATGGAGGGGCTGCCGGTCATCATCCGTCTGCTCGATCCGCCGCTGCACGAGTTTCTTCCCCGGAGGGAGGAACTGATGGTCGAGGTGGCGCTGCTGCGGGAGAAGAATCCCCGCTCCAGGAAGCTCGCGGAAAAGGAGCGGCTGCTGGCCCGCGTCGAGCAATTGCACGAGCTGAATCCCATGCTCGGCCTGCGCGGCTGCCGCCTGGGGATTCTTTACCCGGAAATCTCCGAGATGCAATGCCGGGCCATCTTCGAGGCCGCCTGCCACGTGGCGAAGGAAGGCAAGAAAGTCATCCCGGAAATCATGATCCCGCTGGCGGGCACCCGCCGCGAGATCACGTTGCAGAAGCAGATCGCCGACCAGGTCGCCGAGGAAGTCTTCGCCAAACAACGCCTGCGCGTGGACTACATGGTCGGGACGATGATCGAGCTGCCCCGCGCGGCGCTGGTGGCCGACGAGATCGCCGCCGAAGCGGAGTTCTTCAGCTTCGGGACCAATGACCTCACGCAGACCACCTACGGCTTCTCGCGCGACGACAGCGGGAAGTTCCTGGAAGCCTATGTCCGCCAAGGTGTGCTGGAGAACGATCCCTTTGCCGTCCTGGACCGCAACGGCGTCGGAGAGCTGATTCGGATTGCCACGGAGCGCGGCCGCCGCGCGCGGCCGGATTTGGAGGTCGGCATCTGCGGCGAGCACGGCGGCGATCCGAGCTCCGTCGAGTTCTGCCACCAGGTGGGGCTCGATTACGTCAGTTGCTCGCCCTACCGCGTCCCCATCGCCCGCCTCGCCGCCGCTCAGGCCGCCCTCGGCGACAAGGGAGAAGAACTGAAGCGCACGGCCTGACGGGTGGTAGGAGCCGGCTCCGGTTCGCGGTTGGCTCGCGCGGTGGTCACCTCGTCGGTGGGACGGGCGAATTCAGGGTGTACTTGTAGATGAGGATGTTGCCGTACTCCCCGACTTGCTCGAACTCGCTGCGCGCCTCCAACCAGTCTCGCGGTGGCTCTTTCGGAACATCCTTAAAAAAGACCAGATAGCCATCCTGCCGCATGTTTTGCGGGAAAGCCTCATAGAAAGATTGATCCTGGGGCCACAAGGCCACGGTTTTCCTTTTGCTGCAATAGCCGGCGAGCGGGTATAACGTACTCGTATAGATGACTTCTCCCGAAGTCAATCGCCCCTGCAACGAATGAGCTGCGCGGCAAGCTTGCGCGCTGCGGTTCAACAGGAATTCCTCTCCGAGACCCAAGCGGCCATCGAAGTACGGCAAATTTCGAAGAGTAAAGAGGACGAGAATGGCTGCTGCGAGAGCCGTGGCCATGCGCCCCACTCTGCTGGAAATCCGGGAAAAGCCCCACCCGGCCAGAAGGAACAGTGGAGGGATCGCGGGCAAAATATATCGAACCTCCTTGTGGAGCGAGGCGGAGAGATAGACCAAGAAGACGAGATACCATAACCAGAGCGGAACTTCCGTGGTGACCCACCGCGCGCTCTGGCGTCCGCTCCCCTGGCCCGCATAGCAGAGCAGACCGAGTAACGTCAGCGGGCCGGCGACAACGCAGGTGGGTTCCAAGTAGTAGATTCTTCCCGGTACCGGCTCGCCGGCGGCGATCACCACCGCTTTCACGAACGGAGAGAGGAAACTGCCGTAGCGGACCTGGGCCCAGACCAGGTACGGCGCGACCGCCGCGAGAAAGCCGCCGGCGTACCACAGCGCGGAGCGAAACCGGAGCCGACGGACCAAGAAGAAGTAAACGGCACAGATGCCGGCCAGAACGAGAACAAACCGCGTCAGGGTGGAAATGGCCAGCAGCAACCCCGAGAAACAGGCGCTCGCGGGGCCGGCGTTTTCCTCCTCGACATGCCGAACGAGAAAATAGAGGCTGATAATGGCGAACGTGGTGGAGACGATGTCCGTCATGACCTTGTGGGACCAATGGAGAAAGAAAGGGGTGGTGGTCATGAGTCCCGCAGCAATCAAGCCCGCGCGGGAACCGAACAGCCTCACTCCCAGGAGATAAAGGAACAGGACACCCCCGGCGAAGGAGGCTGCCGACAGCAGGTGGGCGGCAAGCTCCAGGGGGGCCAGATACGAACCCAGGCGCAAGAGAATCGGGAACAAGGGCGGGCGAAAGGAAAACTCTTCATAGTAGGGGTCCGGATCAAAGAGATTCTCCGCCTCGGAAAGATAAACCGCTTCGTCCCAAAGATAGTCGTACTGAACCGGGAAAAATCCGCCGAGGAACGCCACAACACACAAGGCACAAGCGGCAACAAATACCCAGCGGGGCTTTTGGAGAAGGCTCTTTCTCTGGACCGCTGGTTCGGGCGGCATGGCGGCCCTCATTCTGGCGAACAGGCGGAACGATGTCAATCCTATCTGCCTTCCAGTAGTGGGTCAGTTTGAATATTTCCGAACTGGAAGGGCACGGTTTCACAGGCTGCTGAAAAAAGAACCAAAGCAGTAAACTTTGGGCTTTTTTGCCTCAAAGTTCGCTTGTAACTTATTGAATCGCCATTC
>MEKR01000009.1:0-12738 GCA_001767035.1 Acidobacteria bacterium RIFCSPLOWO2_02_FULL_61_28
GAGTGAAGAGTGACAAGCAAGACTCCCGTATTTCTTCTCGTCACTTGTCACTCATCACTTGTCACTGGATTTGAGCATGGCTACTTTTTACTATCGCGCAGTCACCGCCGCCGGCCGATGGCAGGCGGGCACCCGCCAAGGAATGACCGAGAAGGCTGTGGCGCGCGATCTGCAAACGATCGGCCTGACGCCGGTCTATGTCGGCCCGTCCCCGGAATCTCCCGGCGCGCGGGGCGGGGACTGGCTGGGATCGCTGTTCAGTTGGGGCGAAGCGTCCTCCGCCGGCGGAGCGAGGTCTCTGTGGTCCGGCCGCCGGGCCACGCGCCGCGACCGTCTGCTCTTCACGCAGGAGCTGGCCACGCTGCTCAACGCCGGCGTACCGCTCGACCGCGCGCTCTCGATCTGCTCGGAGCTGACCGAGAGCAAGGCGTTTCAGCAAGTCATCGCGGACGTGTTGCGGCAGGTGCGGGGAGGGAAGTCCCTGGCCGACGCGCTCGAGGCGCAGGGCAAGGCGTTTTCGCGGCTCTACGTCAACATGGTGCGGGCGGGGCAGGCCAGCGGAACGCTCGCGGCGATATTTCAGCGGCTCGCGGACCTCGAAGCGGCGGCGGAATGGCGCAGCCAACTCATCTCTTCGCTGATCTATCCCGCGCTGCTCACGGCAGTTGCCGTTGCATCCATCCTGGTGCTGATGAACGTGGTGGTGCCCCGGTTCGCGCAGGTGTTTGAATCCACGGGCCTGCCGATCCCGCTGCCGACGTACCTGCTGCTTGAAACCAGCCGCCTGCTCCAACGCTATGGCTGGATCGCGCTGCTCGCCATGGTGGTCGCCGGGATTCTGTTTCGCCGCGCGCTCCAGACGCCCGCGGGCCGGGAGCGCTGGGACCGGTTCCTATTAGGGGTTCCGCTGCTCGGAGAGCTGGTACGCCGGGCCGAGACCGCCCGCTTCGCGCGAACTATGTCCACGCTGGTGGCCGGGAACGTTCCGCTGGTGCAGTCGCTCGGCCTGGCGCGGGAGATCATCGGCAACCGCGTGATGGCGGCGTCGCTCGACCGCGTGGCGCAAGGCGTCAAGCGGGGCGAAGGCATCGCCGCTCCGGTCCGGCAGACCGGGGTTTTCCCGCCGCTCGCCGCGCATCTTCTGACGGTGGGCGAAGAGACTGGCCGCCTCGATACGGTCTTCGAGCGGCTGGCCAATATCTACGACCGGGAAACCCAGACGGCCGTGCGGCGGCTTACGGCCTTGTTTGAGCCGGTCGTCATTCTCGGTATGGGACTGATGGTGGGAGTGATTGTGCTCTCCCTCCTGCTGGCGATCACCAGCATCAACGATGTGCCGTTGTAAGGAGACAAGCAGTGACAAGTGACGAGGGACAAGTGATGAGCAAGAAGAAAAGCAACGCCGACCCACATCTTAACTCGTCACTCGTCACTGGTCACTCGTCACTGCATTTCGGGAGGTGGACGATGCAGAGGCCCCAACGCGGGACAGAACAGGAACGGCAACTCGTCCGGGAGGCCGGGATCACGTTGATCGAGTTGCTCGTCGTGGTCACGATCATCGCCATGTTTGCCGCACTGGTCGGGCCGCGATTGTTCCGACAGGTTGGGCGGTCCCGTGTGACGGCGGCTCGGGCGCAGATCAATTCCTTCCAGACCGCGCTCGGCGCTTACAAGCTCGACACCAGCAAGTTCCCTACCACCGAGCAGGGACTCGACGCCTTGCGCGTTCAACCCGAAGGCGTGGCGCGATGGGACGGGCCGTATCTCCCCCAGGATATTCCCGCGGACCCCTGGGGCAATCCTTACGTTTACAAGTTTCCCGGAGATCACGGCGATGAGCCGGACATCATATCTCTCGGTGCAGACGGAAATCAGGGAGGCGAAAGCGACGATGCCGACGTTCTCAGTTGGAAGAGTCAATAGGTCCGAGCAGGGCGTAACGCTGCTCGAACTGCTGGTGGTGGTTGCGCTGGCCTCGATCTTGCTGGCGCTGGTTTTCCCATCCGTGGGCGCGGGGCTGCGGACCTTGGAGCTTCGCTCCGCAGCGCAACGCCTGGCCGCTTCCGCCCGCTATGCGCGGGACCAGGCCATTCACCGGCAGCGGTTCTACGAACTGGAGATTGACGCGGCGGCCGGCACCGTTTCCGTCGGAGACCTCGAACAGACCGCCCGACGAAGCTTCGAGCTTCCCGCCTCCGTGCGCGTGGAGAGGATTTCCCCGGAGGAAACCAACGGCTCATCGCGCCGGCGCTTCCTGTTTTCTCCCGACGGCTATACCGCCGCGTTTCAAATCGTACTCGGGAACGAGCGGCGACAGGTCGCCATTACGAGCAATCCGTTGACCGGCTTCCCGAAGGTGGCAGAGTTATGAGGAAACAAAATCCGAGCCGCGACCGTAAGGGAGCGGACAATCAGGGAGCAGGGAATAGCCACGGCCCCGCGCCAGGCGCTCAGCCGGGCCGGGGGGAACAGGGAATAGAGCCGCGACCGAATCCGAGCCGCGACCTCTTAGACAAGCTCAGGGCAAGCCGGAAGCAAACGGTTTCCCGTCAGCGCGGCTTCACACTCCTGGAAGCCCTGGTGGCAACAGCCGTATTAGGCGCCTCCGTGGCTGCCTTGCTCGGCTTATTTTCCGGGGCGCTGCGCAACGCTGCCCGGATCGAGGCGCCCGAGCGGGCGCTGCTGCTCGGCCAGAGCAAATTGAATGAACTCCTTTCGGCGGGCGCGACGACGGAGAACGGAACCGCCGAGCTGCCGTTCGATCAAACCATCGAGGGGCGCTGGGATGAACGGTTTCGCTGGGAGGCCCGCGCCGCTCGTTTCCGTTCCTCGCCGGAGCGGAGTCCCGGAGAAATCTTGCTGTCTCGGATCACGCTCGACGTCATCTGGAAAACAGGAACAACAGGCGCGGAACGAAAACTCTCGTTCGAGACCTATCAACTGCGCCGGGAACCGGCCGAGGTCCAGCAGTGAGGGAATAGGGAACAGGGAATAGGGAACAGGATGACGCGAGGAATAGTTTTTCAGCAAACTGCCCAGTTGACGGGTCCAGGGACACAGGGGAGAGCAGAAGCGGGTATTACGCTGCTCGAATTGCTGGTCTCGATGACCATAGTCTCGCTGCTGGCGACAACCGCGTTGTTTGCCTGGCGGGTGGGTTCGTCGGCCTGGCTGAAAGCGAGCGAGCGGCTCGAAAAAGATCGAACGGTTCTGGCCGTCCACCAGCTCGTCGAAGAACAAATGGCTTCGATGGTCCCTTATCAGGCTTGGACCACGAGCGGCGGTAGGGAAGTGTTGTTTCAAGGGGAGCCGCAAACGGCCCGGTTTGTCAGCCGCTACTCGCTTGCCCGCCGCGCCGCGTCCGGTCTTTATCTCATCGAGTATCAAGTGGCCGAGCAGGCGGACGGAACCAGGCAGTTGTTGCTCAATGAGTCCCCGGTTTGGGGCAACGAAGAGTTAGGGACGTTGCTGGCGGGCGCGGAAAGTCGTCCCGAGGGAGTGGTCCAGAAGTTTCAGCCGTTCGAGCGCGGCCCGCAAACGGTTACCTTAATCGAAGGCTTGCAGGAATGCCGCTTTGAATACTACCGAACTCCCGGCCCCAATCAGCCGGGGACGTGGACGGACCAATGGATCCTCCGCAGCGGCGAGGTGCCGCAAGCGATGCGGATGCACGCCGTTGCGGCGGCCGGGTCCGGTGAATTACGGCCGGAGACGATGGTGGCGGCGGTCCGGCATTTCTCCCGCCGACGCGCACAGGTGTTATTTCCATTCGGGTTATTCAGGCAATAAAGGAGACGGGTGTCTATGAGCCTGTGGCTCACCACGGAGGATGAGAAGCGGATCGTCAGGGCACGACTTCAGTCGTGCCGTAACGGTTGCCAATCCCATTCCATTCCCTTGCGGCTTCAGCCGCTGAGGGGCAGACAGACCTCAGGGGCTAAAGCCCAACAAAAGGTACAGGTCTGCTCGGCATGGCTAAAGCCATGCCCTGACGACGGACTGGGGCCATCCCCATACAGAGCAGAGAATCTATTTTCGGGAGAGCAACAGAGAGGGATTGCGTTGCTGGCCGTGTTGTGGCTCGCGGTTGCCCTGAGCGCCATGGCCCTGGCCACGTCGTATTTGGTCCGGACCGAGATTGAGGCGGCGCGCAATCAGATCGAAGCCCATCAAAGTTACTTCCTCGCGCGCGGCGGGATTGAAGCCGCGATTGATTCCATCGTTCGGTCTGCCGCCGCCACGCCGGTGGCGCCGGAGACAGACGCTCCGAGGCCGGAGTTTCTTCCGGGACAGCGTTGGCTGCGATACGAATTCCACGGCGGGCGTTGCGCGGTCGAGGTCGTGCCGGAGAACGCCAAACTGAATGTCAACTTGGCTCCGGCGGAGCAACTGGCAGCCCTGTTCCGCGCGCTGGGCTTGTCGCCAGCCGAAAGCGCCGATCTTGCAGCGGCGATTGTGGACTGGCGCTCGCCGCGCGTCTCCGAAGCAGGCAGCGTGTTCGATGCCTTCTATGCCGGCTTGCCCCGATCCTCCAAAGCCCGCCACGCTGCGCTGGAGCACATCGAGGAGCTGCTGCCCGTGAAAGGGATGAGCCGCGAAATGTTTTTTGGCCGTTTGGAGGAAAGACCCGAGGGAGGATGGCGAAGGCGCCCGCCGCTCACCGACCTGCTAACGACCGAGGCCACTGCGAGTGCGGTCAATCCGAATTATGCCCTGTATGAAGTGCTGCTCGCTTTGCCGGGTTGGGATGAGGCGGCGGCCACCTCCGTGATCGCGGTCCGCGAGGCGACTCCGTTTGAATCCTGGAACGAGGTGCAATCCGCCGCGCCCTTCGCGGTTGCCGCCGGCGGCATCGCGTCGCTAACGCTCGCTCAAGGACCTGTCTACACGTTGACGGCGACGTGCTCTGTGCCGGATTCAGCCGCGCGCCGTTCGGTCCGCGCACTGGTCGAGATCGCTCCGAACCAGCCGCTCTACCACCAGATTCACGGTTGGTGGGACAACTGGCCGTTCGCCCACGAGCCGCCGCCTGCGTCCCAGAGCTTGCGCGCCGGCGAGCAGGCCGGGAGGATGAATTCGGAGAGGGAAAGCCGAGGTCGCTCATGATCGGGTCCTGGCTACAAAACGGAATCGGGATTGAATTCGAGGGGGGCGACTTCCGCGCCGTTTATGTCCGGCGGCACTGGAATCGCACGCGCGTCGTGGACCGTCTGGAAATTCCGCAGTTCCAGCAGGAGGAACCGGCTGAGTGCGGGCGTCTGTATCGGGAGTTTCTGCGGAAACACGGATTGAAGGCTCCGCAGACCGTGGTGGCGCTGCCGCGTTCGGCGGTCTTGCTCCGCGCGTTGAGCTTTCCGCAAACGGTCGAGAAAGAACTCGCGCGAGCCGTGGAATACCAACTGGACAGCCTCCATCCATTCGAAGAAGGCAGCGTCTATTGGGACTTCTGTGTTTGGAAATGGCCGGAAGCGGGCCTGTGGAAGAAGCTTTCTATCCACCCCGAGGAGTCCAGTGGCAGCCGCCTCGAAGTCCTGGTCGGAATTGCGGAGAAAAAAGCGATGGACGGGACCGCTGCCTGGTTCGAGGAAGCAGGCATTCCCATCTCGCAGTTCGGCGTGACGGCGGCGTGCATGATCGCAATGTTCTGGCCACGCCTCCAGGCGGCCTTCCCCAACGCTCCGGCTCTCTTTCTGCTGAACCTTGAACGAGAGCAAGCGGAACTGATCGGCTACGCGCCGGGCCGGGAACCGATATGGCAGGAAGTGCCGATTCCTCCGGAGTCAACCTTGTCGGAGGACGGATTCCTTGCGGAGGTGAAGCGCGAACTGCAATCGGCTCGCTCGGGGTTGCGCGTTTCCCCCGAGGAACATCCGCCCTTGGTAATTTGCGGAAGTCGCACGGCCGCGGCCGCTGCGCTTGCGGCGGAGGACTTTCCGTTTCGCATTGTGCCCGCCGAGCAACTCGTGCGGACTTCCGGAATTGGCGCGGGAGAGCCGGGATTCGCAAGCAGTCCGGTGAGCCTCGCGGCGGCGCTGGCGGCTGCCGGCACGAACGCGTTGCTCCCGCTCAACCTGTTGCCGGCGGAGAAACGCACGTACCAGTCGCCGCTGGTCCATCTGCCGACCTACGCGCTCGCTTCGCTGGTGGTTCTGTTGGCCGTTGCGCTCGGCGCGCGAGGCGTGTTCCAGGACTGGCTCTACAGCCTCCACCTGGAGCGGGAGATTCAGGCGCTGCGGCCACAGATCCAGGAACTGGAGAACACACAGGCCGCGAACCAGAAAACCATCGAGCGGCTGGGGCTTCTGGGGGGCACGCGCAGTTCCGTCACTCTGCCTTTGGAAATCCTGAACGAGTTGACGCGACTCCTGCCGCCGGAAGTGTGGCTGCAGCAATTCGTCTATGACGGCGAAACCCTGAGTTTGAGCGGAACGGCGGACGCTGCTTCCGGGCTGCTGCAAACCCTGGCCGCTTCTCCGTATTTTGAAAACCCGCAGTTCCGGTCCTCGATCAGCCGGACGCCGGACGGGAAGGAAACGTTTGTGATCGGCGTACGGCTTCGAGCCGGGCTTGCGCCACGGATTCCATAATGATGAGCACGAGAGACAAACGAGCCTTGACGATTGCAGGGATGGCCGCGGCGCTCTTCCTGCTTCTTGCATTCGGAGTGTTTCCGATGTGGGATCGCTGGCAGGCGGAACGGGCCAACCTGGCGGTTCGCGAGCGGACGCTCCTCAAGTATCGGGATGCGGTCGCCACGAGGGGGCTGCGGAAAACGGAAGGCTCGACCCTGGAGGCCCGGCTGCGGGACGCCGAGGCGGGCTTGCTCACCGGCGAGACGCCCGCGATCGCTTCGGCCGAATTGCGGGAGTTGATCCAGCAGCTTGCCGCCGAGCACGCCATCGAGGTCCGCTCCAGCCAGTTCCTGCCCGTCAAGCCGCTCGGCGACGACTATTGGCAGGTGCCGCTGGGATTGCAGCTTCAAGGCCGGATGGATTCCCTGGTCAGCTTCTTGAAGGCATGTGGGGCCGGTTCAAAGTTCCTAAGTGTCACGCAGTTGAGCATCATGAGCTCCGCCAATAAAGAAAAGCTGCTCACGGTCAACTTGACGGTGGCCGCAATCCTCCGTCGCGAGGCAGCCGGCCCTGGAAGGCAACAATGAGAGAGAAGCGGAGTTCCCCCGAATCCGAGCCCCGACCAGAACAGAGCCGCGACCCGTTCGGCAAGCTCAGGGCAGACCGCAAGGGAGCGGAGGCATACCGGTACAGGAGATCAGTCCGCGCGAGAGGTGAATGTGCATAGACGGCAGCTTTTGATTCTGCAAGTCGGGTTAGCGCTGGCCGCGGGCTTGCTGGGCTGGCGGCTGGAAACGGAATGGAAGCGCGCCAATCTGCGCTACGCCGCCCTCTCCCGCGCTGCGGCGGAGCGGGGAGCCGCCGCGCTGCCTCCCGGGGCCCGCCGCGAGCCGCCGGCAACCGAGGAGATCGTCGCCAAGAATCTCTTTTTTCCCGACCGGAGCAGCGAGATCGCGACGCCGGCAAAAACCGAACCGCCCCCGCCGGTTCCGACCGTGTTCGGGACCATGAAGTTGGGCGAAAGCTACGAAGCGTTGATGACCGAAGCAGGCGCCACCGCCGGCCGAGCTCCTCGCCGCGTGAAGCAAGGCGAGCAATTTGGATCCTTTACAGTGGTCGAAATTCGGGATGAAAAAGTGGTGATCGAATATCAAGGGCAAAAAACGACGCTGGACGTTTATCAGTCTGCCCGCAGCGTTCTTCCGGCGGGGGCGGCGGCTGTCCGCACCGCGCCGCCCGCCGCGCCGGTGGTGGAATCGAGCGGCGGCGCTCCGCCGCCACAGGCACAAACGCCCCCCAGTCCACCGAGCAGGGCCCCAGCCCCAGCCGCTGTGCAACAGCCCAGCACGGAGCCGGGCGTCCGCGTGTTTATTGAAGGAAATCGGAAACGGTTCGAACGGGACTCCTTGTTCGGCGTCCAGGTTTGGTATGAGCCGCTTCAGCCGTGAGCGGATCCGAGCCGCGACCGCAAGGGAGCGGGGAAAGCAGTGACAAGTGACGAGTGATGAGTGACGAGAGAATGCGAGCTGCGGCCGTAGCAGGGTCCTCATCACGCCGCGAGATTCGGAAATGAGCAGAGGGAGGAAGATACGTTGAAACAGGAATGGAGAAGCAGCGTTATCACGGGGATTCTGATCGTGCATCTGGTGTGGCCGGGCGCACTTGCGGTCCGGGCACAGGCCCCGCAGCCGGCCGCGCCGCAGACCGCACCGGCTACTCCCGCGCCACCGGCCCAGGAAGCCGACCAACAAGTTCCCATCGCCCTACACCTCGAAAACGCCGATCTGTTGCAGGTCGTGGGGATCATCGCCACGGAACTCCGGATGAACTACGTGGTGGACCCGCGCGTCAAGGGCACGGTCTTTATCAACACGCTCGGACAGCTCCGGCGGGCGGACCTGTTTCCGCTCCTGCAAATGATCCTGCGGATCAACGGCGCGACCGCGGTGCAGTCCGGCAACTTCTACCGCATCGTTCCCTTGCAGGACGTGCAGCGGTTGCCCATCGAGCCGATGCTCAATCCTGCGGCGGCCGGACTGTCGGAGGACGACCAGATGGTGATGAACGTCATTCCGCTCCGGTACGTGGCCGCGGCGGACATGACCAAGATTCTGACCCCCTTCTTGTCCGAAGGCGGACACCTGTTCAGCCATGACGCGGGCAACGTGCTTCTGGTCACCGACAGCAGCCGCAGCATGAAGCGGTTAATCGAAATCGTGGCCTTGTTCGACACCGAAGTCTTCACCAACCAGCGCGCCCGGCTTTATCCCATCAAGAACAGCCAGGCACAGAAGGTAGCGGCGGAATTGAAAGAAGTCTTTGCCGCCTACGCACTCTCCAGCGGAACCTCCGCGATCCGGTTTGTGCCGATCGAGCGCATCAACTCCGTCCTGGTGGTGACGCCGAATCCAGGGGTCGCTCCGGAAGTGGAAAAATGGCTGGAGCGGCTCGACCAACCGTTGCAGGAGACCGGAATTCGCCCCTTCATCTATCGCGTGGAAAACGGAAAAGCGATAGACTTGGCGACCGTGTTGATGCAATGGCTGGGCGCAACAGTTCCGCTCCCGACGGCGCAGCCCGGACTTGCTGGCATGCCGACATCGTCGGCGGCTCCGCCCGCCCCGCAAGGAATCGCCCCCGCACCGGCGGGTCTGTTACCTGGTGGAGCCACCACCCCTGGCGCTCCACTCTCCCACATTCGCATCGTGCCGGACGCGATCAACAATATGCTGGTGATCCAGGCCACCGCACAGGAATACGAACAAATCCGGCAGATGCTGAAGGAACTCGACATTGTGCCCCGGCAGGTCATGATTGAGGCCAAGGTCTATGAAGTGGACCTCACGGGCGCGCTCTCGGCCGGGGTGAGCGCGTTCTTGCAAAAGCGCACGGCGACGGGCCTCGACGCCAGGGGCACGGGTCAATTCTCCTCGTCGGGAGGGGCCGCGGCGCTCAGCGCTGCCTTGGGCACTCTGGTGGGCCGGACGCGCGAATTGCTGCTGTTCCTGAATGCGGCCGAGTCCCGCAGCCAGGCGCGCGTCATCTCCGCCCCTTCGCTTCTGGCCAGCGACAATCTCGCCGCGAGTATCAGCGTGGGGATTGAAATTCCGATCCTCACTTCGCAGGCGCTGGTGGGCGGAGCGCAGGCGACCGGCACCAGCCTGTTCACCAACACCGTTCAGAATCGAGACACGGGAGTCTTGCTTACCATCACGCCGCGCATCAACTCCTCCGGCTTGGTCGCGCTGCAAATCCAGCAGGAGGTCAGCGCGCCGCTGCCTCCGTCGGCGGCCGGCATCCAATCGCCCAGCATCCAAAAGCGTTCGCTCCAGACGCAGGTGGTGGTGCAAGACGGAGAAACCATCGCGCTCGGAGGCATCATCCAGGAGAGCCGCACGCTCTCGAGAAACCGCATTCCCTTGCTCGGCGACATACCGTACTTCGGCGCGCTGTTCGGAAATACGTCGCTGTCGTCGCAGCGGACCGAACTCATTCTCCTGCTCACGCCCACGGTCATCCGCAACTCCGCCGAAGCCCGCAACGCCTCCGCCGAGTTCCGCAATAAACTCCGTGATCTGCGCAAGCTCCTGGAAGAGGAAGAAGCAGAGGAACGGGAGCGGGAGCGGAAAGAACGAGAACGGGCGCAAAACAACCCGGCGCCGCCGTCGCCTTAGCGGGTGACTGCTTCGTCGTTGAGAATTCCCTTATTGCGTAGCCCAGGCGTTCGCTTGGATTATTCATGAGAAATCGGTGCAGGATAACCGCCTCCGTTTTTTTCTAGCCCAGGCGTTTATCTGCATTATTCATCCATGAGGGAATTTTTTCTAGCCCAGGCGTTCACGCCTGGGTCTCCGGGGGGCCACCGATTTGTTTTCAGCCCGCTTCAGCGGGCTTCCCGAAGGCCGCTTGAACACTGAGTGACGACCAGGGCTGAAGTCAAAAGAGGGAAGCCCGTTAAAGCGGCCTGTAAAATAAATTCCTCCCCAACCCCGGCCTGAAGGCCGGGGCTAGAGAAAAGGGTGGAGGCGGCAGAAGGTATCGTGGGGCGGGGTGGAAAAACATTTCGTGGAGGTTCATAAATAATGCAGATAAATGCCTGGGCTGCGAACCAAGCGATGAATTGCCGCAACTTCTGACTCAACACCCAGTTACCAATTAGTAACCCTGTTCCACTGTAAATACTCTCCCCCCAAAAAAAATTAAAAAAACGCTTGCATTCCTCTTGCAAAGCCACTAGGATAGGTTCCTTGCAATTGATCTAGTCGCCCGATGCAGTGTTTGAACCACACTGATTACGGGGGCGCAGGCTCCGTCGGAGAAAAAAGGGTTGACTTGGCCAACGACGGAGTGTTACCTTTCCCGCGATCTCGGAAATCCGCATAGAGCAAAAGAGCGTATTGCCCCTGGAGGATGCTCGAACATAGGTGATTGAATTGCGACGGCGCGAAACGAACTGGCTGCTAGGAATCACCGTTGTTCGGAAGGCCGCCCGAAAAGGGTTCCCCGGCTTGCCGGGGTGCCGTCCAGGGCGCCCGGAGTTCCTGCGCGGGGGAGGTGGTGACAAGCGAGGCCCCTGAAAATAGATGACGGCAGGACCGAAAACGCCGGCGCGACCGATGCGAGTTTTGGCATGTTTTACCCGATGAGGCGCGGCAAAGAGCGGCGCTTCCAACCAACAACAAGTTCTTGAAACCGATTTTGAATAAAACGAAGGAGAATTCGACAATGAAACGATTTCAGAAAGTTCTATTTGCACTGACGGCAGTGGTCCTGCTCGGTTGGATGGGAGCCAGCACTGCTTCCGCGCAGGGTGTTACCTTTTTTGTCAGCGCCAGCGGCGCGCGCCCGGTCCGCTCTGAAGGATTAACCGAAGCGACCGGCGTGGTCGCATTTTCTGCCAATAGCGCGGGAACCATCGTGACGGCTACAAGAATCACGTTGGATTATGGGACAACCATCCTGGATTGCGGTGGAACCGTGGGGGGCACAGCCGGACTGGTCGCCGCGATTTCCAAGACCTGCTCCGGCAATACGGTTAGACTCGATGTCACTGCGGATACGGCCGTTGCCGTTGGGGGTTCCCTCAGCCTTTCCGGCGTCCGGGTCAACGCCAATGCCGTCGGGGCTGGGAACAACGTCAACGTAGCCGTAACGGCGACTGTTCCGCCGGCGAGCCAGGCTACTAACCCGATTACGTTGGTGATCTTTACCGTGCTCACGGTGGCCACGGTGCAGTCGTCGCCTTCCACGACGGTGACAGTCACCCCGGGAGCAGGAGCGGCAGTCTTGTTCTGCAATCCCAATCCTGGCGCCGGAACTACCTTGACGGTTGGTGTGAGGGAAAGATTTTCCGCGGCGTTTCTGGACGCAGTTGATGAAGCGGGTTTGGGCGCGCCTGGGACCGGTGGAGCTATCAGTCCCCTCAACATCCGTTTTGCCTTCACGGGGATTCCGCTCGGAGTAAGACTTACAGCGGCTGTCTCGGTGGCGCCAGCTACTAGTGCCACAATCACGGCAGCCGTGTCGGGGACGACGACAAACCCGTTTACATCGTCCTCGACCGACCAGGATAACAATTTTGACATCACCATTACCGCGACCGACCCCGCCGTAACGGAAAACTTGGAGGTCGTTTTTACCGTTACGGTGCCGAGCACCAGCTCCAGCTCGTTCCCCTTGACGGAAGCGACCAGCAACCTGGCAGTTAGCCTCCGGGGGGCGTCTGACGTTCCGAATGCTCCTGTGTTCACCGGGTCCGAATTCAGTGGGGCGGGTGTCAAGACGCTGGCCTGCGCCAGTTACCTGCTGTTCCCGTGGGTTGCCTACGTGGCGGACGGGACTCTGGACACGGGGATCGCCATCTCGAATACCTCCGCTGATCCGCCAGCCATTGGCTCGACCAACGAGAAGGGGGATGTTACGCTGTACTTCTGGACAGCGGATGGCTCGACCGCGCCGGCGCCTCTGAAGATCGCTACTGCTTTGGATGCTGGCAAATCGGCGACCTTTGTGGCCTCGCAGATCGGGAAGGCGTACACCGGCTATGTGATCGCGGTCTGTGGCTTCCGGATGGGTCACGGGTTGGCAGCGTTCCTAAGCCCGAAGGTCGGCGTCTTTGGCGCCAGCTACCTGGCGATCAGCGTTACGAATCCGCGGCTCGTGG
>MEKR01000009.1:12753-16803 GCA_001767035.1 Acidobacteria bacterium RIFCSPLOWO2_02_FULL_61_28
GGCGGATTGGGACAGGCATTCCTGGCCTGTCCCACCACCGCCCGGCTCGATCGGCACCGGGAGAATATCCCGGACGTGATTTGTGTAAGCATATTTACGATAGCAGACCAATCTTCTTTTTTGGGGCGCCGCCATGGCGCCCCTTTTCTTTTCTCTTCTGGCAGGTCCATTCGTTAGCCTGGATTTATTCATGAACGTTTGGCACCAGGCGCTGGTGTAGGCGCTTCCAGGCTGCTTGTACGGCCGTTCCTCTTTTCTCTAGCCCCGGCCTTCAGGCCGGGGTCATCGGCGAAGTTTGTTCTACAGGCCGTTTTAACGGCCTTCCCTCGTTTTGGCTTTAGAGCATTTTCACCGTTGATATATAGGGGATGCAAGTCGTCAGGGCATGGCTTCAGCCATGCCGAAAAGCCACGGCGTTTCGGCTGGGCTTTAGCCCCTGAGGGACGTCCCTCAGCGGCTGAAGTCGTAAGGAAGAGGAGTTGATTGGACACGCTTTACGGCACGACTGAAGTCGTGCCCTGACGTCCCCACGTACTCTACACCAACCCTGGAAAATGGCTTTAGCCCTGGCGGGCACCAAAGGGAAGCCCGCTGAAGCGGGCTGGAAACAAATCGGTGGCCCCTGAGACCCAGGCGTAAACGCCTGGGCTAGAGAAAAGGGGCCTTCCTCCATGAATAATCCGCGGTAGCCCATTTTCACGATTGGAATGTAGACGCGGAAGGTAGCGCCCCGGCGCGCCGAGGCGTAGCGTAGGGGCGAGCGAGACGCTGGCACTTTGTTACCGGCGGGCGGTTCGGAGTGGCGTTCCCCGGCCCAGCTACTCGTTGCTGAATTCCACCGGGAGATCCAACAGAAACATCGTCGGAGACAGGGTAGCTTGGACAACGAGACGGCGGGACGGGCTGTCACTGGCGGGTGTGCGGTAGGTCACCGTCAGAATCCCTTTCTCGCCCGGCTGCACCTCAGTCTTATCCACCTCGGCTTTGAGGCAGGGGCAATTCGTGCTCAGGTCCTTAACGGTAACGACCGTGGTTGTCTCATTTTGAAAAGGAACCTGAACAGTGATTTCCCCGGCACCTTCGCGGCCGGGGAGGCGAATGGGGTTCTGGTCAAACCGAAGAGGCGATAGCACCGGCTGGGGTTGGGAGGCGGGACCCTTTGTTCCGAAGACCTCCTTAAAAATATCGTTGATGTCACGGGGAGTCGGCAAGCGGACGAACCACTGGCGCTTTTGGTAGACCCACTGGCTCCGCTGCGGTTGGGTGAGGGGCGCGGGGAATTGAGGAATAAGGAAGGTAGCCGCGACGGTCACGTCGGCCTGTTTGCGGTCCGGCGCAACCTTGACCTCTTTGATCTCATAAGACTGGATGGTGTTCTTGGGCTGCGCCAGCCAGATGTCGTAGGAGTCCTCGGTAATGTAGTCCTGCACTTTGCGCCACTCGCCGGAAACGAACAGCTTGTAATATTCGTCCACGCGCCGTGTGAGCTGGCGCTCGAGCGCCGCGGTGTTTTGCCCCTCCGCCGGCAGCGCCGCCGTCAGCAGAATCGCCAGAAAACCCGGCAGAACCAACCAGCCCCGCTGCGTCGCCATGCGGCCCTTCCTCCCTTCCAATTTCGGGCATCCCAATTTCGCGTGCCTCTCTCAGCTTATCAAACTTGAGGCGATCAGGAAAGAGGGGCGGACAAACCATGGCGTGTCAGTTTGCGTCAGGGCACGACTTTAGTCGTGCCGTCCACGAGTTAGCCCGGTGGGGGGCTTTAGCCCCTGCGGTGGGTCGTCCATCGAATTTGCCTCTCAACATCGCAACAAACATACCTCAGTGGCTGAAGCCACGTTGAGGATGCGTCCGCTACGGCACGGCTGAAGCCGTGCCCTGACGAGACTTCCGAAATCAAACGGACTCACTACCTTCGGCAGAATCTTCTTGCTTCGGTTCCTTCGGATTCTCCATACTGACGAGGGGAGGGAAAGAAATCGAGAGAGGATACCGAGCGCATGAGCCAATACGACGTCATCATAGTAGGAGGAGGCCCCACGGGGCTTGCCTGCGCCATCGAAGCGAAAAAGCGCGGATTGTCCCACCTGGTGATCGAGAAGGGCTGCGTGGTCAATTCGCTCTACAACTACCCGGTGAACATGATTTTCTTCACCACCTCCGAGCGGCTGGAGATCGGGGACATTCCCATGGTGAGCGAGCGGGAAAAACCCACGCGCCTGGAGGCCTTGAAATACTACCGGCTGGTGGCCCAGCGCTCTGAACTCCACATCCGCCAGTACGAGGAGGCCATGGAGATTCAGGGCCAGGACGGGGATTTCCAGGTGCGGACCCAGGCCCGCAGCGGCGTGGCCGGCCGCTACCGCGCCAAGAAGATCATCATTGCCATCGGCTATTACGACCAGCCGAACCGCCTCGGCGTTCCGGGAGAGGACCTCCCCAAGGTGGCGCACTACTACCGCGAGGCCCATCCCTATTACGACTGCGACGTAGCCGTCATTGGCGGGAAAAATTCGGCGGCGGAAGCGGCGCTCGACCTCTTCCGGCACGGCGCGCGGGTCACCCTGATCCACCGCAGCGCCTGGCTCTCGGAGAAGATCAAGTATTGGCTCCGGCCCGACCTTGAAAACCGCATCCGGGATCAGGAAATCCAAGCCCTGTTTGACACCCGCGTCATGGAAATCCGGCCCGATTGCATCCTCCTGACGCCGGTCCATGCCACGGGGGATCAGGGAACCGTGCAAATCCTCCGGAACGATTTCGTGCTGGCCTTAACCGGCTATCATCCCGATGTCGAATTCATCCAGCGCATCGGCGTGGCCGTGGAACCGCGGCGGCTGCATCCCTGCTGCAATCCGGAAACGCTCGAGAGCAACGTGCCGGGGATTTATCTCGCCGGGGTGATTATCGCGGGTCTGGACACGAACGAAATCTTCATCGAGAACGGCCGCTTCCACGCCCGGCAGATCATCCCTGATCTCGCAGCCAAAGTGTGAGCTTCCCCTCGACAGGGCCGCCGTCCAGGCGGGCTGCCCATCCAGGCGCAAGACGAAGAAAGACCTTCCCCAGCAGCGGCCCGAGCAGTCCCCAGCGCCTGTGCGCGAGGCCGTTCTACGGGTTGGGGCTCCCGTCGGCCAGGACAAAGTAACCCACCCGGTTATTGGGGGGCGAAGCGTACCACATGCGGCCCTGGGAATCGAGGAAGAACTCCTTCATCATGTTTTCGGAATAGGGATACGGGTATTCGGTCACCCGGCCGGTATTGGGGTCCAAGCGCCCGACCACATCCATGGCATCGGAGGAATACCAGATGTAGTCGTCCTTATCAATCCCCAGCGCGTAGGGAGTGGGACTGGGACCGGGCAGTTGGAATTCTTGGAAGGTTTGCGTCTTGGGGTCAAACCGCGCGATCTTGCCCCCGCGAAACAGAGCAACCCAGATCATCCCCTTGGAATCAATCTCGATCCTTCGCGGCCAACCATTGGGCGTCGGCGGATTCCACCTGCTTACTTTCCCGGTTTTGGCGTCCACCTTCCCGATCGCGCCGCCATCGCGGAACTCGGCAAACCAGGGATTGCCGTCTTTATCAATCTCGACGCCATACGGGGAAATCACCTCCCGAAAATGAGTGAACTCCCGTGTTTTCGGATCGAAGGCGGTCAAAGGGGAACGCACGCCGGTACCCCAAACCTTTCCCGTCGGATCCACCCGGACCGTGTGCTTGGATCCGCCATCCTCCAGCCCCTCTAGCCCGGGGGTGTAGGTGTCCTGATATTCGGTAATCGTTCGGGTTTTGGGGTCCCATTTCCCGATCTTGTTGGAGGCCTGCTCCCCGAGCCAAACGCTCCCGTCGGGCGCCGGGACAGCGGTGTGAATGCCGGCGGTGTCTTTATGCGGCACCGCAAACTCTTCAATGACGCCCGTATTGGGATCGAGCCTCGCGATCTGATTGGCCCGTCCAAAATAGGGAATCCACAGTGAGCCGTCCTTGTCCGGAGCGGCGCTGAAGGGATGGCGGTTCGGCCCCGGCATCTCGTACTCCACATACACGAT
>MEKR01000010.1 GCA_001767035.1 Acidobacteria bacterium RIFCSPLOWO2_02_FULL_61_28
CGCCGACACGGCTCTGTTTTCGTGTTCGGGAGAATCCTACTGGCGGGACATTCGGCTGCCGCGCGGATTGAGCCGCGGCCTGTTTGTCGGCGAGACCTTTTACCTGCAGCCGCTCTCCGTTTTGCTGGACCAGTACCCTCGCTATTGCACGGTGTTGCTCGACCGCGCCGCCGCGCGGATTTTTGAAATCTATATGGGCGAACTGGTCGAGCGCACCTCGTTGCTCGACGAAGTTCCCGGTAAGGTCAAGGCAGCCACCTGGACCGGGGGCAACGAGCGCCAGATCGAGCGCCATACCGAGGGCAAAGTCCACCAGCACTATAAGCGAGTGGCGGAACTGGTCCTGCAATTGTTCCAAAAACTTCGTTTCGATTGGCTCATCCTGGAAGGCCACGCCGATGGATTGGCGGCGTTTGAGAATCACTTGCACAGTTCCTTGCGCGCCCGCTTGATTGGCCGGGTCGCCGCCGATATGCGGGCCGCCACGCCGCAAGAAATCCTCGCCAAGAGCATGGAGATCGTCGAGGCGCGGGATGGCCAGGAAAAACAAGCGTTGGTCGAGGACATCTTGAATAAGGCCAATCAGGGCGGGCTGGGAGTGAGCGGGCTTCCGGAGACCTTGCAGGCGCTCGAATTGGGGCAAGTGCACACCTTGGTCGTGGACGAGACGTTGCAAGTTTCGGCCTGGCTGTGCCACAACTGCGGCGCGCTGGCCCTCGCCGAAGCCGCCACCTGCCCGCAGTGCCAGGGACTCGTCGAACGGTTGGAAGATGCCGTCGAGCGGGCCGTCGAAGACGCGATTCGGGACAACAGCCAGATTCGCTTCGTGAAAGGAAACGAAAAGCTCCGCCAGGCGGGCGGAATTGCCGCCCTGCTGCGCTTTCGCGCGGCCAAAGCCACCGGCGCTTCCTCCTGAGAGAGCGAGGATTTCGGTAACTGCATTCGAGTTGAGCGGGGCGGGGAACTCGATCGCATGAACCCAAGAATCATTCACTGGGACCCGAAGTGGGGGCCGCTCGGCGAACCGGCAATGCGGCAACGCTTGGAAGCCGAGGGCTACGCCGTTTCTAAATACCACTACAACCCCGGAACCTATTTCCCGCCGCACACCCATGCGGTCCACAAGAAGGACACGGTTCTGCGCGGGAGACTGAAAATCGGCTGGGACAGCTCCTCGGTCATCCTGGAGCCGGGTGATATGATCGAGATTCCCGCCGGTTTCTCCCATAGCGCCGAAGTCGTGGGAGAGGAAACGGTCGTCAGCCTGGATGCGACCCGGAGTTGCTGAGCCTGAGCTTAGTCGGGGCAATGCCTTTGTTCAAAAAATATCGCGAACGGCGAAATATCCGAGAGGTCGCTGAGAAACGAATCGCAGAGGCAGGCAAACAGTTTGCAAACGAACTTGCTGATCCAAAGGCGTTCGAGAGAGGAGAACTGCAACCTTATTTCGAGTCAGTAGAAGGGCCGGAATCTATCATAGAATGGCTGGAGACTGCCCCATTGGTGCAGCAGGCAGAAAAGCTCGGCATTGAAATTCCGCAAGAATGGTGGGTTACCAAGAAGGACAAGCCTTGGATTGAAAAGTGGCACCTTGATGCCAAGCATCGAGCCAAACTCAAACGATTGATAAACGAAGCGCGGTATACGCAGGCGAAAAAGTTTGTGGAATTGGTTATCCCTGTTCTTGGGTTGTTAGTCGCCCTTGTGGCTCTCTTAAAGGATATTCTGATTGCTTGGCTTGATTAACTTTCAAACTGTAGCACTACCTCAAGCGTGCATTCCTTGACTTCCGCCGGTGGATTCGGTAGCTTGAATTCTTCGGAGATTGTAGCGGGATCGGAGTGAGCGCGGAGAGAATGGATGTCGTTCCTACAGAACAAATTCGAGAAAAACTTCATCATCACGACCGTGGACTACGTGTTCAACTGGGCGCGCAAGTCCGCGATCTGGCCCATGACCTTCGGCCTGGCCTGCTGCGCGATTGAGATGATCGCCAGCACCACCTCGCGCTTTGACATTGCCCGCTTCGGCGCAGAAGTTTTTCGCCCCAGCCCGCGCCAGTCGGACCTGATGATCGTTGCCGGGACCGTCACTCTCAAGATGGCTCCGGTCTTGAAACGCGTCTATGACCAGATGCCCGACCCGAAGTGGGTGATCTCGATGGGCGCTTGTTCGAGCGTCGGCGGCCCCTTCAATACCTACGCGGTGTTGCAAGGGGTGGACCGGATCGTTCCTGTGGATGTCTATGTGATCGGCTGCCCGCCGCGCCCGGAAAACCTCTTCTACGCGCTGCTGAAGCTGCAAGACAAGATTGACCAGATGACGCTCGCCCGGCGGCCCACCGCGGTCCGCCTGGACGAGACCATGGTCGAGAACTTCCGCAAACAAATCATGATCGCGCAGACGCCCCAGCCCCGCTAACGCAGTGGTAGCCACGGCGAATGCTTTTGTCGCCGTGGGCTATTTGCCTTTTTGCAAGGAGTCCATCGTGCCGGATTTCGTAAAGGTTGCCGAGATTTCGGAAGTTGCTGTCGGCGGCGTGAAGCAGGTCACCGCCAACGGGAAGACCATCGCGCTCTGCAACGTCGGCGGGCAGTTCTACGCGCTCGACAATGAGTGCGTGCATCGCGGCGGGCCGCTCTCGGAAGGCTATCTCGACGGCGAAAAACTCGAATGCCCCTGGCACGCCTGGCAATATGATGTCCACACCGGCGCGGTCACCATGAACCCCAGCGCCAAAGTCCCCACCTACGAAGTCAAAGTTGAAGGCTCCGACGTGCTGGTGGCGGTCTAGCAGCCCTCCCCATGGAGGAAGAGAAACATCTCTTCAATCCCCGGCCAACAGGGCTTCGATCTCGCGGCGAAGCACGGGCAGCTTTCCCTGAACCACATCCCAGCCGAGTCGGTCGTCCACATCAGCGTAGCCGTGAATGAGGATATTGCGAAAGGCGATTATGCGGCGGTGGCCGCTGATCCGTTCCGCGAGGACTTCATCAAGCCGGGCCAGTTGGGACAGCGCCTCGCCGATGATCTCAAATTGACGCTCCACGGCGGCTCGCAACATTCTGTTGTTGCGGTAGTCCTCGAATTTCTTTTCGGCGGTGAACTCGGCAATGCGCGCTGCTGCCTGCTGAATATCGTAGAGGTACTTCTTTGTTTCAAGCTGCATAGAGCAGCGTTCTTGTCTCCTCAATGGCCTTAAGGAAATATGGGTTACGAATCGCGGAAGGGACCACCAAATCCACCGTCACCCCGAAGAGTTTTTCCAACGATTCGAGCAGGCCAAAATAAGCGTCCGTGTAGCCGCCAGATGGAAAGGGGCCGAACTCCACCAGAAAGTCTAGATCGCTCTCTCCAGGCCGGTCCTGTCCTGTCGCCGCCGAGCCGAAAAGCTCCAGTCGGCGAACCCCATACCGGCGGCAAATAGTTTCCAGTTCCCTTCGGTGCTGTTCCAATTCCAGCCTCATGGCTCTTTCTCCTTCGGATAGGATATCCCAATTCGGCAAGTTATGGCACCGAATGTCTCAAGATCCGAAGGCATCAACGTGCTGGTGGCTGTTTAGTTCTTGCCCCCTGCCACCGACGGCACGATCATAATTTCGCACCCGTCGAGTACGGGCGTCGCGAGGCCGGCCAAGTCGCGGATGTTCCCGTCGCCGACGAAGATGTTGACGTACTGGCGCACCTCGCCTTGTTCGGTGACGATCCGGTCGCGCAGGCCGGGATGACGAGTCCAGAGCGCAGCCAAAGCCTCGCCCATAGTTGCAGCGGGAACCTCAAGTATTACTTCAGCTTTACCCTCCGCAAACACGCGCAACGGGCTGGGGATATGGAAGACGAGAGCCATCTACGCCCTCGCGCGTTTGCGCCGGGCCGGCTGTCGCGGCTTCGTTTTTCTGCTGGGTTTCCTGGCTGATGTTCGGCGCGGACTGCTCGTCCCGCTCACGACTGCCGCTTTCACGGGCGCTTTCACGCACGCCTTTACGCAGGTGATGGGCGGCAGGCCCTCCAGGATCAACCGCCACGAATTGCCGTCGTTCGCTGAGCCAAAGAGCTTGCCGCTGCGCGTGCCGAAGTAAATCCCCGCCGGGTCGAGCGTATCGTTTGCCATCCCGTCTCGCAGCACGGTTTCGTAAGCGTTTTTCTGCGGCAACCCGCGCGTGAGCGGCTCCCAGGAGCGGCCCGCGTTGCGCGTCCGATAGACGCGGAGCTTTCCCTCCGGCCCGCAGCGCATCTCCTGTTCCAGCGGCACAACGTACGCCGTGTCCGGATCGTGCGGGTGCATGACAATGGGGAAACCGAAGTCCGACGGGACGCCCTTCCCGATGTCCTTCCAACTGTCCCCTCCGTCGTCGCTCCGATAGAGTCCTCCGTGATTCTGGAGGAACAATCGGTCCGGGCGCGAGGGATGCCGAACCACCTTGTGCACGCACTGGCCGAATTCCGGGTACTTTACCGGCTGAAAGTCGGCGCGGATTCCCTTGTTCCGCACTTTCCAGCTCTTCCCTCCGTCGTCGGTGCGATAGACGCCTGCGGCGGAGATCGCTATATGGATGCGTTTCGGGTTCGACGGATCGGGCAGCACCGTATGGAGGCACAAGCCGCCGTTTCCCGGGTTCCAGTGCGGCCGGTGCGGATGATCGAACAATCCGCGCACCAGCGACCAGCTTTGCCCCGCGTCGTTGGATTCAAACAAGGCGGCCGGCTCAACACCGCAGTACATCTTTTCCGGTTCCTCCGCTCGTCCGACGGCGATCTGCCAGATTTGCTTCAGCGCCTGGCCGGTGTCTTCGGGGAACTTGATGGGGTGGCTCTCCGGATTCGTCCAGGTCTGGCCGAAATCATCGGAGGCGCGCAGGGTAGTGCCGTAAGCCCAATTGAAGGAAGACAGCCAGATTCGTCGGCGCCCCGCGCGGCCATCGTAGGCGAGTGCGTAGACGATGTGGCCGGGGAAATGCGGGCCTGAGACTTCCCAGCGCCGCCGCGCCGCATTTGCGGAAAGCAGGAACGCGCCTTTCGTCGTCCCGACCAATAGAACCGCATCACCGGCTTTGGGCGCAATGTTATGAGCAACATCCATAGGGGTCTTCTCTCCTCTCCGGCGGGGACCTCCAAAGCACAAGGATTCCTGGAAAACAGGTAAAATACCTTTGGGGTTCCGCCGCTCCCATACTAGCACTTCCACGCAGTCTTTTGGTATTGCTGGCGGGATTCAAAGAGGGAGAACTAACAACGAAGCAAGTGAAGTTTGCCGTGCGACCGTCTTGCTTGTCACTCATCACTTGTCACTCGTCACTGACTTCCGCCTATGCCTGAACTCCCCGAAGTCGAGACGATTGTCCGCACCCTCCGGCCGCTGGTGACGGGCCGGCGGATTCTGGACGCCGAGTTCCGCTCGCGCGACGCGAACGGCGCACTGTCTCCGGCGCTTCGGCGCATTCTTTCGGATTCGCCTGATGAATTTTTGGACGGCATTCGCGGCGGGTGGATCGAGGGAGTGCGGCGCTACGGCAAGAACCTCATTTTCGATCTCCGCCCGGCGAACGGCGCTGGCCCGTCGCGACAGTTGCTGGTTCACCTCGGAATGACGGGGCGGCTGACGTGCGAGAGCACACCCGAATTTCGCAGCCCGCACACGCATCTGGTCGTGAGCCTCGACGAGCCGGGCCTTGTCCCGCCTGCCCTGAGCGGAGTCGAAGGGAGCGCAGTCGAGGGACGCTGGCTGCACTATACCGACATCCGCCAGTTCGGGCGCTTGCGCCTCGTGGATTCCTCGGCGGACGAATTGGGCAAGCTCGGCCCCGATCCCTTGGAAATCTCTTTCCCGGAATTTGCAGAACGCCTCCGCTCGCGCCGGGCAATGCTCAAGAGCCTGCTGCTCGATCAGCGTTTCCTGCGCGGCCTGGGGAACATCTACGCCGACGAAAGCCTGTTCCGGGCGCGGATTCATCCGACGGCGCTGGCGGCTCATCTCACGCGAGAGCAGGCGCGCAGGCTGCACCGGGCGATCCGGGAAACGCTGCGGCGGGCCATCGCGGCGGGCGGCTCTTCGATCTCGGATTACGTGGACGGAAACGGAAACGCCGGGTATTTCCAGCACGAACACCAAGTCTATCAGCGCACCGGCGAGCCGTGCGTGCGGTGCAGATGCCGCATACAGAAAATCTTGATTGCCAGCCGCAGCACCCACTTCTGCCCGCGCTGCCAGCGAGCTGGCCGGCAGGTTCGCGGGACAAAATCATCTTTCGGGAGAAAGCGCCCGTGAAGCAGTTTGCGGTCGGAGTGGATTTGGGCGGAACCAACCTGCGCGTGGCGGCTGTGGACGAGACCGGCGCGCTGCTCGAGAAAATCTCCCTCCCCACCCGCGCCCAGCAGAGCCGTGAAACCGTCATCCGGGAGATGTGCGAGGCGATTCAGCGTTTGAGCGAGAGGCTGGCCGGAGCGGGCCAACTGGCCGGGATCGGCGTGGGCGTTCCTGGAATCATTTACATGGAAACGGGAACTCTTCGGCAGTCCCCGAACCTGCCCGGCTGGGAGAACTTTCCTGTGCGGCGGGAGATTGAATCCGTGCTCCGGACCCGCGTGTGGCTCGACAACGACGCCAACGTCGCCGCCTTGGGAGAGCAGTGGCTCGGGGCCGGGCGCGATGTGCGCAGCCTTTGTATGCTGACCCTGGGCACAGGCGTCGGAGGAGGAATCGTTCTCGACGGCAAAATCTGGCGCGGCTTTCTCGGCATGGCCGGCGAACTCGGCCACCTCGTGGTGGCCGAAAACGGAGTGCGCTGTCCCTGCGGCGGGCAGGGGTGTCTGGAAACCGAGTCGTCCGCGAGCGCCATTGTTCGCAAGGCGCAAGAAGCCCTAGCGGCGGGCCGCAGCCCCGCGCTCGGCAAGTTGGTCCAGCAAGGCTCGGCAATCACTTCCGAATCCGTGTACCAAGCCGCCCAAGCCGGAGACGCGCCTTGCCGGGAAATTTTCGCTTCCGCGGGCCGATACTTGGGAATCGCACTCGCCAGTTTGGTGAACGCCTTGAACCTGCCGCTCTATGTGATCGGAGGTGGCGCGGCGGAAGCCTGGGACTTGTTTGCCCCGGCGATGCTCGACGAGCTGCGGCGGCGCTCCTACATCTTCTGCGAAGGCAGCACGCGGGTCGAGAAATCCATGCTCCAAGGCGACGCCGGCTTGTATGGCGCAGCCCGCCTGGTGTTCCAGGGCGACAACCGCTAGTTGAGCTACCGCAGAGGACGCAGAGGATCAACGGGGTCTCTGGATTGCATCCGCGGCTCGCGTACAACAAAAACGCGCCCTGCATCCCTCCATTCTGAGGCACAATAAAAACTTCGGGACTACGCGATGCCATCGGCCCGCTTGAAGATGATCGAGGACCAGATGAGGCGCTTTGCCGACCTGCCGCCGGAAGTATTTTTCAAGGAGGAGTTGCTGCGGCATGGATTATCGCTCGGGCCGCTGGCAGCGCCGGACGGCTCCTATCAAAAAAAATCGTACTTCATTTTTTCATTCGACCGGACGCCCATCGGCCAGATGCCGCAGCAGGAGAACCGGCGCGCGCCGGAGGAGATCGCACTGCTCGGCGGCCCCTACGGCCTGCTCCGGACGATTGTGTCGGTGCGGCTGAATCCGTCTTCGCCGTACTGCCTGGAGACGGACGACGGCGGCATCGTGCTGCGCCTGGAAGGGGAAACGCTCTGTCAGGTCGAGTTTCCTCCTGAGCCGGAGCATTACCGCCGGACGCTGCGCAACGGAAAGCCCGTCTCGGAGATTGCGCCGACGATTGAGTGGGGTTACTTGATCTACCTCACGGTCTTTCGCCGCTGCCAGTACGTCGGCTCGGACCAGGAGTGCCGCTTCTGCGACATCAACGCCAACTTCGACCAGCAGCGCGCCGCGGGGCTGCCGTACACGACGGTCAAATCGGAGGAGGAGATTCTCGAAGCCCTGGAGATCATCGCCGCGACCGACACGCGCAGCCGCGCCTATACGCTGACCGGCGGCAGCATCACCGCCACGCTGCGGGGCAAGTCCGAAGCCGATTTCTACGCGCAATACGCCGAGGCCATCGAGCGGCGCTTTCCGGGCCGCTGGATCGCCAAGGCCGTCGTGCAGGCGCTGCCGAAAGAGGAGTTGGTGAAGTTCCGCAACGCGGGCGTCCGCATCTACCACCCGAACTACGAAGTCTGGGACGAGCGCCTCTTCACTTTGCTCTGTCCCGGCAAGGAGCAGTACATCGGCCGCCAGAAATGGATCGAGCGCATCCTGGACGCGCGGGAAGTTTTCGGCGCTTCGTGCGTCATCCCGAACTTCGTTGCGGGGATTGAGATGTCCCGGCCTTACGGGTTCACCTCCGTCGAGGAAGCGATCCGCTCGACCGCCAAGGGCCTGGAATTCTTCATGTCGCGCGGAATCACGCCGCGATTCACCACCTGGTGCCCGGAGCCGCTGAGCAACCTGGGATCGCAAGAGCCGGCGCCGCTCGAATACCACCTGCGCCTGCTCCAGGTCTATCGGGATACGCTGGCCCAGCACGATCTCGCGCCGCCGCCGGGCTACGGCCCGCCGGGCGCGGGGCAGGCCGTCTTCTCTGTCTCTTCCTTTATGGATGTATTGGAGGCTTCGGCGGAGACGCCCGCGCCACGGTTATGAGCCGCCCTCCCTTGCGCGTTGCCGCCGTTTCGTATCTCAATGCCGTGCCGCTGGTCTGGGGTCTGGTGCACGGCCCGCACCGCAAGCTGTTCCAGGTGGACTTTATCCTGCCGTCCGAGTGCGCCGATGCGCTTCGCGACGGGAAGGCCGACGCCGGCATCATTCCTTCGATTGAATATCAGCGGATTCCCAACTTGCGGATCGTTCCCGGCCTCTCGATTTCTTCTTCGGGGCCGGTGCGGAGCGTCCTGCTGATCTCGGGCGTCCCGGTCGAGCAAATCCGCAGCGTGGCACTCGATACGTCGTCACGCACTTCCGCCTGCCTGGTGCAGATCATTCTCCAACGGCGCTACCAAATTTCGCCGCGCTTTGTGCCGCACGCGCCGGACTTGCTGGCCATGCTGCGCGAATGCGACGCGGCGTTGATGATCGGCGATCCGGCGCTCGCTGCGGACTTTCCCGGTTTGAGCGTTTATGATCTAGCGGACGAATGGCGCGCCATGACCGGCTTGCCGTTTGTGTTTGCTTTTTGGGCTGTCCGCGCCGAAGCCGCCACGCCCGATTTGATCCAGCCCTTTCAGGAATCAGCGGCCTTTTCCTTTGCCCACCTCGATGAGATCACCCGCAGCGAGAGCGCCCGCACCGGCCTGCCGGAGTCGCTCGTCCGGTCGTACCTGACCGAGAACATTGATTTTTCGTTCGGGGAGAAGAATTGCGAGGGCCTGCGGCGCTTCTATGCGCTGGCGCATGAATGCGGGTTGACCAATGAGGCGGGGCCGCTGGATTTCATTGGTTGAAGAGGGGTTGTAGCCACGGTCCCGCAGTGCGGGATGCCGTGGGCTTTTGCCGGAACGAACCCACCTCCGGCGCTCTGCGGTGAACCGAGCTAAAACTCTAGGTGAAACGGTGGCACAAGGCCGAGAGTGGATAGATCAAAAGTTGCAACCAAGCCCACCAATGTTGGTGTAGGATTCAACCGGAAACATCTTCCAGGCTGATTTGGATTGTCGCCCGGCAGGATTTGTTCAAATGAATTAGCAGTGATCTGTTGAAGTGGCTCGATGGCATAAAATAGAATTCCATCAATGACTGCTCCTCCCTTCGTAAACGAATTACCGCCATCGGCGAGAAATCGCGTTTCCGAGCAGTCGGATGTTGTGTGATAAAAGTTTACATTGCCGGAACCAAATCCCGTTGGGCTAATGCCCAAGCCAAACGTGAATCCGGCCATTTGTCGTATAACGCCCGAGAAGCCGAAAAATGGTCCCACCACCTGTCCCCGGCTATCCACGATCCGCCCTATCCCGACAGGCACGTTCTGCCAGGCGAGGTTCGCGCCGTTGAAACCCAGCACTTGCCCTGCGGAAGGTCCTGGGGCGGCGCTGAGCTTGGGGGCCGTGACAGCGCCGTTGGCAAGTTGTACGGTCCCGACGCCACCATTGGCAATCCCCAAAGGCAAGGCGGGTGTTCCGTCGCCCTTCAAGGTAGCGTCATGGGCAACGGACTTGAGAGCCGCGGGCGGAGGCTCGGGCGGCCCTTGCGCCGCCGTGGTAATCGGAATAAAGTTAAAAGCAACGCCGGCACAAAAGCCCACCAGAACAAACAAGACTCCTGCAAAGAGATTGATGCTCTTCATGGGACGATACCCCTTTCGCAAAGAAGTGCAGGTCCCTCGCTGCGCTCGGGATGACAGCGTGAAAGGACCAGGCTCGGCATGACTGAAGTCGTGCCCTGACGAAAAACAGACTTCATCACACAGCCTCTCAAGCTATGCTCCGACGATCCGAACCATCACTCTATTTTGCAAGACCC
>MEKR01000011.1 GCA_001767035.1 Acidobacteria bacterium RIFCSPLOWO2_02_FULL_61_28
ATAGCGCTCTCGACAGGCTGCGCGGTTGGCCCCAACTACAGAGCACCGAGCGTCACTGTGCCGAGCGCATATCGCGCAGCAGACGCAGCCGAAGCACCGCGCACCGAATCGACGCCACTCGGCGATCAGAAATGGTCGGAGGTCTTCCAGGATGAGCAACTGCAAGAACTGATCCAGACGGCTCTGCAGAAAAACTTCGATGTGCGAATCGCGGCAGCTCGCATATTGCAAGCCGAGGCGCAATTGGGGGTGACACGCGCGGATCAGTTCCCCACACTCGACGGCGGGGCTGAAATCAGCAGCCAGCGGATGGCGCAGTCGCGCTTCTCCGCGTTCGACCGCAGCCAGGGCGAGTTGATTCTCTCTGCGGCGTGGGAGCTGGATTTCTGGGGCAAGTTCCGCCGCGCCACTGAGGCCGCACGCGCGAGCTTGCTGGCTAGCGAGTGGGCGCGTCAGGCGGTGACCAGCACATTGGTTGCCGACCTGGCCAGTTCCTACTTCCAACTGCGCGAACTGGACCTGGAACTGGAAATCTCCCGGCGTACACTGGCCTCACGGCAAGAGTCCCTGCGGCTGATCCAGGACCTGTCCGATCAAGGCCTGAGCACGGCGCTCGATGTGAGACAGGCGGAGCAGTTAGTGTTCACCGCGGGCGCGAGAATTCCGGACCTTGAGCGACAAATCGAACAGGAAGAGAATTTCATCAGCATTCTCGTGGGTCGTATCCCCGGTGCGGTGCAGCGCGGACGCACGCTGACGGAGCAGCCCCATGCCCCGGTTGTCCCGGCGGGACTGCCTTCGTCGCTGCTCGAACGCCGTCCTGACATCCGACTTGCAGAACAGCAATTGATCGCCTTCAATGCCCGGATCGGCGTAGCAAAGGCCGCCTACTTCCCGCAGATTTCCCTCACCGGCGCCGGCGGCTTCCAGAGTTCCGCGCTGACCAGTCTTTTCAGCGGTCCAGCAGGATTATGGAGTGTCCTTGGAGGGCTCACCCAACCAATCTTTACCGGAGGACGGATTCGGTCGGAAGTGCGCTTCGCGGAGGCACAGCAGCAGGAAGCGCTGCTCGTGTACCAACAAGCCATCCAGCAGGCCTTTCGCGAGGTATCCGACGCGCTGGTGGCGTATCGCAAGAACCAGGAGTTCCGCGAACAGCAGGAACAACTCGCCCGATCCGCCCAGGATGCAGCGCAGTTGGCGGACACGCGGTACCGTGCTGGTCTCACGAGTTATCTTGAGGTACTGACGAATGAGACAAATTATTTCTCCGCCGAACTGGGGTTGGCACAGGCGCGGGTAAATGAACTGGAGGCTCTCGTGCAACTCTACCGAGCGCTGGGCGGAGGGTGGCAGCCATGACCCTTTAGTCCCGCACGGCGATGACGAGACACGGCTGTCGCTAGTTGCGAAGCTCTGCGGCGGGCAGCCCCGTTCGATCTCGTCTCCGAGCCGCGGGATCGGGCCTTGGCTAGGCTAAAGTCGTTCGTCGATGTCTGAGTTCCTGGAGCGAAAGAAGGTCTTCGTGAGGATCAACAAAAAGTGCGCGGCCTACACCGGAGGTTGAACTTCGCGGAGGCGCCGCTCAAGGTAGCGCCGCTCGCTGGCATTGGTCACCAGCGCCAGTGCTCGCGCGTAACACTTGGCCGCTTCTTCCGCCGACCCCAGGCGGCGCAGCAGATCGGCACGAGCGGCGTGCAGCAGGTGATAGCCGTCGAGTTCTCTCCTGGCGGCGACTCTATCGATGAGCAGGAGCCCTGCCTGAGGGCCCTCCGCCATCGCGACCGCCACCGCCCTGTTCAGCGAGACGATGGAAGAGGGCTGTACGCGCTCGAGAAGATCATAGAGCCGAACGATCTGAGGCCAGTCGGTATCTTCAGCCCGGGTGGCGCGACAATGCAACGCCGCTATGGCCGCCTGCAGTGCAAACGGACCGGGCCCGTCGCGAAGCGCCGCCTCCACGAGCGGCAATGCTTCGGCGATCTGCCGCTGGTCCCACCGGCTGCGGTCCTGGTCCTCTAGAACCACCAGATCCCCGGCCGCATCCAGCCGGGCCTCCTGCCGGGCGTCGTGCAGCAGCATCAGGGCAAGTAGCGCGGTCGCTTCTGCAGGCGGTTGTGGCTCCGTCAGTTTCCGCACCAGTCGCCCGAGGCGGATGGCTTCGCCACAGAGATCTGCTCTCACCAACTGTTCGCCCCGCGTTGCCGCATAGCCTTCGTTGAAGATGAGATAGATTACGGTGAGCACGGCGTCGAGCCGCGCGACCATCTCAGGGGCCCCCGGCACGATGTACGGAATGCCGGCGTCGCGAATCTTCCGCTTGGCGCGCACCAGCCGTTGCGCCATGGTCGGAGTTGGCACCAGAAATGCGCGAGCGATTTCGTCCGTCTCGAGGCCGCACAGCGTGCGGAGGGTCAGAGCCACTTGCGCTTCGGGGACAAGGGCGGGGTGGCAACAGGTGAAGATCAGGCGAAGCCGATCGTCTGGAATTTCGTTCGTATCGTAGCGCGGCTCTGCGAGGGCCGGGAGGGATCCGGAGTCGGCGTAGGATTCCAGTTTTTCGTGGAGCCGCTCCCGGCGCCGGATGCGGTCAATGGCTTTGTGGCGGGCAGTTTGAATGATCCAGGCGCGCGGGGATTGCGGCACGCCGGTGAGGGGCCATTGATCCACTGCGGCCGTAAAGGCTTCCTGGGCAGACTCTTCGGCCAGATCGAAGTCGCCAACGAGGCCGATCAGGATGGCCACGATCCGGCCCCAATCGGAGCGATAGACCTCCTCGACGGCGGTGGCGGCATCCGCAGACATAGCTAATTGTAAATATTTCTCGGCAGAGTGTCGATTCTGGCGCTCACCATTCGACTTACTGATGGAGGCACGCCAATGAGATATATGTTGCTGATTTACCATGAGAACCAGGCATTGGAGGAGAATGAGCGGGAGAAATGTTACGCGGAGTCGGCGCAGCTTGCACAGGAACTCCATGCTGGCGGAAACTACCTCGCCGCTCACCCGTTGCACCCAACCGCGACGGCGACCAGCATCCGGGTGCGCGACGGCAAACGGTTCCTGACCGATGGTCCGTTCGCGGAGACCCGCGAACAGCTCGGCGGCTACTTCCTGGTCGATGCCAAGGACTTGGACGAGGCGATCGGCATCGCCGCGCGGATTCCGGCAGCCAGATTCGGGACCGTCGAAATCCGGCCGGTGATGGAGATTGCGGGCCTGCCGGAGAGTTCGTTGTTGGCGGCGAAGAAGGCATAGCGCGTCCGCGCCGCCTCCTTGGACGAACCGATCCAAACAAGGGGATTTGGGCGCCAATGGACTGGCAGAGCGCCAGCCCGCTAACAATGAATCGTTGGCACAAGTAAGTTCACTGGCAGATCGCGTCTTGTGGAACTCAGGACGTGCCAACAGGTTGCTGTTCGGTATCAAATTTCGGTGCTCCGGCAGACGAGATGCATTTCCTCTCGGGAGCAGCATGGTTGATTCACAAAAACACAGAACGTAAAGGAGATAGGCATCAATGGAAACGAAACCGACGCACGAACAAGCACAACTTCACCTGCAGGTCTATGATCTGCGCCGCGAGGCCCGGCTACGCCAGGCACGCGACTGGTTCTTCCAGAACTACCACGTAAAAACTCTGGACGATGCCATGCGCATCGCCGCACCCGGTACGGAGGGTGGCACGTTTGCAGGAATGGTGATGGGCTACTGGGAGCAGGCCTGCGCGCTGCTGAACTACGGCCTTTTGCACGAAGACCTCTTCTTTGAGACCAGCGGAGAGTTTTTCGGAGTCTGGGAGCTGGTCAAACCTGTCATCGCCGAAGGACGCGAGCGGTTCGTCAACAAGCAGTTTCTCGCGCACATGGAAAAGGCGGCGCAGCGCTACGAATCGTGGATGGAGCGGCGCTCGCCCGGACATGTTGCCGCCATGCGGCAATTCATGCAGCAGATGCGGCCGCAACCCGCCACAGCGGCAAAAGCCTGACCGATCCGTGGAATTACAGATCGGAAATCCGGGAAGCAGGGAGCCTTGGCAGATGCCGACTTTGGCCTTTGCCAAACGACTCCGTTGTGAGAGGTTCAACGAGCCAGCGTCCCGCTGGTCGAGATCTTCCGGTGGGACCGGCTGCTACGAAAAGGAGACAGAACCATGCGATTCATGATTATCGTCAAGGCCAGCAAGGACAGCGAGGCGGGCGTCATGCCGGAGGAAAAGCTTTTTGCCGCCATGGCATCGTATCACGAGGAGCTGGCGAAGGCCGGGGTGCTGCTCGACGCCTCCGGGCTGCAGCCGACCTCGAAGGGCTGGCGCATCAAGTACTCCGGCGGAAAGCGCGCCGTGATGGACGGGCCGTTCGCAGAGACCAAAGAGCTGATCGCGGGCTACACCCTCATTCAGGTGAAGTCGCGAGAAGAGGCGCTCGAATGGACCAGGCGTTTTCCCAATCCCCAAGGCGAAGGAGCGGACTGCGAAATCGAGGTTCGCCAGTTGTTCGAGCTCGAGGACTTTGGTCCCGGCAAGGAGGTCGAGCGCTTTCGCGATCTGGGATTGGCGGCGAAGAAATAGGCGTTGAACCCAAAGGCCAACAGATTTTTGTCTTGATCAAACGACTACGGGGTAAAAGCTGTTCAGCTTGCAGATTGGAGGAGTTATGAAATTCGTTTGCCTTGGATACTATGACGAGAAGCAATGGGAGACGATGTCAGAAGGCGAACAGGGCGCCTTTATGGACCAGTGCTTTGCTTATGATGAGGCACTTCGAAAGAACGGCCACACTGTCGGAGATGGAGGAGCGCTTCAGGCCGCTCGTAACGCCACAACGTTGCGGTTTCAAAAAGGCAAGGTGGTGATTACGGACGGTCCTTACGCTGAAACGAAGGAACAGCTGGGCGGGTTCTTCACGCTCGAGGCCAAGGATATGAGCCAAGCCATTGAGCTGATGTCGAAGCACCCCGGTGTGAAAGCGGGACCGTTCGAGATACGCCCGGTGGAGGACATGTCCGAAGCGATCCGCGCCAGCGAGCAGAGACGTTCCGTGAAGAAGCAAGGATGACATCGCTTGCCATTCGAGAGAGGAGAAGATCGAAATGAAAAGGCTGACGCTTGTGCTGATCGCACTACTGGGATTTGATGCTGCCGTCTGGGCTCAGAGTCGCGCGTACCCCCCGCTCACCGAGTACATGATGGAGGCCGAGGCCGAGGTCGCCCTGGCAAAAAGTGCTGCACCCGATAACATCTCAGAGCGGGCCACTGTAAAGATACTCACCGCTTCTGGGTACAAGGTCGCCGTCCAAGGCGACAGCGGATTTGTGTGCATGGTGCTACGTGGATGGAACGGGGCTCCGGAACCAAAACTCGTCTATGACTCCAAGCTGCGGGCGCCCCTCTGCTTTGACCCTGTCGCCAGCCGGACTGTCGGGCCGATGACGGGAAGGCGGGGGACGAATTTGTAGATGGCGCCGCCGGGGGTGGTGTGAGCGGGACGGCGCTCGTCACAGTAGTAAGTCGTGCCGTCGGGCAGGATGCCGATTCGCTCGTAGGCCAGCGCGCCCAGCGCCTGGCGCTTGAAGACGTGAGCGTTATCCGTGGTATCGCCCGTGGCGCGGTTGTTGATCTTTACCGGGGTGCCAACTCCGACGTTGAGCGGATCGAAAATTTCATACAACCCGCCGTCGTCATTCCTTTCCTCCCCGACGATGATCGTTCCCCAGGGAGTGCGCCGGACCGGGTCGGTGCTATTCAATCCGGTGAGAACGGTGCTGGCATTGGAATCGGGATTGCCGTTCAGCTCTACCACCTGCAATGAG
>MEKR01000012.1:0-16758 GCA_001767035.1 Acidobacteria bacterium RIFCSPLOWO2_02_FULL_61_28
TAATAGAACATCCCGCCCAAACCACCGAGGTAATAGAACATCCCGCCCAAACCACCGAGGGACACGACTGCCAGCGCGATCACCGCCCACAGCGGCGCGAAACTTCCTTGGGCTGGCGGGCCGGCCGGAGCGCCTCCGGAGGGAGGCTTGCCTTCCGGCTGGAGAATGGATGTTGGCGTGATACTCATCGGTGCGACTCCTTGCGGATCAGTTTCCGTCCTTACAGGAAAGATGCTGGACGCCCAACTCGGGTTGTTCCGGCTCATCTCCAGGAAACGAGCCGTGGCGGCCAAACGAGAGCTTGGCCTTTTTATATCATATCACAGTTCTCCGAAGAGAAGCGGGTTCGCCTGCTAGAATCAGGCGATGGGGATTAACTCAAAGGATGCGCGGATTGTCTTGGTGCGCCCGCGCAACCCGCTGAACATCGCCGCCGCCGCGCGGGCCATGCGGAACTTCGGCTGGGAAGATTTGGCGGTGGTCGCTGCCTACGAGCCGGTAGGGCAGGACGCCCGGGCCGCGCCCGGCGCAGAGGAATTGCTGCGGAACGCTCGCGTGGTTCCCCGGCTGCTGGACGCCATCGAAGACTGCACGCTGGTGCTCGGAACCAGCTCGCTCACCCGCCGCCAGCCGGCGCAGCCGGTTTTCTCCCTGAGCCAATTGGGAAGCCTTGTCAAGAAACGCAAAGCAGCCACGCGCCTTGCCATCCTGTTTGGTTCCGAGAAGACGGGTCTGACCAACAAAGACTTGAGCTATTGCCACGCCGTCCTTCGCATTCCGACAGAAGTGAACTGCCCCACGATGAACCTGGGACAGGCGGTGGCGGTCTGCTGCTATGAACTTCAGCGGGCAGGAAAACCGGAGCGAGTCAGCCTGAAGAAGCTGGCGCCTCCCGCGACGGTCGGGGAGGTGACTCGCCTGATCGCAGAAATCGAAACGATGCTCGCCGAGAAAACCGAGCGGGCCCGCAGCGTTCACCTCCGGCAAATGCTCTTGCGCTGGCCACTCACCAGCCAGGACGTGACGCTGCTGCTCGGCGTCCTCCGCGACTTGAGCTGGCGGCTGCGGCAGAAGCCGTGAACCGATTGGCTTTCCCCGTGGTCCGAACTCGCCTGCTATTTCTTCAGCTTAAACCCGGCCGGGATGGCGAGGTCCGCGTCGGTGACGTCGGGGGAGACCTTCACCAGTTCGTTATTCATGGTCATGATCGTGGCGCGTCCGGGCGAGGATCCGGAAGCCGGCGCGCCCGAGGGCGCTTCCTGCTTATCATCCGACCCTCTGCGCGCGGCCCTTCGCCCCAAGCCGCCCAGGATGCCGCCCATCGAGGGGATGCGCGACGAGGAGGACTCCCGCTCCGGGGGCTGCTGCTGGGCCTGCTGCTGCGCGGCCTGCTCGCGGCTCGCGACGGCCTCCATCGTGGTCGAGGTGAGCACGGTCGTGCCGTCCATGTTGACGCTCTCGGCCTGGAACTTGGCCATCGCATCCTTCATGTAGGGGTACATGGCCATGGCGGCGGCCATCTGCTCGGCGTTGACCGCGGAACCGTAGATGCTTGCCATCTTCTGGGCGTAGCGCAGATCGAACTCTTCCATCTCTTTCATGGCCGCGATTCGGGGGGTCAGCCACATATGGCCGGTCATCACCATGCCGCCGCTCTCTTCGATCTTTTTGCCCTTTTCGTAGACCGAGACGGTCATGACCACCTCGCGGCAGTCGTAGCCGTTGATGGTCTTCCGCTGGCCGGACTCCTTGAGGTCGAAGTCAATCTGCATCTCCTTGCCTTCCGCCTGGGGTTGCTGGGAAGTCGCCGGGGGAGCTTGTTTCCGGGCGTCTTCCATCGCCTTCTGCATCCGCTGGCGCATCTCCTCAAAGGTCATCACACGATAGGAGCGGTCCTTCATGTCCAGGTCATAAATCTTCTCTTCATCGAGGTCTATGATCTGGCCCGTGTCTCCCATCACGGTCCGCTTGCGGTTTCCCTTCACCGCCGCGGTCTCCGTGAGGCCCTCCCGCATGGCCTTGCCGCCAAAGAGGTTCATCATGCGGCCAATCGCGCCGCTGAACTGGACCTGGCTTTTCTCCTCGGTCTTGACCGCGGCCAGCGCGGGCAGAGCCACCAGAATGAGCAACGATGCAATTACAAGCCGATTCACGCGCATGTCGTACCTCCCTTTCATTCCCTGACCTGGGGCGACCCGCGGCCCGGACAGCCAGCACACAAAAGTATACACCTGTCCGCCCTGCCCGAAAAGAAGTCGCCGTTCACCGCCTCCGGCTGTCATAACGGGGAGAGAGATAAGGACGTCATGTTCCCTTGCGAACGCCATCCACAAACCGGGGCAGCCCCACCCCAGCCCGGAAGCCCCTCGACTTCGCTCCCTTCGTCCCGTCGAGCGGGATCAGGGCAGGCAGGACAAGCCCCGTGAACGGGACTCCCAAAGAATCGGTTGGGATCGCCACCCAGGACGGAAGGGCTGGGGCTAGGGGAAAAGCAGCCCCCTGCTCCAATGGAGGCACAATGGATATTTCTCTCGCCGGTTCTGCCTCCGAATCAGAGCCTTCCGCGCCGCGTCCCAACGGAGGTACTGGCCGGTTCTTGGAGCCGCGCGGATAGATTTGTTATAGTTCGATCCGAGACGAGACGCCACGGAGTCGGATGGGTTGCTCCCGGCGCGAAGACGAATATGTGTGCTTTGTTTGCGAAGGCTGCGTCCGACAAACCCCAGAGCCCGTTTCGCTTCCGCCTCTATCAGCCGGTCGTGCAGACGGATCGGCTGGTGCCGGGCATTGATAACGTCCGGTTCGACGTGGTTCTCAGCTCGAAGTTCATGGATCGCTGCCGCAGTTTGCTCTTCCAGTTGATCGTGAAACATTCCGCCGTCTCCGAACTGCTCCAGCAGTCCCCCGGCCCGCCCAAGGCCGCCGACAAACGGGAGTTTAAGGAGCAGCTCCAGGAGATCCTGGTCAACGTACTGAATCGCGCCAACGCGGAGAAGAATCCGCAACTGGAGTCGCTGGCCCACGCCGCCGTCTTCAAGTACCTGGCGGCGGAGCTGCAGGGACAATACGCGGCCATCGTCGTCCAGGGCCGGGAAAAGCTGAAGGTCTTTGACCGTCCGGGGCACGCCAACCAAGCCCGCGGCTACCATTTGAAAGAGCTGCTCAGCACTTTTCAAAAAAATAAGAAGATCATCTTGCTGCGCGCCAGCCGGGAACTGCTCGAGATGGTCCAGGAGGTGCGCAACGGCGTCGTGCGCAGGACCCGGGAATCGTTTTTCGGGAGCGCCGCCTCCGCTTTGCACGCGATCTTCCAAACCCCGATGCTGTTCACCGAGGACGGCAAAGACGATTTTCTCTACCTCGAACGCTACGTCATGCTCGGCAACTTCCAACGGGACCCGGACCGCTTCGAGATAGTGGAGCAACAGGCGCGGAATTTTTTAGAGTGGGCCGACGGGCACTCGGAGGAGTCGCAGCGGTACCGTTCCGAACAGGAAGTCCTGGAGGAAGCCGGCGCGCGCCTCGAAGCCCTCCGCAAACAACAGGAGATGAGCGGCCGGCGCGGATTCTTCTCCCTGGCGGGGAAGGGGACGCCGGAGGTTCCGTCCGAAGCCCTGGCGGAGGAGATCGCGGCGGTCGAGGAGCAGTTCCAGCGGCAGTTGGAATCGTTCCGCTTGGTGGAGGATTCCTACACCACCCGCCTCGACCAGATCGTCTCCGTCCCCGACAACGCGCTGCTCTTGGTGGATTTTCTCCAAACGGAGCAACAAATCGCGGAGTGCAAGACGCAGGGAGCAGACGCGGCCACGCTCGCCTCGCTCCAGGAAAAGGCGAGCCAGCAGCGCCAGGCTCTTGACCGGATGGCGGACCAGTTCTCGCGCGCCGGACTCATTCCTTACATCCTGGCTGCCTACGCGACGGCCAAGATCTACCAGGATTTTTGTCCGCCCATCAACCCGCAGCAACTGAAAGTGGCCTTGGTGGACGAAGGGGAGCGAAAAAAAGTCACCCACCTGGTTCGCGAGTACCGGCTGCCGACGGCGTCCCCGGAGACCTTGGACAAAGCCGCCTGGGGCGTCCGCGACGCCGGCGGGCGAGAGCACCGGGCCGCCATGGCGCGGTTCCTCCAGGACTTTTTCCGGTGCCAGCAGGACCTGGTCAACTTCCACGCGGTCCAAAACTTGATGGAACGCATCCATCTTCCCACCGACCCCAAGCAGCGGGAACTCTCCCGGATCAACAACACGCTCTATGAGTTCCTCCTCACCGAAGAGGAAAAGCCGACCGGGGAGAAGGTCGCCAGCCACGTGATTCTGAAAGCCGACATTCGGGACTCGACCGCCATCACGGCGCAACTGTTCGCGCGGGGCCTGAACCCGGCGTCTTATTTCAGCCTGAACTTCTTCGAGCCGGTGGGGAAATTGCTCGGCCGCTACGGCGCCTCCAAGGTCTTCTTGGAAGGGGACGCGTTGATCCTGGCGCTCATGGAATTCGCCGGCCACCCGGCCCGGGCCAACTCCGTAGCGCGGGCTTGCTGCCTGGCCCGCGAGATGGTGGAAGTCGTTCGGTCGGTGAACGACCGCGCGGCGCAGAATCAATTGCCGCTGATTGAACTCGGGATCGGCGTTTGCTACCAGCCCGACGCTCCCCTGTATCTGATGGACGGGGACCGGCCCATCATGATCTCAAAAGCGCTCAACGAGTCCGACCGTCTTTCCGGTTGCGGCAGACTGGCCAAGCAGCTTCTCGGGCAGAAGAAGAGCTTCTTCAACGTGTTCGTGATGCAGTTGCTGCCGGAGACCGACTCCGCCGGATCGTCCGAGGAATTCCTGCTGCACTACAACGTCCACGGGATCGAGATCAGCGAACCCGCCTTTGAAAAACTCCGCCAGGAACTCTCCCTCAGTAAGGTCGAGCTGAAGCTCCCGATTTTTGGCGAGCCGGAAGTAGTGGAATTGTTCTGCGGATCGCTGCCCTTGGGTTCGCTGAGTTTCCAGAAGATCGTCATCCGCCGGGGCCGGGTCCCCCAGCTCCATCCCAAAGAGTTGCGTGTAGTCGAGTACACCTCACGCTGCTATTACGAGGTCTGCCACGGCAAGCCGATCTATGACTTCGTGGGAAAGCAGCTCGGATGGTGAGTAGAAGGGCCTAGGAAGCATAATCATTACTGCAAGGGAATGGCGGTCGAATCCGGCCCGCACTAGAACCCAAGCCGCGATCCCCCCGGCCCGCCGGGGGGCAGGCCGCAAGGGAGCGGTGGTTTGAATCACAACCGTGGCCGCAAGGGAGCGGGCAAGTCCTTTCCCGTCAAGGTGTTAACCCAAAGGTCCTTACCAAAAAGGTGACCTTTGGCCTATTGCGGAGAGGGGGGGCAGGGGATAGCATAGAATCGAAAGTACGATATGGCTGGCTTGGAGGACGCCGGGGGGACGAACTTCGGGTCAGCCTTATCGGGGCTGGCGATTTCGCCAGCCCTCGCTCTTTCTATCGGCTCGAAATAGGCATCCCATAATAATATTTTGCTCCGCGGGCTTGACAGCACCCGATCAGAGTTCTTATTTTGCTCTAATGTCCTCCCGCGCGAGCTCAACCTCTGGAAGCCGGAATCGCCGCCGTCCGCGTCCCCGGCGGACTCTGGCGCAGCGCGCCAAAGCGACGCTGGCCCGGGTGCGGTTTGCTTCCGGGGAACGCATCGGGGGAATGGAACTATCCCCGCGCATGACCCGGGCGCAGCAGCGCGCCCTGACGTTTTGGATTCGCCGGTTGCCGGACGACATTGTCGCTCGGCTGCCGCGATTGAAGCTGGCCGTGGCGAACCGCCTGGGTTCCGCGCAGGCGCACGTCTTCATCAACGAAGCCCCGCAGGACGGCAACCGCTTGCTGGGGAACCATCTCCATGCCGTCAGTTACATTTCGCAGCGGTATGTAGTGTTCCAGCGGGACCTGTTTCGACAGCGGGTGGAGCTCGGCCGCATTCTCTACCATGAGTTATGCCACTTTCTCTGGCCGCGCTTAGGGAATCCACGACGGCGGAGCTACCAAGCGGCGCTTCGGGAGGAATTCCGCCACGGAACGCGGGGCGAGCTGGGCTACTCCTCGCAGTGGCGCAAGGACGAATTGCGCGCCAATGGAGACGTGTCGCGCCGGGGAGGGGGCCGCCGGGCGCTCTGGCGGGACTACGTCTGCGAAAGCTTTTGCGACACGGGCTCGTTTGTGCTGCTCGGCTCCGAGCGGCGCGCCAAGCATTCCGAGTACACACTGAGCCTCGCGGCCCGGCAACGCCGCCACCGGTGGGTCGAGCTGATCTGGGGTGTGGAAACAAGCTCGAATGGAAAACGGAACGGGGCCGAATCGGCGCCGCCAACGGCATCCTGAACAATAGCTACGCGCCTCCCGGTACGGCCCGGAAGGCCCGGAACGTACCGGGACGGATAGGAAGTCCACTTCCCGCCCGAGCCAACCGCAGGCTCCTGATTGTGAATTGATCGGATTGCGAAAGGGTTGTACTCTACTCGTAGCTTCCGCATGGCAGGAGGCAACCACCGTGGCGATTCTACGCGCATCGGCCTCACGCCAGGCCCGCTCCGCGACTCCCACCGCACTCCCGGCATCCGTGGGGGATGGTTGGGGTGATTGGTCCGGGAAAACCGTGGCGTCAGGAGGAAACCGAAGATGGTAAGAACCGTAGGGAGATTTATCTTTTACCTGAGCTTTGTTTCCCTGATCGTCTTGATCCTTTGGGAACACTCCACGGCCCGCGGCTGGCGGGAGATTGCCGAGGGCGCCCAGAAAGCTCAGGACCGAGCTACGAAGCTAGCCAAGACCGCCTTTGACAAGGCCGACCGCTGCGTTTCTGAAGTGTCCAAAGCAGCACCGTCCCAGGGGGAAAAAGCTCCGCCCGCCAAGCCGGCCAGCTCCGCTCCTGCCCGCAAGTCTGCCCGGACGTAGCCGGGGCGAGGAGCAGGAATCGAACCCGGATGGTTCAAACTTGGCCAAGCTAAGAACCATCGGGATAGTCTCCAGCTTCGGTGAAACGGGTCAAAGGCAGGCTTGCTCCTTGTCCTCCGGGATTCCAAAAAGAGCAACTCAACCGACATTGCAGCAGAACGCCTTGAGGCAAAAGGCCCTTCGGCTCGAATACGCGCTCATCTCCTACAATGTCCTCGAAGGGATCATTGCCGTCCTTGCCGGATGGCAGGCGGGGAGCATCGCGCTGCTCGGGTTTGGCCTCGACAGCGGGATCGAGGTCCTGTCGGCAGGGATTCTGGTCTGGCGGCTCCGGCATTCCGGCTCGCCCGACGAGGAAACCCGACGGGAGCGGCAAGCCCTCTTCGGCGTGGGAGTAACGTTCTTCGTGCTCGCGGGGTACATCCTCTACGATGCCGGTGGTTCTCTGCTTCGCGGCGAGCCGCCGGGAACCAGTTGGATCGGAATCCTGCTGGCCACCGCCTCCCTGATTGTCATGCCCACCCTGGGATGGCGGAAGCGGAAGATCGCCCTGGCGATGGGCAGCCGCGCGTTGGAGGCCGACGCAGTGGAGACCTTCCTCTGCGCTTACCTGTCTTTTGCCCTGCTGCTGGGGCTTTCGCTCAACGCCGCGCTGGGCTGGTGGTGGGCTGACCCGCTGGCGGCTCTGGCGATGGTCGGATTCATTGTCAAAGAAGGCTGGGAAGCGGTGCGAGAATCACGGGAGTCCAAGCCATGTGGATAGCTCGGTCTTTGTTCCTGTTCGTAGTGGCCGGTCTCTGCGAGATCGGGGGCGGTTACTTGGTCTGGCAATGGCTCCGAAACGGCAGGAGCCTTTGGGTGGGCGCGCTGGGCGGGGGAATCCTGTTCCTCTATGGAATCGTCCCCACATTGCAGCCCGCCCATTTCGGAAGAGTCTACGCCGCTTATGGAGGAGTCTTCGTCATCCTGTCTCTGCTCTGGGGATGGCGGATGGATCAGACGGCTCCGGACCTCTACGATGTGCTGGGGGGGGCGCTGTGTCTGTTGGGGGTCATCGTCATCATGTACTGGCCGCGATAGCTCGCGACTTCCCTCCCGTTCGGAGTGGCCGACCGCCTGGGAACGATCGAAGCGGGATAGCTCCCCGATATCGTGGTTGCGACGACAAGCAGCCCGTTATCGGAAGCCTTCCAGAATACGGGCGGTTTTTGCGGGACCACGATTCTCCGGAAAAATTAAAGGGCCGGCGACGCCGCCGGCCCCGGCAAGGCTAAACTGAAGTTCGTCCCCCCGGCGTCCTCCAGTTCCTCCTTACCTCCTTGACAATTCCACGATACGATCTCCTCACTCGGGTGCCAATAGAGCAAAAGTAACTTTCTTCAATAGGACCAATGGGCCAGGGCGCGTAGAGTGCTCCGAAGTTGTATGATCGGGCAGCGGCCCACACGCGACGGGCAAACTGCAAGAAGGGAGAGCGCGTCGTTGTCCGCGCGGATATAATGGAGAAGCAGATGCGAGGGTGGGCCGTTCCGGGGTGCGGCCGCGGTGGCGCAAGAGACACGCAATGACCAGATACCTCATCGTTGACGCCCTCATCTTTGATGCGGATGACACGCTGTGGGAGAACAACATCTATTTCAAGAAGGCCATTGAAGAGTTCTTGGAACTGGTTGCCCCGTTCGCTGCGGATCACCGCGAGGTCCACCGGGTCCTGGGCCAGGTGGAACGAGAGCTTATCCCGCAGCGGGGTTACGGCAGCCGGAACTTCCTTGATTCCCTCCACGAGACCTTTCGCCGCTTCTATTCGAGCAACGACGGCCAGTCGTATTTCCGGGCCATCGAGCAAATCGGGGAACGGCTGCTCCAGCATCCCATCGAGTTGCTTCCCGGCGTCGTCTCCACGCTGGAACGCTTGCGTCCTCACCACCGCCTCGTGCTGTTCACCAAGGGAGACCGGGAAGAGCAGTGCGGCAAACTGGACCGCTCCGGGCTCCGTCCGTTCTTCGAGCGCGTCGAAGTGGCCGAAGAAAAAGACGCCGCCGCGTATGAGCAACTGATCGGCCGCCACGGAATTCGCCGGGAGTGCTCGGCCATGGTCGGCAACAGCCCGCGTTCCGATGTCCTGCCGGCGCTGGCAGCGGGGCTTTGGGCGGTCTTCATTCCCCATCCGCATACCTGGGACATGGAAGAAGAAGAGGTCGAACCCCACGAGCGGCTGCTCGTGACCCAATCGTTCTCGGACTTGCCGGCAGTTCTTTCGCGGCTGCAAACGGGAAGCGGTTTCCAGAGCTAAAGCAATTTCAAGGTCGGTGTGTAGGGGCAGGTTCCGTGTAGCGCCAGCGTCTCGCTGTCCCCGATTGCCGCCGGGACGGCGGCGCTACTCTACCGTAACTCCGAAAATGATCTAGGGTTCCCGCAGTCCCGCGACGGGATTTCCGCTCTCCGGGTTCTGGAGGCGCGCGATGCCGTCAAACCGTAGCGTGCGGAATTGCGGACGCTTGGGATTGAGCACCGGGGGACGCAGCAGCAGCGACACCCAGACCGTATTGACGTTCCCGGCCGCGGGGGACTCGCTCGCGCGGGTCTCGCTCGATGAATCGGCCGTGTACCGGAAGAGCGGCACATTCCCGTTGTCCACGTATTCCGTCAAGACCTCGTACGGAACTGGGGGATCGGAAGGGACCGAGCCGTCCGGGTTCTTGGAGACCGCGCGGCGCCACAGGGCCGATTCGTGCAAACGATATTCGATCTGCTCGACCACGCCGTCGCCGTTGAGGTCAGCATCAAAGACGACCTGGTCTGCCTCCGCCACGAGCAACGTGGCCGCCACCGGGTTGGAATTGACAGGAGTGAGGCTCTCGGATTCCGCCGCAACGCTTTGGGAAGGGGTTCCGGCCAGTTGCAGTTCCCGCACCATCTGGTCCAGGGAGGCGCGGCCTTGCCCCGCCAGGTCCCGGGCAGCTACCGGACGAGGGGAACCCCGTCGCCAATGAGAAACAAACGTCGTCGCTCCGGTCGTGACGAAACTCAGGGCCGTCGCGACCATCAGTAATTCGATAAATGAGAAACCCCGCTCGAACTTCCGGAACATATACGCCTCCCGATCCGCTGCCCTCGAACGCGGCGCAGAAGACAGTGCCGCACACGATGGGAATGCCTTGACAGATGGCATCCTGACCAGGGAATGCATTTGCAGGGCCACTGACAGGACTGGCGGATTCTGTTCTAACCCCTTTGTTTGCAATTCGGCAAGAGACAACCTCGTGCCTCCCGTCGCAAGGCCCGTCGCAAGGTTTGACAGCCCATTGTCAATTTTCCGGCTACGGTTGATTTCCCTCTCGCACGGGTGTACTCTACGCGCGCCCCACTTTTGAGTAGTAATCCGAGCCGCGACCCCGCGGGGAACAGGGAATAGGGAACAGGGAACAGATCAGAGCCGCGACGGGGGGCGAGCGGGCGTAATGGAATTATGGAAGAAACCTCTTTCCATAGTTTGGCGATAGTGTCGGCGGTCGGTTTCGTTGTGCCGCTGCTGCTCGGATTTGTTCCCCGCCTGCGTGTGCCGTCAGTGGTGCTGGAGATTGCCGTGGGCGCGGTCCTCGGCCCCTCGGCGCTCGGCTGGGTCGAGGTGGATGAGCCGGTCCGCATCTTTGCGCGGCTGGGGCTGGCCAGCTTGCTCTTCCTGGCGGGCATGGAGATTGAACTCGACCGTCTCCGCGGCGGGCTGTTGCGGGTAGCCCTGCAGGGATTCCTCCTGTCGCTGCTGCTCTCGATTGGTTTCTGTTCTGCGCTCCGCGCCGTTGGATTGCTCGAAAGCCCGCTGTTCGTCGCGATCATTCTTGCGTCGAGCGCCATCGGGATCGTGATCCCGCTGCTCAAAGACGCGGGGGAAATGGCCACTCCTTTCGGGCAGGCGGTGATTGTCGGAATCTCCATCGCAGATTTCGGCACGGTCCTTTTGCTGACGCTTCTGTTTTCCGCCGAAGGCGGCGGCGCAGGGAAGACGCTGTTCCTGCTGGGGATGGTCGGCCTGCTCGGTGTGCTGATGGCCGTGGGCGCCGGCGGCCTGGGACGGTGGCGGCGGCTCTCGGAGACCCTCGAGCGGCTCCAGGACACGACCGCCATGATCCGGGTTCGCGGGGCGGCCCTACTGCTGATCGTTTTTGTGGTGCTGGTCGAGCGGCTGGGTCTGGAGCTGATGCTGGGCGCGTTTGCGGCGGGCGCGTTGCTCGGAACCATGGACCGCGATCCCCGGAGCACGCATCCGCACTTTCATATGAGGCTCCAGGCGGTCGGCTTCGGCGTCTTCATCCCCGTCTTTTTCGTAGCCAGCGGAATCCAGCTCGACCTCGGGGCGCTGCTGGCCGGCGGCTCGACGCTCGCGATGGTGCCGGTGTTCCTGGTGGGACTGTTGATTGTGCGCGGCGTCCCTGCGCTGGTCTACCGGCGGATCGCCGGGCCACGCCGGACGGCCGTAGCCGGATTGCTCCAGGCCACTTCGCTTCCGTTCCTGGTGGCAGGGGCGCGCATCGGCGTCGAACTCGGCCGGATCAGCCAGACCACCGCCACCGCCCTGGTAGCCGCCGGGATGCTCTCGGTTTTGATCTTCCCCCCCGCCGCCCTGTCCCTGTTGCAGCGCAAGGATTCCTAGCAGGCCGAATCCCTCGCCACTCCCTTCGCCGCGCGTGCTAGAATGAGGGTTATGCAGCCGACAGCGACCCGAATGACCTACGATCAGTATTGCCTCCTGCCGGAGGACCGGAACCAGCACGAGCTTTTTGACGGAGAACTGGTGATGACCCCCTCGCCTTCCGCCCGCCATCAGCAAATTGTGAGGAGACTTCTCGAGCGAGTCTCGGCTCACGTCGAAGCCAATTCGCTCGGTGAAGTGTTCGTCTCACCGCTCGACACCATCTTCGACCAATACACCGTCCTCCAACCCGACATCTTGTATGTCAGCCAGGACCGGCTGCCCGAGGTAGTGAAAGAGCGAATTGAAGGGGCGCCGAATTTGGTCATCGAAGTCCTCTCGCCCACCACCATCGAAAGGGACCGCCGGCGCAAGCTCGCCGTCTATTCGCAATTCGGAGTCCGAGAGTACTGGATTGTGGATCCGGAAGATCAGACCATCGAAGTGTACGCGCAAGAGGAGGGCGAATTGCGATTCACGCGGAAGTTTATCTCCGGCCAAACCCTCGAAAGCCCGCTTCTTCCCGGCTTTCGCCTTGCCGTGAAGAGCATCTTCTAGAGCCTCAGTTTTCAGAGCATCCCGAGTCGCAGATTTTCGTCCTGGGCGCAGCCAAGGGTCTGCTCTTGAAGTGCAAATTCCTCTCCCGATTTGCAGCGCCAACGAGTTGCTTGCGATTCGCTCGGGCGCTCCGGTACAATGCTCCCGCAGGTGGGCGCGGAACCGTTTTCGACCGATGAGCTTGTCTTTTTCAGCGCAGGAGGAACGCAATGAAACAGTTGATCCTACGAGGCGTTTGCTTTGGATTGGCGATTGGGCTGACGATAGGACTGACGGTACTGGCTCCGTCCGGTCGTTTGGGTGCGCAATCCACCACTCCGCCGGCGTCGGCCGGGCCGGCCTCTCCCGCGCTGATCGAAGACCTGGTGGCCGCCTACCGGGCGCTGGCGCAACACGGTGTGATTGACGGCTACGGGCACGTGAGCGCGCGGCACGAACGCGATCCCAACCGCTTCTTCATGGCGCGGTCGCTGGCCCCGGAACTGGTCACCGCGAATGACCTCATCGAGTTTGACCTCGACGGCAACCCGGTGGACGCCCGCGGCCGCGCGCTCTACTCCGAGCGGTATATCCACGCGGAGATTTACAAGGTCCGGCCGGAAATCAAAGTGATCGTCCACCACCATGCCCAGGGGGTGATCCCGTTCAGCGTCACCGGCGTTCCGCTCCGGCCGATCTACCACATGGCGTCGTTTCTGTGGGAAGGCGTGCCCGTCTTCGACCTGCGGGACGCGGACGGGATGACCGACATGCTGGTCAACACTGCCAAGCGGGGCCGCGCGCTGGCGCAGACGCTCGGCAGCAAGCCGGCGCTCCTGATCCGCGGGCACGGCGCCGTGGTGGTCGGGCCGAGCTTCAACCTGGCCGTGGGCCGCAGCATCTATATCGAGGTCAACGCCCGGCTCCAGGCCCAGGCCATGGCGCTCGGAGGCAAGATCACCTTCCTCGATCCGGAAGAGGGGCGCAAGGCGATCCTGGATGAGTACCGCCGCGGCTGGGAGATGTGGAAGCGAAACGCGCTGGGAAAATGAGCGCCAAGCAGCTCGCCGCCGGCGGCTTCGTTTTAGGGTGACCGGGACCGGTTTTATTCAGGTCCGCCCAATTAAGAGTTAGACGTAATCAAAAGTCATGGAATCAGCACTAATTGGATTAGTCGGCGTACTCATTGGAGCGCTGCTCAGCGAGCATTTTCGCAGGCGTAACCGCGTCGAGGTTTACTCCCACAAAATCTTCGAGCGCCGTCTGGAAGTCTACGAAGGCCTGATGGCGTTGGTTCAACAGGCTTACACAATTGCTGTCGATGTTATGGAGAACTCAAAACGTACGCCCGAGGAACGCCACACTTTGATTGCAGAGGCAGTTCATCTCGTCGCTGATTACACCGACAATAACGCGCTGTTTATTGACGGATATGTCGGTTCGCACGCCACGGCGATGTTTATGGGTGCCGAAGACGTTCAATCCATCTCTGATGACGTTGAGCGCAATGTCGCGATAAGCGAATTCCAATCGATGTACAAGTCAGCAAAGCAAATGATTCTTGAAGAGTCAGGGGTCCACGAGATCAACAAACATTTCAAGCTCGTGTCACGCTCGAACCCCGAATCCCCCATCATCAATAGGATTAAGTGGCTTGAGAAAAATAACGACCCAACAAGGCGATGATTCGGCACCGCTGACGTGCTCTCAGTAACGACGATTTACAATCGCAATTACATCGTGCTCCGGAAAAAGCGGGGACAGACGGGACGTTTTTTCGCGATACACAAAGCACCAGAAAGAAGCTGAGTTTCCAAGGAAAACGTCCCGTGTATCACCCGTGGCCCTGCAACGAATTTTGAACTCGCCTATCCAATAGTCGGAGATCGCCGCCGAGGCAAGCCACACCTTTCCAGAGCGTCCGGCTTGCAGTTGCGGTAGACTGAGGAGTGAGATGATGGCTGTACTAAAAGTCCTTGTTACGCGTTCGTCATGGAGATAGATTTCCAGCTCCTCGGCGATGTCAAAGACATCGAGCTGATAGCCATTAACCTCTCCATCCGCGAGCGGAAGAACCTCCAGTCCCGGTTCGGCGGACGTCGCTGGCGGAAGCTCAAAGGGGTGGCGCTGGTCCGGTTCCCGAACGGTGAAGTCCGCCACGCTGAACTACACTGGTACGAGGCCCATGGCGTGGGCCGACGCAAGATGAAGGTCAAACGTGTTCTGGATTGAAAGCAATGTTAACGAGTAAAAAGCGCGTCGCTTTTGCAATCTGCGTGGCGAACGAAGGGTACGACGATCTGGAGGTCTGGAAGGTCTACCAAGTTCTGCCGGATGCAAAGGCCGCTGGAGTAGGCTGTATTCGGGTCATTGACGAGTCCGGAGAAGACTACCTCTACCCGGCGGATCGTTTCGTAGCGGTGGATTTTCCCAGGGATGTCCGGGCGCGGTTGCCGCGATGGCAACCAAGCAATGGGCCTAGCAAGGCGCTGCGGGCGGCCGCCAAGAGCAGGAGTCGCTTGAGTCATTAGCTCCCGACCGATCGCCGCCAAGAACGCTTATTCCCGGCAACTGCCGGCGGCGCAGCCACCGTTGAACTCGGCTGTCCAAGAGTCGTGGGTAGCCGCTGCGTCCGCCGAGGGAGGGCCTGACCCTCCAAGCCGGCTTGCGGCGGAGCGCCAAATGCTTCGGCGGACACGACAGTCGTGCTGTTAATGGAATGAAGCTTGACGTGGTATATATACTTGCGTCTATACTTATCCTATGAAAAACGTTCGTGCGAAGCTGTTCCAGAACGGTGGAAGTCAGGCCGTCCGGCTTCCGAAAGCCTGCCGCTTTCCTGCGCAGCGGGAGGTCTTGGTGCGCCGGGAAGGCCGGCGCGTGATTCTCGAGCCGGCGGATGAGTGGCCGGATGAGTTCCGCGCCTGTCTGGGCGCTTGGTCCGAAGAAATCCCGCGTCCGGAGCAACGCCGGGTCCGCGATCTTCGGAATCCGTTTGCGTGATGTTGACGTACATGCTCGACACCGACACGGTGAGCTTCGCCTTGCGAGGTCGCGGGGGCGTCCCATCCCGCCTCCTGGAACATCGGCCGTCGGAGATCTGCATCAGTTCCATTACCCTCGCGGAGCTGCGCTTCGGCGCGGAGGCGCGGCGATCCCGGAAGCTGCACCGGCTCATTGACACCTTTGTCGGCTCGGTGATGGTGATCCCCTTCGACGAGGCCGCAGCAGATCGCTTCGCGCCGGTTGCCGCCGCCTTGGCCCGACGCGGCGAGCCTATCGGCACGTTTGATACGCTCATGGCGGCCCACGCGCTGTCGCGGGGTCTGACGTTCGTGACCAACAACTCGAAGCACTTCGAGCGAGTCGGAGGACTGAAAACAGAGAACTGGGGCTGAGCCCCGCCTGAAACCGGAGTCAAGCGAGGCAGCTTGTGATTTAGCGCACGTCAAGCGAGGCAGCTTGTGATTTAGCGCACGACGGAAAGAGAGGAGAAAAAACGTGGTCTGGACATACCGTTCCGTGAAACTTTTGGCAAAGGCGATGTGCCTGATCTGTTTGGTGGCGGCGGGGCCCGCGGCGGCCCAGCAGCCCGAGGTCGCCACGACCGTGGCGTTCACCGAAGGTCCTACCCAGGACCGGGAAGGCAACGTCTATTTCACCGACATCATCAACCAGCGGATCATGAAGTTCAGCCGGGACGGGTCGCTCTCGACCTACCGCGAGAACAGCAACGTGGCCAATGGCCTGGTGATTGACCCGCAGGATCGGCTCATTGCGTGTGAAGGCTCAGAGTTCCTGCGGCCCGGAGTGAAACTAAAGGGCAAGGCTCGGGTGAGCCGAACCGACCTGAAGACCGGCAAGGTGGAGGTGCTCGCCGACAATTACGAAGGCAAGCCCCTGGTCGGGCCGAACGACGTTACCCTGGACGGCAAGGGGAGGCTCTACTTCACCGACCTGGCCGGCGGGGCCGTCTACCGCATTGACGCGCCCGGCAAGGTGGCGCGCATCCTGGCGGCGCCCGATGTCCAGCGTCCCAACGGCATCCAAGTCTCCCCTGATGACAAGAAGCTCTATCTGGTCGAAGCCAATCAGGCGCAAGGCGGCGCGCGCATGATCCGCTCCTATGACTTGCAGCCCGACGGGACGGTCCGCAATATGCGGGTGCATTACAATTTCTCTCCCGGCCGGAGCGCCGACGGCATGAGCATTGATACGCAGGGGAATCTGTACGCCTCCGCCGGCCTGAACCAGCCGCGGGGATCTGCCGAGACGCTCGACACCAAGGCCGGCGTCTACGTCATCTCGCCCGCGGGCAAGTTGCTCAAGTTCATTCCGATCCCGGAAGACTTGATTACCAATAATGCCTTCGGGGGGCCGGATATGAAGACGCTCTACGTGACCGCCGGCAAGAACTTGTACAAGGTGCGGACGGATATCGCCGGCCTGCCTCGGTAGGCGGGTGAGTTCGAATGGGTTCCATCCCGCAGCGCCAGCGCGGCGGCTCAATGGGTCATCGCGTAGATGACGTAGTTCACCCCCAGGCGATAGGCCTGGCCGGTCATGGGAGCCGGATACCAGGG
>MEKR01000012.1:16807-18421 GCA_001767035.1 Acidobacteria bacterium RIFCSPLOWO2_02_FULL_61_28
TTCAGGACTGCCACCTGCGATTGCCCGATCGAAAAGGCACCATATCCCTCTTGCCAGGCAAAGCGCGTGTAGGCCGGACCCTTCGTCTTCATCCATTTCGATGAACTCTTCTTCAACTCCCCAATCACGTCGCTCAGCGCCGCTTTCTTGGACAACGCCGTAAGCAGATGGACGTGGTTCGAGGTGCCGCCAATCGCCAGGCACGGCGAGTCGAGGTTCTTCAGCGTGCCCGCCATGTAGGCGTACAGGGTCGGTTGGATCTCTGTCTTGATCAGATGGCGACGTTCCTTCGTAGAGAAAATCATGTGGACCAAGATGTTCACCAGCGTCTGAGCCACCGCGCCTCCTCGTCATTTCCGATCGCGCCATCGTTCGAAACCCACCGACGGGGTAATCGGTGCGACCCCTTCAGGGTCGGTGTGAGTTGGGTGGAATTTCGGTTCCGGGGGCGTTGCCCCCGGCTCTATTATCAATCCCCTTCGGGGATTATCGGAATCGGAATTGTAGAGCAGCTACAACCAGAACCGATCCCCGTATAGGGCCAACAACTGGGACCAATCCTCACAGGGGATACTGATTCTACATCTTGCTTTGATCCCCAGAGGGGATAAAGACGATAGCCGGGGGCAACGCCCCCGGTACCGAGACCCCCAACCAATACCGACCCCGAAGGGGTCGCCCCGGTGGCCTCCGCTACCATGACTCCAGCGGGGTTGTGTGGGACACGTTACGCCTAACGCCAGCCTGCGATTGCGCAGCGGGAGATCATCTTGCACAGCGCCGTCGGTTCCAGCCCGTGTTAGGCAGCGGTTTGTTATGGAACGTACCTAATCGGGTTCCGAGCACCGTCGGGAAGAAGGTGGGCAACGGAACCTCCCACATAGCGCAGACGTACCGACGGCTCAGCAACGCTGCCGACAAACTCCCAACGGTGCCCCCAGTCCTGGATTCTGCGACGTAATCGGCCCGGGGTGGTGCCTCCGCGTTGCCAACGCCTGATCCGATACACCTCTCGAACGATCCCACGGTACACGGCGAACGCGTATCTGAGCGTCTCGCGTCGTTCCCCGATTACCCAAACGCCGCGTGTGATTTCGTAGAGTTCACGCGGGCCCATGCCGGGGCGGTACAGACGATTCACCCGAATCAGCACAGACGGCTCGTCAATGTCGATTCGCCGAGCCGTGTAACGGCAGATCAGATCCTCCAGCGGTTCTCGACCGAGCACCCGCGCGCTTTTTCCTCTGACCTTGTTTGTGAGTCTGCAAAGTTCAAGGCCATCGATTAGGGCACGCTCAACCGCGTAGGCAGTGGCTTCGTCCTTTAGCCCATGTGCAACGATGTCTACCCGATGGCGTCGGAGGCGCATCAAGTGAGCCAGCGCTCGCTGCCCGGTGCCCTTCCCGACATAATGAATTCGGCCGTCCGTCCGGCGGACATACGCGTACACGTACCACCCAAGACGTTCAACCACCGAAGGCGGAATCTTCTTCAATAGCATCGGCACTACCGAATCTCCCGCTGCCCTACTCTTCTTTAGACCAAACCGGCCTCAACCGCCCTGGCGGGTGGGAGCTACCAAAACCGCTTGCTTACGGTCGCGGTTCTGATTAT
>MEKR01000012.1:18492-18613 GCA_001767035.1 Acidobacteria bacterium RIFCSPLOWO2_02_FULL_61_28
TCGCGCGGTTCAATGAGTCATCGCATAGATGACGTAGTTCACCCCCAGGCGATAGGCCTGGCCGGTCATGGGAGCCGGATACCAGGGGTCGTCGGCGTGCTCCCAGGCGTCGCCCATGTCC
>MEKR01000012.1:18626-38306 GCA_001767035.1 Acidobacteria bacterium RIFCSPLOWO2_02_FULL_61_28
GTCGTCGGCGTGCTCCCAGGCGTCGCCCATGTCCATATTGAAATTGATGGCGACCATCAGGCGGCCGCGATCGTCGTAGATGCCGCGCCAATGCGGCGGCCCCTCCATCCGCGGAACGATCTGGCCTCCCCGCGCCCGGCGCAGGTGCCGCAGACCGGGGATTTGGATGCGGTCCCCCAAGTCGTAGAAGACGTGCAGGACCGGGTCATTCTCCGGGATCTCGACGATCGGCAAGTCCGGCAACACCCGGTGCATGGCGGACTCGAATACGGCCCACTCATACTCGCCGTGCATGTCATCTACCAGCAAGAACCCGCCGCGCAGCAGATACTCCTGCAGGCGTTCGGCCTCCTGGTCTGTGGGACGCCAGTTTCCCTGTCCGGGCTGCTGCAAGAACAAGAACGGATAATCGAAAAGGCGAGCATCGGTCAGTTCCAGATGACGGCTGTCCTCGGCGACCGAGAGGTTGGTGAGCCGCCGCAGCGCCGGCAAGAAATGCTGTTCGGCGAAGGGGTAGTCAATGGCCCACCAGGGATTGATGAACCCGTGGGAACCGGCGCCGCCAATCGTCGCATAAATCATGCGCGCCAGATGGAACTCGGCCTCGGGCGAGTCCGTGGTCGGGTTGCGGCTGGGATTCCCCGTCTGGCTGGCGGCGATTCCGGCCAGCAGGCAGAGGAGACAGACGAGCAATCCGGCGGCAGTCTGGCCGGCAGCGGTCTTCATAGCTTGATCTCCTCTACTCGAAGCCCATAACCGCGTGCCGCTGCGCACTGCGTTTCGTCCGCAGAAACGAACAAGTCCGCGGCCCACTCCGCTGCGGACGCCACATGGAGGGAGTCGGACGATCGCAGCGGCCACCGCTCCAGCAGTTCGACGGCGCGCGCCACGACTTGGTCCGTGACGTTGACAATGCTCGCATCTCGAAGGTCTTCGAGTAACGCCTGCTTGGCTTTGAGGTACTGTTGCTGCGACAGTTTCTTCTCGCGGCGGCGCCGGCAGAGCGCCGAAACAACTTCCGGAACCGAGACCATCGAAATCCCTAAGGACGATGCCGAGAGCAAAATCTCATCCACGCGAGCACTCCCGGATTCCTGGACATACCGTTTGGCCAGCGCCGACGAGTCGAGAAAGACGTTCAAGAAGATGCCCGCCTTTCCTCCAGCACCGCCCTGCTCAGCGACACCCCCGCCGTCACCAAGCGCAGGCCCGGGCGCTTCCAGGCGGGTTTGGCTTCCCGCAACTCTGCCGGAACGATCCGGGCAATCGCTTTGCCGTGACGAAGGACGCGAATACTCTCACCCTTCTCGACGAGATCCAAGACCTCGGAGGCGTTCTTCCGAAACTCCGTGAACGTGACTGTCTTCATCGGTGGGGCCTCCCCAGAAACCGCTCCTAATTGTACACTCCTGTGCATCATAGTGCAATCGAGAGCGTTTTTCAGCGTTGCGGTATAGGAGAAGTGGTAGGGGTAGCCACGGCACGCGCTTTGTGCCGTGGGCTTTTTGGCCTGGAACGAACCCGAAACATGCCCACGGCATAGAAACATGCCGTGGCTACCCGCTCGACCCAAATTCGAGCGGGGACCGTTATACTAGAAGCGATGGTGTCTTCACACGCAGGAGGCAAAATGGAAGCAAAGAAGATGCTGCGTTTGGCGCTCCCGTTGATCGCCGCGCTGATCCTGATGGGCTGCGAGTCGGTGAAAATCGCCGACATCAAAGCGGACCCGTCGCAGTTCCGCAACAAGCCGGTCCAAGTGGATGGAACCGTCACGACTTCGTTTGGCGCTTTGTCGGTAGGCGCTTATGAAATCGAGGATGAAACGGGAAAGATATTCGTCATTACCAGCCACGGGGTCCCGTCGCAAGGAGTGCGCGTGCGGGTCCAGGGGACTGTGTTCAGCGGCGCGACGGTGGCCGGCCAGGCGGTCGGCGTCGCTATCCGGGAGAGCAAACACGAGGTCCGGTGAACGATCGCGCTGAAAGGCTCCCCGAGCTAGGGGGAGAACCGATCGAACACGAGGAACTTGAGGAATAGGTTCACTAAGCTCAGGATGATGGCCCCAAAAAAGGCGGACCAGAAGCTTTGCACGGTGAAACCGGGGACCAGCCAGGACGCGATCTCAAGCATGAGGGCATTGATAACGAGCCAGAAGATGCCTAAGGTCAAAATGGTGAGCGGCAGGGTCACGATCTTTAGAAAAAGGCCGAGGGTGGAGTTGACCAGCCCAATGACGATCGCGGCAACCAGTGCCGTGAGAAATCCACGTACTTCAAAACCACGGACGACGTGAGCCACGATCAGGAGACTCAGCGCGCTGAGCAGCCAGTTGAGGAGGAGTTGGCGCATGATCCGGTTTGATTGTAACTCATGGACTCCACCGAGTCGGAGTCTTTCTCTGCCGCCCCTTTCAGGGGCTGTTCGGGGACGTGGGTTTGTAAACTCCGCCGAAATGCCCACGGCGAGAAAAGCGCTCACCGTGGCTACCCCGCTCCAGCGGGGCGGTGTGGCACACGGCGCGGCTAACGACCGAAGGCTGCATAAAACGTACTTCAGAATGGGATTTCGGATTCGTTCGCGTTGGCAAGATCAACTAGAAGGATGATCTGCGATGCTGCGAGCGCAAGAGCGTACTCGGCAATTTCCGGAGTGGCTGCACCGCCCGCGGCTCCTCCGTGGCCGACGCCCTCGCCTCCGCTACGAAATCCGTACAACCCGGCAAACGTTTGAGCAAGCGCTTTGGGAAGCTTGCCTGCTTCATTTCCTGTCAGCCATTTGACCAAGTCTCCTAATGTGGTCGCTTTGGCCTCTGGAAAGAGCTCTTTGCCCGATGCCTCGACGGCGCAAACAGCTTCTTTCACAGCGTTCTCATAATCAGGCTTAGTTTGATCTCGGAAGAACCGCAGCGCTTTTTGGTAGTGCTTTCGAGCCTGATCGAGACGAGGATCGCCGAGGACGATTTCGGCTCGAGATATTCGTTCCACCGAGTGGCGCCGACCTCTCCTCTGAACGAGGCCGTCTCGAAATTCGAAAGCAAGGCCTTCCTCGACAAATAGTCGCTGCAATTCAGACGCAATGAAAAGCTGAACCTCGCTCCTAGGAGTCCTCACGATGAATTCACCGGAGTCATTGTATCCGTCGTCCTGTGCCAAATGATTGTGAAGCCGCTCACAAAAGTCGTAAACTTTTTGCCATGAGAGATGTTTGATTGTTTCTTCGACTACTTGCATGGCGCCGGATGTGTCGTAATAACTCGGCGATACGCGAGCAATACGATCAAGTTCCATTGCCAAACCCTGCCAACCTTCAACATAATTATTTATAACAACTTTGCGGAGCAAATGAAGCAACCCTACTCGGGCGCTGTTGGGGAAGTCGTTATCCACTTGGGCGTGTGCCCCGCGAATTCTTGCGGAAAACGGTACAAGGTCTTCGGTTGCCATGCTGTTGCACCGTCCTATTCGGACATTCTGGGTTCGCAACGAAGCGAGATTCCTGCCAATCTTCTTCAGGCCGACCCGATTAAAACCGCCCTGCGGGCGGCCCCGGAAGGTCCCGTAAGAACAATGGTCAGGCACGCCCCCGATTGCGTGCTTATTATAACGCCGCTGATGCTCGTCGCGGAGCAATGCAGCGACGAATCGTCAGGGCACGGTTTTAACCGTGCCGAAAAACGGCAATGGAATGATATGTACCGCGCTGCCGCAGGCCGTCGCGCAGCGGCAGCGTAGCGACAAGAATTAAATGTTCCTGCTCGTACGTGTTCTAAAGCCGAGGTTCCAATGGCGCTCCGGCTGCGCCTGCGCGAGGGCCAACGGCAGTAAGGAAGGGATCATCAACCGCTTCTTTTCGGCACGGTTAAACAGACTGCTGAAAAAAGAACCAAAGCAGTAAACTTTGGGCTTTTTTGCCTCAAAGTTCGCTTGTAACTTATTGATCGCCATTCGACAAAATGCCGATGTCACCCTTTTGAGTCATTTTTCAGCAGCCTGTAAAACCGTGCCCTGACAACGCCGCCCAACAATCTCGACCCTCACCGGTGAGGGGGTCACGCGCGTCCGGCGCAGCGAGAGGCTAAGCGGGGACGGGAGGCACTTGGTAAATAGCGGGCCGAAAAGAGGGTGGGGGCACTGGCTTGCCTTCCGCCTGGGCGGCCTCGATCCAAGCCGCTTTGGCCTTGAGTACTTCGTCCAGAGCCTGTTCCGGCGTCTCGCCGAAAGCGGCACAGTGCGCCAGATCCGGGATGTCGGCAATATAGCCGCCGTCTTCCTCACTGAAGAAAATGTTGATGTGGTAGTCCCTCATTCTTCACCACCTAGAGACAGGTTATACCGTTCCACGAGCTGAAGCAATTGCCGGACTTGATAAGGCTTGGCCTTGCCTCGCACATCCTGTAGATTGAGAAGCTCGCGCACACTCGGGTGAACGAAGATGTGATGGCTTCCCTTCACCCGCGACAGGTGGAAACCAAATGCTCGCGCGAGCGTGCACGCATCCTCGAAGCGAAGGTTGGCAGGGGATGCCAGCGCCTTCTGGAGCAATTTGTGAGGATTCACGCACAACCTCTGTCTCTAACTCTTGTTCAGGCCGCCCGCCTCGACCGCCATGCCGGGCGGCGGCGACCAAAACCGCTCGCTTACGGTCGCGGCTCGGATTCTGGCCGCCCCCGCGATGGCCGTTTGGATCGGTTCTGATTATAAGGCCGCCTGGGTCACTACCCCCATCCCGCTTTCGTTGAATCCCGGCGCGGCGGTATGCTACCATCAAAACCTTTCAGGTTGGGTCTCATACCGCGCTATTCCGTCTCGGGGAGGGAAGGAGCACTCGGTTGAAGGTTTATCAGGGGAAAGACATTCGCAACATCGGGGTCGTCGGCCACGGCGACTGCGGCAAGACCACGCTGGTCTCGGCGATGCTCTACACGGCGGGGATGACACAACGCCTCGGCCGCGTGGACGACGGGACCACCACCACCGATTATGACGACGAGGAGATCGAGCGGAAGGTTTCCATCTCCACGGGCCTGGCTTACGCCGAATGGAACAAGGCCAAGCTCAACCTGCTCGATACGCCGGGGTACAACATCTTCATCAATGACACGCAGCTCAACCTGGTGGCGGCCGATTCCGCCCTGGTCCTGGTGGACGGGGTGGCCGGCGTCGAGGTGGTCACGGAAAAGGTCTGGGAGTTCTCCAACCGCTACAACCTGCCCCGCGCGTTGGTCGTCAACAAGCTCGACCGGGAACGGGCCAGTTTCGACCGCAGCGTCGCGTCCATTCAAGAGGTCTTCGGCCGGGCGGCGGTCCCGATGCAATGGCCGCTCGGAGAAGAAAAAGGCTTTCACGGGGCTGTAGATTTGGTGACCATGAAGGCGTACACCTATTCCAACGGGGGAACGGGCAAGGGCCAGCCGGCGGAAATCCCGGCGGATGTCGCCGCCGCCGCCGGGGCCGCCCGCGACAAGCTCGTCGAGATGATCGCCGAGACCAACGACGCCTTCATGGAGGAGTTCTTCGACAAAGGAACCCTTGCGCCGGAGCATCTGGTCGAGGGTCTGCGGGAATCCGTCCTGGCCCGGAGAATCTTCCCCATCCTGTGCGCCTCCGCCACAAACCTGACGGGCATAGACCTGCTGCTCAATTTTGGAACAGAGTTCCTCCCCAACCCGCTGGCGCGGGGAACGGTCGCGGGCACGACCCTCGCGGGCGAGCCGGTCGAGCGCGGGATAACCGACGCTGCGCCGGTGTCCCTGTTCGTTTTTAAGACCATGGCGGACATCTTCGCCGGGCGCGTTTCCTATTTCAAGGTCTGTTCCGGAGTCCTGGTGAATGACGCGAACCTGACCAACTTCGGCAAGAGCAGCTCCGAGCGACTGGCGCACATCTCGGTCATGCAGGGCAAAGCCCCCGCGGCAGTGCCGGAGATCCATGCGGGCGACATCGGGACGGTGGCGAAACTCAAAGACACCCTGACGGGCGACACGCTGGGAGACAAGCAAGCGCCCATTCTCTATCCGCCGGTCAAGCTGCCGGAGCCGGCCATCAGCTTTGCCATTGCTCCGGCCTCCCGGGGCGATGAAGACAAGCTCGGGTCGGCGCTGCATCGAATCCTCGAGGAAGACTCCTCCCTGCGCTTCTACCGCGACCCGCAGACCAAAGAGTTCCTGCTGGGCGGGGCGGGCCAGCAGCAGGTCGAGGTGGTGGTCTCCCGGCTCAAGCGGCGGTACAACGTGGAAGTGCATCTCAAGGCCCCCAAGGTCCCGTACCGGGAGACGATCCGAGGCACGGCGGACGTGCAGGGCCGTCACAAGAAGCAGACCGGCGGCCACGGCCAGTTCGGCGATTGCAAGATCAAGATGGAGCCGCTGCCGCGGGGAGGCCAATTTGAATTTGTCAACGACATCTTCGGCGGCTCCATCCCCAAGAATTACATCCCGGCGGTCGAGAAGGGGATCATCGAGTCGGCCCAGCGAGGCTACTTGGCGGGCTTTCCGGTCGTGGACATCCGCGTGACGCTCTATGACGGCTCCTACCACGACGTGGATTCTTCCGAGATGGCGTTTAAGATTGCCGGCTCGCTGGCCTTCAAGAAAGCCATGGAGCTGGCCAAGCCGTGCTTGCTCGAGCCGATCATGAACGTGGAAGTCTACGCGCCGGAGGCCTACGCCGGGGACTTGATCGGAGACCTGAACGGGCGAAGGGGCCGCATCCAGGGCATGGACTCGCGCGGCACGGCGCGGGTCATCAAGGCCCAGGTCCCGATGTCCGAGATGCTCACCTATGCCTCCGACTTGACCTCCGTGACCCAGGGGCGGGGCAGCTTCTCCATGGAATTTTCCCACTACGATCTGGTTCCGCAGCAAACCAGCGAGAAAATCATCGCGGCGGCCAAGGCCGAGCGCGCCGGAGTCGAAGCGCCCGAGGAAGGCTAGCCCATCGGGCGAGCCGAGAATTCCAGGAGAAACGAGCCAGCGTCAGACTCGACCTCTCCTGTTTGAGACCAGGCACACGGTTGGATCAGCCGGTCAATATACTGAACAATCCAGATTTTGAACACTCCAGGCTTGGGCGCGACGCCTTCCGCCCGTCTGACCTCTGGTGCTCCCCTCTGTTTTCCGTTCGCTTGGAATCACCCCAACGGGGGGAAAACGGCCCGAACTGTTCAGGAATAGACATGATGTATCCAATTGAAAAGTAACCGCTTATTTAATTTCAAGATATTTTCTTTACAAAAGGGCTTGACCTGGACCCGGCTTTTCGGCTAATCTGCCCGAGCTTTGGTTGCTCTTCCCTGGGCGGAGGGGGGAACGCGAAAACGATGGAGGAATAGACGAGCAGGGCAGAGTTTTTGACGCAGGTCCAATTATGAAAATCAGGAATCATCCCCCCTTACTCCTGACGCTTGGGATCACGGCCGTGCTGGCTGTGGGGTGTTCGTCCCGAGGGAAGCGGCCCGTAGCGATGGCCCCGCCGCCTCCGCCGCCTCCGACCCCTCCCGCTGTAACTCACAATATTCCTCTCCGGCCCTTCCGGCTGCCTTCCCACATCGGCACGACGCCGGAACCGCGCTTTGATCCGGTGGAGAACCTTGTCCTGAAGGCCCAGGCAGCGTTTGCGCGAGGGGAGAGTAATTACAACGCAGGCCACCTGGAGATGGCCAAACACGAATTCAACGGAGCCTTCACGACGATCCTGCAAGCGCCTCCGGAATTGCGGGAAGACAAGAGGCTTCAGAAGACCTTTGATACGCTCGTGGACCGCATTCATGCCTATGAACTGGAGGCCTTGAAACAGGGGGACGGTTTTGCCGAACCGGCCTATCAGCCGGCTCCCCTGGATGAACTGCAAAGCCTTACCGTTCCCGAAAACCCTCCCTTGAGCGAACGCATCCGGGAGCAAGCAGCCCATACCGTTTCCGATATTCCCCTGGTCATCAACGGACAAGTGGCCAATTTCATTGAGTATTTCACCTCCGGACGAGGCCGCTCGTCCGTGGAGTTCGGTTTGCGATCCTCGGGCCGCTTCCGCGACATGATCCTGCGGGTTCTGGAAGAAGAAAAAGTGCCGCTGGATTTACTCTACCTGGCGCAGGCCGAATCGGCCTTCAAGCCGCGGGCGCGGTCGCGGGCGGGCGCGTTAGGCATCTGGCAGTTCATGCCGTCGCGGGGCAAGGAATATGGGCTTGACCGCAATTGGTGGGCGGATGAACGCATGAACCCGGAAGAGGCCACGCGAGCCGCCGCCCGGCACTTGAAAGACCTCTATACCCAGTTCGGCGACTGGTACCTGGCGATGGCCGGGTACAACTGCGGACCGGTCTGCGTCCAGCGCGCCGTCGAGCGCACCGGCTATGCGGACTTCTGGCAACTCTCGGCCCGCCGGGCCCTGCCCCCGGAAACCCGGAACTATATCCCGATCATTCTGGCGCTCACGTTCGTCGGCAAGAACGCCGATAAGTACGGCCTGAACCTGGTTGAGACCGAGGACCCGTGGGTCTATGACACGGTCACGGTCTCTCACGCGGTGGACCTGCGGCTGGTCGCGGAGATCGTCGGGACGAGCGTCGAGACCATCCGCGAACTGAACCCCAGCCTGCTGCGAATGACGACCCCGAACGTCCCCGACTACACCCTCCGGATTCCCCTTGCCACCCGTGAAATCTTCCAGAAGAAGATCGCCATAATCCCGCCCGAGAAGCGGGTATGGTGGCGCTGGCATATGGTGCACTACGGGGAGACCCTTTCCGGCATCGCGCAGAAGTACCGGACCTCCGTCAAAGCCATCGCCGAAGTGAACAACCGCGATCCCGAGGAACCGCTGCAAGAAGCCGCGGAACTGGTGATTCCGGTGGCACCGACGGGAGGTTCTGGGAACGGGGAAATTCGCTACCAGGTTCGCGCGAACGACACCCTGGGTTCGATTGCCCGGCGGTACCGTGTTACCTCAGACCAGATCATTGCCTGGAACCAACTGAAGGGGACCCTAATCCGGAGAGGGATGACGTTGACGATCCTGCCTTCGGAGCGTGAGACAGCAGCGGCTCCGCCGTCCCGGCGGGTGGTGTCGAGCACCGCACGGTCGGCAGCGCTCAGCCCTTCACAGTCTGGCAAGAACACGGTAGCCCAGACTCGCTCGGTTACCCATCGAGTCCAACAGGGCGAATCCCTGTGGCAGATTGCTTCGAATTACAATATCTCCGTCGCAGCGCTCCGGCGGTCCAACTCCCACCTGGGCGACACCCTACGGGTTGGGGAGCGTTTGACCATTCCTTCAACGAAATAGCTCCTTTTCTCTGAGAGCCTTTCTCCCCTCCCCACACCGGAGGGGCAATTCGTCTTCAAGAGGCTCGTGCTGTGCCGCCGCGGAAACGGGTGCGCTCCCCCGGGCTGTCAGGAAATTCCCCTCGAACCCAGACAACTCTCTCCCCCGGCTGCCGATTTGACTCTGCTATGATGCAAAGAGGAGCAGCCCGGCGGCGTAACCGGTGCGCCGAGGTCTGAAAGGTTTGCGAATGAAAAAGAAAGTGCGCAAGGCGGTTTTTCCCGCGGCGGGTTTGGGAACCCGATTTCTGCCAGCGACCAAGGCCCAGCCCAAGGAGATGCTGCCGCTCGTGGACAAGCCCATCATCCAGTACGCGGTCGAGGAGGCGCTCGCTTCCGGCATCGAAACCATCATTATCGTTACCGGCCGCGGCAAGAGCGCCATCGAAGACCATTTTGACGTTTCTTACGAGCTGGAGAAGATTCTGGAAGAGCGCGGGCAGCACGCTCTGCTCGCCACGGTCCGCCAGGTCTCCGACCTGATCCACGTTTCCTACGTCCGGCAAAAGGAAGCCCTGGGCCTGGGCCACGCCATCCTCATGGCGCGCGAGTTGGTGGGCGAGGAGCCGTTTGCCGTCCTGCTCGGCGACGACATCATTGACGCGCCCGTCCCCTGCCTGCGTCAGATGCTCGATGTCTATGAAAATTCCCCGGCCTCCATCGTGGCGATCCAGGAAGTGCCCCGCGAGATGATTTCCCATTATGGAGTCATCACGGGCAGCCCTGTGGTATACAACGGGAAAAACGATCAGCTCTATCAGGTGACGGATATGGTGGAGAAGCCGCCGGCGGAGGCCGCCCCGTCGAACCTGGCCGTCATCGGCCGCTATATCCTCGAGCCGGAAATTTTTGACCTACTGCAATCCACCGCGCCGGGGGCGGGAGGCGAAATCCAGATCACCGACGCTTTGCGGGCCTTGCTCCGCCAGCGACCCGTCTACGGCTGGCGCTTTGAAGGCAAACGCTACGACGCCGGTGATAAACTCGGCTTCCTCGCCGCCACCGTCGAGTTCGCCCTCAAAAGCCCGGACCTGGGCGCGGCGTTTCGGCAGTACCTGAAGAGTTTGCGGCTGGATTGATTCGGATCAGAACGCCCCGGCCTGTTTCGCCTCCCTGGCCTTCTCTTCGTCTACGAAATTGAGCAAGACCAGCCCCAGGACAAAGAAAACAATCAGCGAGGCGATGGAGAGCCGTGCCGAGCCGGTAAGTTGGCGGATGGTGGCCAGCGTGAAGGGTCCCCAGAACGACGAGAACTTGCTGAAGACCGTATAGAAGCCGAAGAACTCGGCGCTTGCCCCTTCCGGGATCATGGAGCCGTAGAGCGAGCGGCTGAGCGCCTGCGACCCGCCGAGCACCAGCCCCACCACGGTTCCCAGGAAGAAATACTCCCCGGCGGTGTGGATAAAGTAGGCATAGATCACGACGCCGGACCACCCCACCAGCGACACCATGACGGCGCGCTTGGAGCCGATCTTCCCAGCCATCCAGCCAAACAGCAGCGCCCCCGCGAACGCGATCACCTGGATAATCAGGAGCGTCAGCATCAGTTGCCAGGCCTCGAGGCGCAGTTCTTCGGTCCCGTAGGCGGTGGCCATCTCGATCACGGTCTGGATGCCTTCGTTGTAGAGCATGTAGGCGATCAGGAAGAGTAGAAGATGCCGGAACCGGCCCACGCGCAGGGTCGTGCGGATGGTTCTTGCAAGGCCCACAGCGCCATAAGCCAGCGGGCGCGGCCAGCCCGCGATAGGCTTCGGGCAGCGGCGTTGTCGAGGACGTTTCGCGCAGGTACTGGGCCGTCAGGAGCGTGAAGCCGCCCCACCAAAGCCCCGCCGTCAGGATGGCAATCCGCACCGCCTGCTCCTGCGAAAGCCCGAGGCTCGCGTGCCCGGCGACCAACGCCAAGGCCAGCCCAAAATGGATGCCGCCGCCCACGTAGCCGTAGGAGTATCCTTTTCCCGAAATCCAGTCCATCTTGTCTTCCGAGGCGATCTCCGGCAGGAAGGCGTCGTAGAAAACATTCGCTGCAATGTAGGCCACCTGCGCGATCAGAAAAATGACCAGCGTGCGATAGACGTCCCCGGAGCGGCTGAAGTACAGCAGCAACGTGAAGAGCGAGCCGCCGTAGGAGAAGAAGAGCAGGAAGCGTTTCTTGGCTGCGGAGAAGTCCGCAATCGCTCCCAAGACCGGCGCCGACAGGAAGGTCAGGAACGCCGCCAGCCCGGTTGCGAACCCCCACAGGCTGAAGCCGCTGAAGGTGGTCCCTCCGATGGCGAGACCGTCGGGTCCGACCACGGAGTTAATGAAGTAGTAGGGCAGCAGACCCACCAGCACGGTCGTGGCGTAGGCCGAGTTGGCCCAATCATACATGCACCAGCCGAAGAGAGTCTTCTCGTCATTCTTAGGAAGGGTCAACAATTCCCGTGAATTACCTTTGGTTCGCCCGAATCGCGCGCGCTACTTCGTTCAAGGCACGCATGAGTTTGGCAAATGAGGGGCAGCGTGCTTCTGCTTGTTCCACATTCATTGCGTCTGCAAAAGCAGGTTGATCGTCTACTTCGAGATACCGGCGACCGGGGGGCATGTTTCGTGTCAATCGCTCTTTGGCACCGCGTATGCTCTCCGGGTTTGCGGGTGCCACGCTGTCTTCTCTAATTCCTCTTTTCCCACGGAGGGACTCCTTGGCTCCCAGAAACCAACACTCCAATTCTTTCTGGGCAAGCACGATAGCTACAGGCAAATTTGTCGCTGTTCTTGCGCGGGCTAGCAAGTCAGGGCCAAGCCGGGCTGGGCAATCATCATCCGAATCCAGAACAACGATTACTCCCGCTACATTAGCCCGGTCTCTAGCGGCCAGCGTGACGGCCCGTTCCAATTCCTGGGGATGAACCACGCGATTGCGCTTGACGCGGAATGGGCGCGCGATCGAGACGTCATGTATGTTTTGCTGTTCGAGAATCCGTCGAAACAAGACAGGAATGGATTCGACTTCCGCAAAGCCTTCTACAATGGGTACAATGGCGGCCATCAGTTTGACTTTGGTTTGTCAGGGAAAGGAACTCCGAACAAGTCCATCTGGGCAGCCGCCCGTTTGGCTTCATTCACATCGGGGTTGAGCTCGCCTGATCGAAATAGCTCTCCCGGCGTGTACAAGCGTTCGCGAATCGCTTCGCGCCCTTCCCAGGAGACAGGGGCTATGAAGGTAGCATTCCGATCCACTGTCACCACGCGGATTTGAGTATCAGTCAAGTCTTTGTAGTCGAGGATGTCTGGGCTGTGGGTCGTTAACAGCATTTGACGCTCGTGGGAAGCATCCAATAGGACCTGAACAATCAACTCGGTCACCGCAGGATGAATAGTAGCCTCTGGCTCTTCAATCATCACGACTTTAGGGCGTCCAAGTTGGTAGACAGCGAGGAGCAAACCCAGCGCTCGCAAAGTCCCATCAGACATGTTGAGTGCTTCGAAGATCCAGGGATACTCTTGTCCAACATCTTGCTTAAATTGGAGCGTTTCTCTCTGGCCGACCGCCCGGTACTCCACGTTCCTAACACCTTGCACGACTTTCGATAGCAGCCTGCAAAGGCGATTGTAGCGTTCGCCGCCCTGGTTTTCGTCCTGGATTCTCTTAAGAACAGCGGCGGCGTTACTGCCGTCAGGCTTCAAGAATTCTCCCGGGTCGGGTTCCTGTAGCTCGCGGAGAGTAACAGGTACGATAGAGTACAACCGCATCGAAGTGAGAAAATCATACACGGGGCGAAACTCCTCCGTTGCTGAGGCGGCAAAGAGCGCCAAGCGATCAGGAAAGACACGGGGCCTAATGCCGGGAATCCCCTTCTTAAATTGGCCTCTTTCTATCTCGAAAACGTGCCTTTCTCCCATGAGCCTCTCAACCACGCATCGTTCCCTTGCTATGGTGAATTGTTCCGTGGGCTTCGCTGCGATCTCGAAAGCGTAATCTGCCGACAGATTTCCGCCAAGGTCGAGGATGAGGCGAATGCCGATATGTGTCGGATGCCCGGCAGAGCGTCGGCGAACGGCACTAATCCCACCCCGGTTCTTAAATGCCAACTCGACCGATCCAGAAAGGCACTCGTGGACGAAGGCCAAGGCGTCAATAAAATTGCTTTTCCCTGACCCATTTGGACCTATGAAGACGCAGAAAGGTCCAAGCCCAACGCTGACCTGCGCTAGACTCTTGTAATTTCGGATGTAGACGCGGCAGATTAGTGGGGTCATCGCTTAATAATAACAAGAGATGTTGGTGTGTCTGCCAAATTAACATTCTGACTTCTGTCCCAAGTTGGCATCACGGTTCTATACCACCACAATCGGGTGCTCGCCACGGTCCAGCACGCGGCCAATGATCGAGGCAGGAACGCCAGCGGCGCGCAAGGCGGATTCGAGTGCGGGCGCGTGTGCGGCCAAGAGCGAGATCAGCAGGCCGCCGGAGGTTTGCGGGTCATAAAGGAGGGTTTCGATTTCGGGAGCAATATTGGCCGCGAGCGAGACCGAGCAGGAAGCGAACTCGCGGTTGTTGTTGAGTCCGCCGGGGACTTGAGCGTTGCGGATGGCTTCCAGCGCGCCCGGCAGGGGTTCCACCTTTTTTGAATCAATCTCGATGGTTACCCGGCTGCCTAAAGCCATCTCGCGGGCGTGGCCGATCAATCCGAATCCGGTGACGTCGGTGACCGAGTGGACCGCGCCGGGGTGCTCGCCCGAGAACGCTACCATGATCTCGCAGGCGCGCCGGTTGAGCGTGCGCATCGAGTCCACGGCCGCCGCAATGCTCTCCTCCGACGCTTTGCCGTGCTTGATCGCTGTGCCAATCACCCCGGTGCCGAGGCGCTTGGTGAGAATCAACGCATCGCCGGGCCGGGCGCCGGAGTTGGTCAGGATGCGCGACGGGTCAATCGTGCCGGTGACGGCGTACCCGAACTTGATCTCGTCGTCGGCGACGCTGTGCCCCCCGAGCACCGCGCAGCCGGCTTCCTGCATCTTCGCAAAGCCGCCCTGGAGGATTTGTTCGAGCGTCTCGAGGTCGCCCTTGGCCGGATACGCCACAATCGAGAGCGCCGAGAGCGGCTTCCCTCCCATTGCGTAGACATCGCTCAGCGAGTTGGCAGCGGCGATCTCGCCGAAGGTGTAGGGATCGTCCACGATGGGCGTGAAGAAGTCCACCGTCTGGACGAGCGCCAGGCTCGCGCTCAGACGATACACTCCGGCGTCGTCGGCTTTGTCGAAGCCGACCAGCACATTCTCGTCTTTTCCCTGCGGCAGCTTGCCGAGCACGGCGTCCAAAACCTTTGGACTGAGCTTCGAGGCTCAGCCCGCCGCCTTCACCGCCGCCGTCAGGTTCACCTTCATCGTGGACATGGCCAGTTCGATTTTAGCAGGAGCGCCTAATCCCGGCATATGTCTTTCCGATTCGAGACGGCGAATTGAACTACCCGCTCCGGTCCTTTGCCGGATGGCCCGCCTGCATAGCCGCCCCAGCGGCCAGCGACCGCGAATCCGTGCGCTTCGATGAGACGCACGAACCTGTCCGGGTCATAGCAGCGCATCACGAGCGGGAATGTCATTCGGAAAGACGGGCGGAAAGACGGGGTTGGCGTCGTAGAAGCGGGCGGCTCGTGCGCGCCCGTCCCTCGGCGGCCACCCCGTCCACGGCAAGACTTCTACTTCCATTCCCAATACTTCGTAGCGCAGTTGTCCTGGGCGTCGGTTTCGTGTTCATAGACCACGGCAGCGCCGTTCAGACGCGCGAATTTCTGCGAAGCCGTCTCGTAATAGACGGCTCCACGGAAACTCATTCCGCCGCCGGCTTTGAGGCGACCCGTCCCCTGACCGACCCAGGAGATGCTGTCCCCTTCTTTGGTCATGATGATTCCCTGGCCCTGGCCAAAGAAAAAGCCGCCCGGTCTCATTTCCGACGTATAGGTTCCGAGGTCGGTGTGCTTGGTCCCCAGAAACTTCCCGCTCGTCTGGAACGTGACCTCGACTTTGTTTCCTTGTCCCTGGCTGGCCAAAACCCGATAACCCGTCACCTTGCCCGTTTCTTCTCCGATCAATTCGCCAAGCATATCTTCCCCCCCGCTGTGATTGAAAGTTTACGGACTGCGGCCCGAAGCCCGCCCGTCAAGCCTTAGTGTTGTATCACAAATCGGCTGTAGATGTCTGCGGAATATTTAGTGGAACCGCGCGGGACGCGGCGTCCGGCGGCGCGAGACTCACGGCCGGTTGGCAACTTCGCGTGCCGCCCCGGTAAGCTGCAAGATGTGCAGGCCGGTGCCGGCGCGGTCCGCCGTGTAGATGTAGCCCCGGTCGTCCACCTCGACGTTGTTGGTCTGGACGGCCGTCTTGCAGCGCCGCTGGGCGCCCTCGCCGGTACAAAACGGCCGGGTCCGTTCCGTGGTGGCGGGGATGAAGAACCCGGTCTCGACCGGGTGGAAGGGATCGCGGATGTCCACGGCCCGCACGCCCGCGTTGAAATAGGCCACGAAGATCATCTTCTTGTGATATATCGGCGAAAACGACTCCTGCACGGAATGCACGCCGAAGCGTCCGCCGCGCCCGCAGAAGTCGCCGGACGATTCCGGCACTTGGAAATTCGAGATCGGAAACGGCGTCGCGGGATCGCTGATGTCAAAGAAAAACAGGGGGTGCTTGGGGCCTTCGCATTCGTTGCGAACGGTCTCCGAGGCGACCACGAGAATGTCCTTGACAGCGCCCTGGGACTGGCCCTGCCAGCCGGGGATGGGGACATTGAGCATCGGGTAGGCGGTGTGTCCGCCCCAGTAGGGAGGCATGTCGAGGCGGCCAAGCTGCGGAGCCAGAAGATTCTGGGTTGTAGGCGCGGGATCGCCTTGGAGCAGCTCCTCCCGGTCCAGGATCTGGATGATGCCGTGGTTCGAAGTGCCGTAGGCCATATAGAGCCGGCCGTTGTAGGAGATGGGACTGTGGATGACCGGCGGTATCGGCTCGACCGTCGCGCCCGCCTCCTGTCCCACCAAGGCGAAGTCGCGGATGAACTTCGGGTGGGCCGGGTCGCTCAAGTCGTAAATCTTCGTGATGCGGTTGCGCCACTTGGGGTCGAACGAAGGGAGGTAGGCGATGCCGGTGTCGCACTCCCACCAGTTCTTGTGCGTGTCCTTGAGGCCGTCCACGATCACCGTTACGAATTGCGGGCGGCTCGGGTCGGTCACGTTCCAGAGATCGTGCTGCGAATTGTTTCCCGCGGCGCGCAGCAGGTAGGTGCCTCCGGCAATGTCGCATACGCGCGCCATCTGCGCCTGCGATTCCTTCTCGGGGTTATCGTGAAAGCCCGGAATGTGGGCCAGGTTTCGCGGGCGGCGAGGGTCGGTCACGTCCACCACCATCGTTCCGTTGCCTTCCGTCTTGCCGGTGAACGGATTCAAGGCAGTGCCGACATGCAGGCCCACATAGGCGACCCAGCGGCTGCCCTGGCGGTGAATCACCGGCTGATACGCCGGGCGGCCTTGCAGGTCGCTCATACCGGCCAGCTCCATGTTCTTGCTCTCGGCGGGATGCCCGCGTCGGTCCTGGGCCACTGCGCCTGGAGCGGTCAAACCCATCAGCACCGCCAGCCAGCAGAATCCGGCCATCCCACAAACAGAAGACAAAGTGAATCGTTTCATCGCAGCATTGCCTCCCAACCGCAATCGTGGTTCGCCAACCGTTGAATGCCGAGGAAATTCTACCACTGTTAGCCGTCCGCCAACTCGTCAAACTCTGCCCCTGTTCATTACGCTATCCCGCAGGGTTTTCCTTGGGAGCGATCGGTCAATGGTTTCCATAGTCTGGTACCGTGACGGATTTTCCCCGGACAACTTAAGTGGATATGGCTCCCTCTCTGTCGGACTTCGGAATATCCCGCTTTGCTCAGGACCCGGATCAGTTCTTTGCCGGACTGGAACGGCAGGCGCGCAGGCTTCTGCTTATCAATCCGAATGTTCATCGAAGAGCTTCCCTTGCCTTTCGTCTTGCATCTTCCGCGACGACAATTTCTTCGTTGTGCGTTTCACCCGAGAGGTCTTGATCGGGTTCTTGACCTTATGAGTTGCCCAGCGTGCAATGATCTTGGTTGACAATTCCCGATGAGCGAACGCGCCGGGGGAAGGGCTCCCCCTCGGGACTCGGATGTATCTACCTTCCTTCATCTTGACTTCAAAGGCATGCGCACGTTTCTTAAGGACGACAAGGTTAGCCTGGCGTAGAAACTCCAAGGCACGGCGCACGTCGTTCGGCCCAAGTGGAACGTCTACCCCTGGCAGAGGGGGAACACGGTCCACACGATCCTGGGGTATGACTAAGGGGGTGCTCAACACCCCCCCCCCCAGCCATTTCGATTTTTTGTTCTTCGGTTAAATAGTGCCTGGCGTAGGTAGTCCACCAGAGGACTGCCGCGTAACTGGCTATTACTTGATCGCCGGCTTTATGGAACTTTGTACGGTGGAGCTTGAGGCTGTTTATGCTAACGGGGAATCCTTGGACAAAATTCATGGCTTTTCCTAGGCTCGAAGAGGGACACAAACCGTTGCGCTGGTATGGAACGCGAACGAAAAACATCTGGTCCCCTCCAGCCGCTTGTTCCAGGCTATAGCGAAATAAAACCAGAGGAAAGCCGAAATCCTGCAAATCCCAGGCGTCGAATAATTTGACGAGATTCGAGTCACCGGGCGAGTTTTGGTACCCGAGTAACATGCATCGATTTTTCCCAAATGCATGTGTACTCCCGTCAGGGCGGTAGTATTTCTTACTTCGGCCATATTGAACTGTCTGGCGTATGTCTTCTTCGTTCCAGGAAGTTTTCAATTCGAGGACGAAGTCGCAGGACTTCTGGATGATAAGTCCGTCGGGCGTGTATTGTGCCTGATTAGGAGTCGGGGGATCAAGCCGAGGACGGAAATCGTGGAAAGTGGTTTCCTCGGCGATTGGCTTCACATTTTCAAGGACAAAACTCAGAGCAGAGACAGCGTCGAGTGTTTTGTCGTACGCAGCATATTCTTTGTGGGCCTTCTCAAACTCTTGGCGAATTTTCTCTTCAACACTTGAGGACTCGGCCATTTTCCCCTAGACACGTCCCTCCAGCAAATCACGCAGGCTGTACTGTAATGGCCTCTCTTCTAACGCAACCGTTGCATCTCGGAACGATTGAGTCAAAACATCCTGTAGACGAAGGAAAGAAGCCGGCGAAGCTTCTCCTCGACCCTGGATATGTATAGTGGAGTGCTGCGTAATGAAGATTTCAAATTCGCCGCCATCTTCGTAATTTGTCAGTGTTGCATGGAAATAAGGATTGCCGTGCAGCAAAGCTATCGAGGTGCGCGGAAGCCGGGAGATAGCGTCCAGAACGACCCCGTAACTAGCCCGGTCGGCGAAAAAGGGCTCGGCAAAACGAAGAGTGACAAATTGGTCCTTAGCACGCTCGAAAGGTTTAGCAGAATCAACCATCGCCGGAGCGAGTCTGTCGAGCATTAGTCTCATGAGAGGCGCACAATCGCCTTTATGAAAACTCAGGTAGCCTGCCCGGGCAACGGTGAACTCACAAAATAAATTTCCGGTCAAGGGAGCCCGCATTCTGGCAGACCAAGAACCCTTTTCTCGTCTTCAAGCCTCTCAAAAAAGGCGGATGCATTCCCAGGCCTCAGATTGATGTCAGCACCGCCTTCGTTCGGCTTGCTCGGGTATGAAACACCCCGCAGTATATGGGTTTCTTCAAACGACCTGTTCGGATTCAGCCGCACAGTAGTCTTTACGAGAGAATGACCAATCGGGAAAAGTTGCGCCTTCCCTTTCGCCCTTGCCAAGAGCTTGTACATTGATCGAATCGCTTTGCTTGGCTTATCTAGCGAAAATAGAAAGTGCAAATTGCCGTCTGAGATCGGAAGATGCCAAAACGTGGCTTGGACAGCCCTACCTTTTCTTGGGCGCACCGAAATCGTGGCGACAGAATCGGCCAGCGGGATTCCTGGCATGGTTTGTGCTTGCAATTCCAACGCTCGGCCCAAATCATGATCTCCGAGCATGGAAAACACAACCCAAAAAGTTCCGGAGAAATAAGTTTCCTCCCTCGACTTTTCGTCTATCCAAGCTTGGAATTGGTCCAAGTTGGCTCGCATTGAATGTCACTCCAAGGAGAACCAATAATGCCATTGAACATTGCGCGGCGCAACTTCGTTATGACACACAAACTCTAACTTGTTGGACAAGAATGGGTTGCGGGCTTTCCTTTACTCCCGCCGCCCGAGCTTGACGGTGGCCTGGACTTCCTGGCCGTCGCGCAGGACGACGACGGGGACTTCGTCGCCGACATTTTTCTCGCGCAAGTAATCGGTGAA
>MEKR01000013.1 GCA_001767035.1 Acidobacteria bacterium RIFCSPLOWO2_02_FULL_61_28
AAGCCGAAGGGGTTGCAGGTGGCGGCCAGCATCGAGAGCGAAGCAAGTTGGGATTAGCGGCAGGCAGAGTGCCCGCTCTCCCGGCAGGCCGGGATCGCGGCACGGATTGGAGGGGCAAGGCAATGCTCATCAAGAAATCATCCCCGTGGGAGATTCCTTACTCGGAAATCACGCCGCAGAGCGTCTATCTGAGCCGGCGGCGATTCCTGACCCGGACGGTGGCGGCCGGGGCCGCGCTGGCGGCGGGTCGGGCCGTGCTGCCGGGATGGCTGTCCCCGACGGGGGCGCAGGCCGGAACCAAGCTCACCGGCGTCACCAAGAGCAGCTACGGCACCGACGAAAAGATCACGCCCTACGAGCACGTGACCAACTACAACAACTTCTATGAATTCGGGACCGACAAAGAGCAGCCGGCGAAGTTGGCCAAGGATTTCAAGACCTCGCCGTGGACCGTCGCCGTCGAAGGGGAAGTGGCCAAGCCCGCCGTGTACGATCTGGACACGATCCTGAAGCTCGCGCCGCTCGAGGAGCGCATTTATCGCCACCGCTGCGTCGAGGCCTGGTCCATTGTCGTACCCTGGATCGGCTTCCCGCTGCACGCGCTCGTCAAGATGGTCGAGCCGACCGCGAAGGCGAAATTCGTCGCCTTCCAGACCCTCTTCGACCCCAAGCAGATGCCGGTGGCGCGCCACGCGGGCATCCCGTTTCCTTATGTCGAAGGGCTGCGCATGGACGAGGCCATGCACCCGCTCGCGATTCTCTGCGTCGGCATGTACGGCGAAACCCTGCCGAACCAGAACGGCGCGCCCTTCCGCCTGGTGGTCCCTTGGAAGTACGGCTTCAAGAGCATCAAGTCCATCGTGAAAATCCGCTTCCAGGAAAAGCAGCCCCCGGCCACCTGGAACCTGGCGACGCCCAACGAGTACGGCTTCTACTCGAACGTCAACCCGGACGTGGACCACCCGCGCTGGAGCCAGAAAAGCGAACGCCGGCTCGGCGAATTCCTCAAGCGCAAGACGCTCCCCTTCAACGGCTACGCCAGCCAGGTCTCCCAGCTCTACGCCGGGATGGACTTGCGGAAAAACTATTAGAGCATTTTCAGATTTTGTGTGGGAGGATGTGATCTCGTCAGGGCATGGCTTTAGCCATGCCATAAGGCGGCCTTTCGAAGCGGGCTTTAGCGCCTGAGGTATGTCCCTCAGCGGCTGAAGCCGCAAGGAAGAGGAATGGATTGGCGCGCTTTCCGGCACGGCTGAAGCCGTGCCCTGACGTCTCCGCATACTCTACACCCACGCGGAAAAACTATTAGAAACAAGAAGCATTGTCATCCTGAGGCCGCATCGGGACCTGCACTGCGATGTCATCCATTCTCTCGAGCAAGTGGACCAAGGTTCTGGTATTTTTCCTCTGCCTTGGCCCGCTGGGGTATCTCGGCTGGAGGGCCTACCACGGCCGCCTGACGGCCAATCCCATCGAGTACATCACCCACTACACGGGCGACTATATCCTGATCTTCCTGGTCCTCACGCTCAGCATCACGCCGGCCCGCAAGCTGCTGGGCCTGCCCCAGCTCATTCGCTTCCGCCGGATGCTCGGGCTGTTTGCGTTTTTCTACGCCTGCCTCCACTTTCTCACCTACATCGTGCTCGACCAGTTCTTTGATTTCGCCGCGATGGTGGACGACGTGGCCAAGCGCAAATACATCACGGTCGGTTTCACCGGGTTTGTCTTGCTGATCCCTCTGGCGGTCACTTCGAGCGCCGGGTGGATTCGGCGCCTCGGCGGAAGGCGCTGGCAGCAACTCCACCGCCTCGTCTATATCACCGCCGCGGCGGGCGTGATCCATTTCTACTGGCTCGTCAAGTCCGACATCACCCGGCCCGTCCGCTACGGAGCCGTCGTAGCCTTCCTCTTGATTTTCCGCCTCGCCGTATGGCTCGCCAATCGGCAAGCGCGCCCCCAAACATTGCGCTCCCCAGTCAAGCTCACCCCCACCGCAGGCTCCTGAGTCCCGCTCCCGGAAATCTGAGTGAAATCCGATCCACAATTTTCATCTGCGTGAACTGCAACCCCATATCTATTTAATTAACAACAATAATTACAAATAGATACGTGCTCCCCAAAAAAGCATAGTCCAATTTCTCTGATAGTTATGCTAACCTTTTCTGACCGGTCTCGGTAGGGAGCTAACGCCGGCTCGGTGGCGAGGAACTTCGGCTGGAGTTATGCGGTGAGAGGTAGCTTTTGAAAAAGTTTTCGTGGCTTCCGCCCACTATTTTTGTTGCGATCCTGGTCGTCGCCTGGCACATCGCGGCCGCCCGGCAGGCTGTGCCGATCATACCGGGACCCTGGGCCGTGCTGCAAGGAATTGGGGAACTGGCGCGAAAAGGGCTGCTGGTGAAGTACGTGGTCGCGTCGGTGTTTCGGGTCACTTGGGGGTATCTGCTGGCGGTCGCAACCGCGATCCCGTTCGGATTGTTTCTCGGCTGGCGGCGGCGCGCCGAAATGGCCTTGAATCCCGCGCTCCAGGTTCTGCGTCCGATCTCCCCGCTGGCCTGGATTCCGATTGCCATTCTCTGGTTTGGGGTCGGGGATCTGGCCGCCATTTTCCTGATCTTTTTGGCTTCCTTCTTGCCCCTGACGATGAGCGCGATGAACGCGGTCCGCAACATTCCGGCCATCTACCTTCAGGCCGGGAGCAACTTCGGTCTCTCCGAGCGGCAGTTGATGTGGAAAGTGCTTTACCCGGCCGTGCTGCCGCAGTTGCTGGTGGGTCTGCGGCTCGCGCTCGGAATCGCCTGGATGGTCGTAGTGGCGGCGGAGATGATCGCCGTCAATTCCGGCCTCGGCTTCCTGATTATTGACTCGCGCAACGCCGGGAACCGCTATGATCTGGTGGTGGCCGGAATGGTTCTGATCGGAGCGATCGGCCTGCTGCTCGACACCGGGATGCGCAGCCTGGAGCGCCTGCGCTCGCTGCGCTGGGGGTACGGGACGGACTAAATGGCGCACACGCTATCTGCGGCGACGGCTCGCGCAGTCAAGACCGCAATCACGACCAAGGTCAGCCTCGACGGCCTGAGCATCGTCTTCCGCCGCGACGGCAGCGCGGTCGAGGTGCTCGACCGCATCAGCCTCGAAGTCCGGGAGGGAGAGTTTGTCTGCATCCTGGGGCCATCGGGTTGCGGAAAGTCCACTCTGCTGAACATTGTCGCCGGGTTCCTCCAGCCAAGTTCCGGCCAGGCGTGGATTGACGGCGAGGCGGTGCGCGGCCCTGATCCCCGCCGCATTTTTGTCTTTCAAGAGCGCGGTGTTTTCCCCTGGCTCACCGTGGAAGGCAATATCGGCTTCGGGTTGTTCAAGCTCTCGCGGGAGGAGAAGGCGGAGCGCATCGCGCATTACGTCCAGTTGGTGGGCCTCGAAGGTTTTGAACGCGCTTACCCGCACGAGCTTTCCGGCGGCATGAAGCAGCGCCTGGAGGTCGCCCGCGCGTTCGCGGTCAATCCCGACATGCTCTTTCTCGACGAGCCGTTCGGGTCTCTGGACTCGATTACCCGGCTCGGGATGCGGAAAGAATTGCTGCGGATTTGGGAACTGGAGCGCAAGACCATCCTGTTCGTGACGCACGACATCGAGGAAGCCGTGCAGTTGGCCGACCGCGTCGTGGTGCTTTCCTCCAGGCCCGCGCGCATCCGCCGCATCGTCGAGATTGACATCCCGCACCCGCGAGACATCAGTGCGCCCCGCTATCTCGAACTCCGCGACGGGATATTTGAGGAGATCGGCCTCGCCCACCAAGTATGAAAGTATAAAAGCATAAGAGCATGACGCCGAATGTCTCCATCCGACGCTGGGAACCTTACCTCTGGCCGCTGTGCGCCACGGCGGCGATTCTGTCGCTCTGGAGCGCCGGCGTCTGGTGGAGCGGCACGCGCGTTTTTCCCTCGCCCGTGGCCGTCGAACGGGCTTTGGCCGAACTGCTGCGAAAAGGCTTGCTGTGGCGCTATATCGGGGATTCGCTGTTTCGCGTCGGCGCGGGCTACGCCCTGGCAATCACCTGCGGCATTCCGGTGGGGCTGCTGCTCGGCTGGAATCCGGCCGCGGCCGCCGCGGTGAACCCGGTGATTCAAATGCTGCGTCCCATCAGCCCGCTGGCGTGGATACCGCTGGCGATCGTCTGGTTCGGCGCGACCGACCTGGCCGCCATTTTCCTGATCTTCCTGGCCTCGGTCTTTCCCATCCTCGTCTCGACCATGAACGGCGTGCGGAACGTCCCGCCCATGTTTCTCCAGGCCGGACAAAACTTCGGGCTTTCGACCGCGGCCTTGTTGCGCCGCGTGGTCTTTCCATCGGCTCTGCCGCAGATGCTCGTCGGACTGCGGATCGCGCTCGGAGTGGCCTGGCTGGTGCTGGTCGCCGCCGAGATGATCGCCGTCACCTCGGGCCTCGGCTATCTCATCATTGACTCGCGCAACGCCGGCCAGCGTTACGACCTGGTGATCGCCGGGATGCTGATTATCGGCCTGATCGGCCTCGGCCTGGATTTCTCGATCCGGCATCTGGAGACGTGGAAGTCGGTCCGCTGGGGGTTCCGCCATGAGACCTAGCCGGAAGATACTGATCGGCGTCGTGCTCTGGACCGGAGCGATCAGCGGACTTCATTTCCGGCTGAACGTGGATTGGTCCGCGCTGGGCAATGACTATCTGGCCGAGAACCTGCGCAAGCTGCACGTAGCGTATATCCCCGTCACCTGCCACCTGACCTGCCCGGTCACCGACTATATCTCGCGCCGCTCGCAGTCGGGAAACATTTTCCTCCCGCGGATGTTTCAAGGCTTCCCGGAGATCAAGGAAGCGCTGATCTCAAACAAGATGCAGGCGGGATTCATGGTGGCCCCGATGGCCATTGCGCTGCGGGCGCAGGGCGTGCCCATCCGGATCGTCTATCTCGGCCACCGCTACGGAAGCGCGGTGGTGGTGCGGAAAGACGGGCCGGTCCAGACCTTCCCCGACCTGCGGGGGCGCACCATCGCCGTTCCCAGCCGGTTCTCCGACGAACGCCTGCTGGTCTTCCGCGCCATGAAACACTTCGCAGTCAAACCGGAAGAGATCCGGATGGTCGAGATGGCTCCGCCCGATGTGGCCGGGGCGCTCGCCGTCGGCGCCATTGACGCTTTTTCGATGGGAGAGCCGTATCCCTCGCAGGCGGAGATGGGCGGCTACGGGAAAGTTCTCTTCCTGGCGCGGGAGTATTGGCCGGATTACATCTCGTGCGTGCTGGTCGTCCGCCAGGACGTGATTGACCAGCGGCCCGAAGTCGTGCAGGAACTCGTGGACGGAATCGCCCGCTCCGGGCTGTGGCTTGAGCAAGGGCGTCCCTACCGTGAGCACGCCGCGGACTTCGTGGGCCGCTTCTATTATCGCCAGGACCCGGCGCTCCTGCGCTGGGCGCTGACCAATCCGCTCGACCGCGTGATGTACACGCCGCTCTCACCCTTCAAGCAAGACTTCGACACGATCCGCGACCTGATGATCGAGACCGGCGTGCTCGACCGCGCGATTGAATTCGAGGAGTACGTGGACACGCGCTTTGCGGAGCAGGCCCGGTCGCAGGCCGCGTGGTCCTACGAACCGGGCAGCCCGCAGTAGCGCGTTGCTCCGCGCCCAGGCCAGGGCGCTCGGGCTGGCCCGCTTCCCAAACGCTGTAGACTTCCTTTGTCCAGGCAATCACCCCAAGATTGTCATTCCGACCCCGGCTTTGCCGGGGGGAGGCAATGTCTGGAACCTGGCCGTGAACCAGGAAGAACTCGCTGCCACCGTCCCGTTTTATGGAGCCCCGGTGCCTTCAGCGGAGGCGATCGAGCGGATCAAGAGTCCCGTGCTGGCCATCTACGCGGAACTCGACCGCAACCTGACCCTGGGAATGATCGAGGCGGCCAGGACGAGGGTCAACCAGCGGAAGACCTTCGGCCTTCACATCTATCAGGGTGCCGGCCACGCGTTTCATAATGACACCAGCCCAGCTTACAACGCGGCAGCCGCGTGCGAGGCCTGGAATCGGACCCTGGCGTGGTTCAACAAATTCCTGCGGCCACCCGCGGCGGCGTAGCCGGGCGCTGCCCACGGAACCCTTTTCCGCAACGGATTACTGACCTCAAAGAAAAGCAGATCCTTCGCTGCGCTCAGGATGACAGCATCGCGTTTTGTTATACAGCAACGCTAAAAATCGTACAGCTCTATTTCTTGGAGATGCTTGGTTTTTGCTCTATCCTAAAAGCTGGTAGTTCCCTATTTTGAAAAGGAGAGTTTCCCGATGATCCATTACGGAGCCAAAGAACTGGCCGAGGGCTTTCGCACGGTTCGCAAGAACACGATTCACATCGCCGAGGACATTCCGGAAGACCAGTACGGATACCGCCCGGCGCCGGACACCCGCACGGTGGCCCAGTTGCTGACCCACATCGCGTTCAGCTACAAGTTCCAGTATCAGATCCATGCCAAGGAACGCCGGACGACGCTCGAGGGCTTTGACTTCCCGGCGCTGATGCAGCGTCTCGGAGCGGAGGAACAGCAGCCGCGGAACAAACAACAAGTCCAGCAAATGCTCCGCAGCAACGGCGAGGAGTGGGCGGGATGGCTCACCGGATTGTCCGACGACTTCCTCCGGGAACGGGTCGCGATGCCCGCGGGAATGACCCCGCCGGCCAAGAGCCGCTTGGAGATGATCCTCTCGGTCAAAGAGCACGAGATGCACCACCGGGGGCAGCTCATGCTCATCGAGCGGCTCCTCGGAATCGTGCCGCACTTGACGCGCGAAATGCAGGAGCGGATCGCCGCCATGCAGAAGTCTTGATTCGCTGCTGGTTCCCTATTTGGCCAACACCCGGAATGGGCTGGATTCTGGAAGGCGCAAATCGGGCATCGGCTTGGCCTGAAACAGGCGATAGCAGGGCTTGGCCAGCCAGCGGGCCCAGCGATTGGCGGTCTTGCGGCGGGCGCTGTCGGTGGCGATCCCGGTATTGGCGTACATCTGGCGGTAGAGTTTGGAGATGAAGATGAACCCCAGCCGGGCCTTGATGGACTTGACGCAACCCGAGCGTTTCCAGATTGCACCCAGGCTGTAGAAGTTGTCCCAGACGCCTTGCGTGCGCCGGCGGATTTCCTCCGGGTTCATGGTGGGGTGAGGGGTGTAGAGCTTCGGGCGGAGATGCCCCGGGATGAGCCAGTAGCGCGTCACGGGAACCCCTTCAATCCGCTCCGCGCGATCTCCCAGGCTTTTTTCCCAGCGTTCAAAGTCCACCGTCCCCGGGAACGGCGTCATGGTCACAAACTGCGCGAACGTCAGGTCGGCCTGCTTCGCCAGAGCGGCCGTCGCCGCAAAGGTGTCCTGGCGGTCCGTGGGAAGACCGAAGATGAACGATCCCAGGACGTGTACGCCGTGCCGTTTGAACGTCCGCAGGCGTTCCGCGAGATTTTCTCCGGAGCAGTTGAAGTCCTTGTAGACGGCCTTCAGCCCTTCTTCGGTAACCGCCTCGACGCCGACCAGAGCCCCTTTGATGCGGGCCTTCCGCATCGCATTGAGGAATCGCGGGTCTTCCGCGGCTTCCATCGTGATCTGCGTAAAGAAGATCATGTCGGCGGGAAGTTCGGCCAGGCGGTCCATCAACTCGAAACGCTCTCGGCGCATGTCCTCGAGCTCGGCCAGCCTCTGCGGGTTGTTCTGTTTCCGGGCCAGTTCGAGGTCGGTCAGCGTGACCGGATAGAAGTTGTCGTCCGCGAGCGCGATAAACCGGTAGCCGAGCCGCCGGAGCGCGACGATTTCCTCGATGACCGGATCGGAGGCGCGCTGGCGCGGACGCTGGCCATCGGTGCGCCAGACGGAGCAGAACGAACAATGCTTGGGACAGCCCCGGACCGTCTGCACGGAAGCCCACATGTAGCTCTTGGGTGGCATCAGGTCCCATCGGGCTCTCAGGAACCGGTCGGCCGCGAGGCGGCCTCCGTCGTAGATTCGCTGCGGGGTCCCCTGGGCGCAATCGGCCAGGACGGCGCTCCAAACCACGTCGCCGTCTCCCTTGACCACGGCGTGGGCAGCGCCGAGCTCGCGCGCCTCTTCCGGATAGAGCGTGGCGTGGATGCCGCCGAAGACTACCCACGCTCCGCGCTCGCGGGCGAGGCGGCCAATCGCCAGGCCGCGATACACGTTGGCGGTATGGATGCCGATTCCGACGACGTCACCCGCCTCCACGCGGTTCCAATCCAGTGGTTCCAGAGTCTCGTCGGTGATGATGGGGTCGCCGTATTGCGGTGGCGTCGCCGCCGCCAGCACGTACAGCCAGCGGGGTGTGATGACGCCAATTCCAAACGATACATCGCTCGGATTGACCAGGTGAACGCGCAAGCTCCAAAGCTCCTTGGGTTGGTGCGGTACAGCAAGCGTTAATCCCAACAGGAAGGACCCGGGTCATTTCCAGCGGTGCCAACGCCGGAGTGAGTGTAGCAGAAAAGAGCGATTCGTGCCAATTTAATTGGATGCCCCCAGGTTGTCGGAACGGGTAGCCACGGCACGTACTTTTGTGCCGTGGGCTTTTTCGGAATGAATCCGGAACGTACCCACGGCATAAATGCATGCCGTGGCTACCTCTTGTTGGGGACGGGGGCATCCTAATTATCGCTCGGTGATCTGCATGGTTTCGTCAATCGAGAGCGTGGGCATGCCCGTGGCAGGACCGCTGTAGCGGGCGGTGATGGTGAAGCGGGTGTCGCTCACGTCCGACGAGTACGTGTAACCCTGGCGTCCGCGCGCGGGGTCAATCGCCAGGCTCCCGTTCGAGCGCAGCTCTTCGAGCGGGGCATAGCGGCCGTTGAGGGCTTGGAATTGGCGCTCGGCCTGGGCCATCGCCAGCAGATCATTCTGCACTCCGGTAATGTCAATCGCGGCGCGCGGGTTGTCGGTGCCCCGCGTGGCGATGCCGCCGCTCGGCCCCGTGAAGTACGAGCGGTAAATCATCAGCCCGATGGCTACTACAAAGACCAGGCTCAGGAAGCTAAGTATCCCCCGCATGGCGGTCCCCTCCGGCAGAGAATCTCGTGCCCGCAACCGCCCGTCCGACTGCTGCTCAGTCGGATTGAGACATCCGGCTCCCGGCAGTCAGACCGCGCGCTCTCCCCTGGGGCGGCTATCGCTCCTTTATACCGCTCCGGCGGGATGCGGTCAATTGGACCGAATTTCCCAACGGCATATGGATGTTGCGGTTTCGTTCTTGTCGCCCTGAAAGGGCAAACCATGAGTAGCCGTAGGTTTTAACCTACGGAACGAGAGCCAACACAGGAAATTCAACCCCGTAAGGGGTTGACCGGCTTGTTTTGATTGTCCGGCCCCTGCGGGGCCGGGATCATGTTTGAGATTCCGTTACCGTGGGTTTCACCCACGGCTATTCACGGGAATCCCCTGCGGGGATTTGCCGCCTGCAACCTCGCCCGAAATGCGGGCGGGAGAAGTCCGGGCCAGGTAGCTCTCTGGGAATCAGGGGATTGCCTGCCCCCTTGTAGATAGGAACCGGGAGACTGGTCCGGCGCGGAAGTCAGGCGCAGGGGACCGCACCAGTCGCCCCCCTCCGATGACCGGACACAAAAAGGAAGGAGGGACTTCGCGTCCCTCCTTATTCCTTGCGTAAACGACAGTCCGGGATGCCAGTCGAACAGATTCCCCCGGGCTGTGGGAGAAGAGGTTTTACTCATCCAGCATGATAGCTGACTTGATTCTCCCGGTCTTAACATTCACCGAGCCGACGACGGTGCCGTCACTGCCTATGCCGCCATTGGCCACAAAGATCTGCGCCTTTGCCTGGCTGGTGGTGTCCTCATCAGTGCCCCAGACAATGCCGCTGAGGGGGCAGTAAAGACTTTCGTCAACCGTGGTCAGTGGATCATTCAGGCAGCCGACCCGGACGCCAAAGATAAAAGCGTCAATCGCACTGGTCCCGTCGGCATAATCCACGTCCACCTCGAAGCCGTCGGTGATGTCGCAAAACGGCGTTTTGCCGCCCGCCTTGGCGCCGCCACCCCCCGCGCCTTTCACTTGCTTCACGCACCCTCCGTCCTCCGCATTAAAGCTGGTCAGCCTTATCCAGTCGCCTGTCGTATTCGTCTCCGTGGTTTTGCACTGGGCAATATCATCCGTGGTTTCGAGTATCCCATCGGGACCGGGAAGAACTGTGCAGGTCCACTGCTGGTTGGCGTAGGAGGTAAAGGCAAAGTTCTGGTTCGGCTTGCCGATCAGCCGCAGAAACCACTTTTGCAGAGAGACCCAATCCTTCTGCGGGTCGGTGTCCCGAATCTGGAGCGATACCTTACTGTCCCCCCAGGAATCACAGTCGAGCACCTGTGTTACGGCTCCCGGCTCCAAGCCGTCTTCGTCAATACGCTGTTGACCGGCTTTGGGGTCGCCCGGAGGATAGACGTCGAAATCGTCGTTGGGATCCGTGTCGCCATTGGCATCCCCCAGCGGATCTTCGTCCTTCAATCCGTCGCCATCGTTATCCACCTGGACCCAATCAATCATGGTGATGTAGATGTAGGTGGGAGGAACCACACCGGCGTAATGACGCAAAAACAGCGAGTGCCCACCGACGCTGCCCGCGCAACCTTTGGGGCCATTGTCGGCTTTCTGGACGTGGATGATAATCGTGTCATGGGGAGTGCCCGGTATGGGGTTCCCGACCGAACCGGTGTGACCCGGACTATGATCGGCCATTGCAAGCTGCCAGCCGCCGATGGCGAAAACGAGAGCTGCTACTGCGAGAATTTTTTTCACGACTTCCTCCTTAAACGGTGTGGGGGAAAACCAAATCTCCTTATCGTCGTTCCGCCCGATCCGATCTTCCTCTCCAAATGCTGGCGCCAGCTTCTGCCCACGCCGGCGGGGGGGATACCAAGCATCTTGACCCCCAGCGGGGTGCGTGTCAAGGGGGGAGTCAAGAAAAATCGCGAGTGGTACTAGGAGTCCTAATAAGACAGGGAGACCCCCCTTACCGGCGAAGAGGGATCATTCGGTGACTGCTTTCCGCCGGGAGGATGGCAGAGCCTTCTTTCGGGTATCCCCCCTTCGAAGTCGCTGCGTGAGGGCGAAATGAACAAGAACGAGATAGTCTGGAACATGGGCTAGCCGGGATTTCTCACCAGCATTCTGGGAAGGAGGTCGCGTCTTCGAAAATCCCCGAAGGGGATTTACAGGGAAAGCCGGGGGCAACGCCCCCGGAAATGGGCGGTGGACAGTTCGACCCTGAAAGGGTCGCACAAAATTCCCAGCAGGGGTGTCCGACCCCTTCAGGGTCGCTCCGGATTTACACACCGTTCCGGGGGCGTTGCCCCCGGCTACTCCTGTTTTGCCCTTTCAGGGCAACGGAAACGAAGCCGCGACCTCTGTGGCCGTTGAGAAATCCGGTCTAGCTTACCGCGGATACTTCGTCAAACAGCTTCGGGGAGACCTGCAAGCCGGCCAGGCGGAGGCGTTCGAGGCACTGCGGCAGCTTTCCCGCGCCGTGAAACTGGCCGAGCACGCGGCCGTCGTCGCCGACGCCCGTGCGCTCGAATAGGAAGATGTCCTGCACCTCAATGTTTACCTCGTGCAGACCCAGAACCTCGGCGATGTGGGTGATCTTGCGGGTCCCGTCGCTCATCCGCGAGGTCTGCACCAGGATGTGAATCACCGAGGCCATCTGCTGGCGGACGAAACGGCTGGGGAGGTCGAGCTTGGCCATCATCACCATGGTTTCCAGGCGGCTGAAGGCGTCGGCGGGCGAGTTGGCGTGCACGGTGGTCATGGAGCCTTCCACGCCCGTGCCCATGGCCTGCAACATGTCGAGCGCCTCGCCGCCGCGCGCTTCCCCCAGCAGGATGCGGTCGGGCCTCATGCGCAGCGCGGTCGCCAGCAGTTGTCGCTGGCTGATGGTGCCTTTGCCCTCGATGTTGGGCGGACGCGTCTCCATCCGGACCACGTTCTCGATCTGAAGCTGCAACTCGGCGGTGTCCTCGATGGTGATGACCCGCTCGTGTTCGGGGACGAAGCGGGAAAGACAGTTCAGGAAGGTGGTCTTGCCGGAGCCGGTGCCGCCGGAGATCACGATGTTGAACCGCGCTTCGACGCAGGCCGCCAGAAAGTCCAGCATCGGGCGCGTCACCGTCTGATTGCGCAGCAGCTCTTCGTTGGTGAGCACTTTGCGCCCAAAGCGGCGGATGGAGAGCGACGGCCCGTCCACGGCCAGCGGCGGGATGATGGCGTTGACGCGCGAGCCGTCCGGCAGCCGCGCGTCCACCAGCGGAACCGATTCGTCAATCCGGCGGCCCACGCTCGAGACGATCTTCTCGATGATGTGAATCAGGTGCCGGTCGGTCTGGAAGCGGATGCCCGTTTCGAGCAGCTTCCCGTGCCGCTCGATGTAAACGTACTTGTGCGTGTTGACCAGGATGTCGGAGATGGTCGGGTCCTTGAGCAGCGGCTCCAGCGGCCCGAGGCCGAAGACCTCGTCGAGGATCTCCTCGACCAGGCGGTTGCGCTCCACCATGCTGATCGGGAGGCGGTCTTCCTGGAGGATGCGCTCGACCACGCTCTGCACTTCGCTGCGCAGCCGCCCGCGGTTCGCCGCCATCAGCGTGTCCATGTTGAGCACCTTGAGGAGCTTCTGATGGACGCGCATCTTCAGGTCGAAGTAGCGGTCCTGCCCCGGCGTCGGCGCGGCCGGCGCAATGCCTCGGCGGCTGATGAGGGGTCGGGTGCTCATGGATCTACTGCAACCTTGGCTTCGGTTTCATTGCTCCAGAGATATTCCAAGGTCTTTGCATATTTTCTTGGCCATGAGATTGCTGATTTCGTTATGCCTTGGAACCGCAGATCGTTTATTCAACGCTGGATTGTGCCACCAAGAGTGGCGTCTGCCTTCCCGGAGTTGTTCGCAACCGTGCGAACGAAGATATCGCACAAATTCCTCCCGTTTCATACGGCGATGGGTTTTTCTTGAAAGTTTCCACCGGCTGCCGCGATCGCCTCCTTTCGATTGAACTCCAGAGCCTCTTGGAGTGTTATTCTTAAGCTTTCCAATAACTCATCGTGTGACGCCTCTTGGCAATTTACGCCCGGAACTTCCTCGATCCAGCCAATCCACCAATCGCCGTCTTGCTTTATGACGGCGGTATATACATTGTTTTGGTTCATTTGCTTCATTTCCCGTTTTCGTACCCCCTTAGCCTGGTCCGCTGATGATCATATCACCTCCGCAAACGGAGTGACATGACTGCGGATGAGGGTCCTCCTACTGCACCGGGATCGTCAGGCGGTTGCTGGCGGCTCCGCCGATACTCAGGGTCACGGGGATGTTGGTGGCGGGGGAGAGGCGCGCCGGCACGCGCACATTGACCTGATAGAGTCCGGCGAATCCCGGAGCCAGGCCGCTGTAGAGCACTTCCGCCTCGAAGACATCAAAGAAGACTCGGGGTGTCTGGAGGGTGCGGTTGAGCGGCTCGTCGCTCGCGCCCGGCTCGCCGGTGGCCACGGGCGGGTACACGTCCCCGAGGCCGGTCGCATACAACAAAACGACACTGCCGCGCGCTGCCGGATTCGTCACTGTGACCAGAGAACCGTCTGGCTTGACGAAAATTCCCTGGCCGCGGCCGTTGGAACTCAGCGCGAAAATCCCCGGGGCAGCGGCGGCGACCGAAATCTCCACCGCATTGCCGCGAACCGAAGCGCTCTCCACGCTGAGGGAGTAACTCCCCAGCGTCAGGTCGAGCGGCAGCAGGGCATTGATCTGTTGCGGAGAAACGAAGAACAGCGGCAACGCCACTTCGCCCGCCGGCGTCGCCAGCAAGACGCGGGTGGTCAGGAGCACGGTCGGTAAGGGGAGAGTTGCAGCCAGGGCGCTTGATTCCGCCAGGTTCTGCCCGAAAATGGCAACCATGCTCCCGGGAGCGAGCGCGGAGCCGCCGGCGAACGACGCTCCGTTCACCACGGAGCCAGCCAGCAGGACCGGACGCGTCACCTGGATGGCTGTGGCGGCGAAGGTGACCGCGACCGCTCCGACGCTGGCCACCACCTGAACCGTACCGGGCGTGCTCGGCAAGGTCAGCACCGCGCTGGCTCTTCCGTTGGCGTCAGTCAGACTGGAGCGGGTGCTCAGCAAACCTCCCCCGCTCGTGATCGCGAAGTTGACCGGAACCCCCGGAAGCGGCGCCTGGTCTGCATCCAGAATCGCCACCACCAGGGGCGGCACCGTCGTCCCGACCGCGCCGGTGGCGTTGTTTCCGCCGGCAATCGTCATCTGCGCCGGCGTCGCCGTGACGCGGGAAGTTACCCGGATAATCTGCTCCAGGAGTCCCGTCGTCAGCCGCAGGCGCCCCAGGTAAGTCCCGACCTGTAACCCGCCCACGGAAACCTGGAAGGATACTTCCGCCCCTCGGCGCCCCTCCAGTCGTCCAGCCGGGGCCGGCACGCTGAGCCAGGCATCGAGCGGGACCAGCGTCCAATCCATGGCCAGGCCGGAGACGTTGTTGAGGGAAAGCGCCGAAGTTGCCGTCCCGCCCAGCGGGAGGGCGAGGTTCACAGCAAGCGGATTGGCGATCACGCCGGCACTCAGCCCGGTGACCGAAGTTTGATAAACCCCGCGCCCGAACGTGGCGGCCAGCAGCGTGGCCCCCGGCCGTCGCAGCGCCAGCGCCGTAACGGGAGCGGGCGGAAGATTGGAATTGATGGCCGTCCACTGCGACCCGCCATTGAAGGTGACAAACACCCCCGCGTCGGTCCCCGCGTACAGGGTCTGGGCCGGCAGGTTAAAGGTCGGTGTCGAGGCAGGATCGATGACGAGCGCGTTGACCGGCGCCGGGGGCAGATTGGCGCGGACCGAAGCAAAGGTCGTCGCTCCATCGGTGGAGCGCAGCAGGTCGCCCGGAGCATAGCCGGTAGAGGCGCTGGAACCGCCGACGAACGCGCCTATGGCGGCGTATACCGTATTTGCTTGTCGAGGATCCACGGCCAGCCGGCTGACCAATCCCGGAACTGTGGCTCGCTGCGCCCAGCTTTGCCCGGAATTCTGCGACCGCCAGAGAAAAGAAACATTCGGGCACGAGAAGCTCAGCGCCAGTTCCGGCAGGCAGGCGGTGGCGGCGTAGAGGACTTGGCGCGATGCCGGGGCAATGGCGAGCGCAATGACGACGTGGCTGGGATCGGGGTCCACGACCGGTAAGGGCGTCCATTCGACCCCGCCGCCTTCGATCCCGCCGTTGCTGCTGCGATAGACGCGCTGGCCCGCCACATATGCGATCTCAGCGTTTACCGGGTCCATCGCCAGCGGAGGAAGCGGTGCGCGCGATTCGTTGGAGGGCAGCACTGCGCGGAACGAAAAGGTGGCTCCGCCATCACTCGATTGATATACCCGCGCGTTCCCCTCGGCCAAGATGTTCGGGGAAACCGTGGCGGCGGCTGCCACGTTTCCGATCGCAACGCCGTCCACGCGCGCTTTCCAGCAATCCACGCCGGGTCCTAGAAAGCAACCGGCTGTGGGCTGGGTCACGCCCAAAAGTCCGCCCGGCCCGGCCGCCCAAAGACTGCCGGAGGAGTCCGAGGTCACATCGAGAAACTGCCCAATGGGTAAGTGGAAAAACCGTGGGGCCAGCTCCGGCTCCACCGCCAGCAGTTCCAACCCTTTCTCCCCAGCCAACAAAAGAAAGCGACCTTGGATAACTCCGAGATAGTTTCCCCCCAATATCCAAAGATATCGATTGAGGAAAACCCCAGTATGAAATTGGTCCTTGGTGGTGACCAGGGAGCTCCAAAAATCGCCCTGGTTCCTGGAAGTCAGTAGCTGGTTCCCGGCTACATAGAGGTTGTTGGCCCCGGCATCGGCAAATAGCGTCACTGGAGGGCGCCCCTGACCGATCGCTGGAGCCAGGAACCAGGTGCTGCCGCCGTCGGTGCTGCGGTAAAAGTCCAGAGGCCGCTGGGATGACGAAGGAACCTGGTGGGAGACCAGCGCATACACGGTGTTGCCCCGAGCCAAGACGCTGACCCAGGTGGTCGCTGCGCCGGCAGCGGACGCCGGCACCGGGAGGGAAAGGTTCGTCCAGGTTTGTCCGCCGTCGCTCGAGCGGGCCAGAATATTATCGCGCGACCCGAGCGGATCGGGTCCCAGCATCCCGAGGAACATGCCGCCCTGTCCGTTAAAGGCCACCGAGGTGACGGGGTGGGCCAAAACCTTGCGCCAAGTGGCGCCGGCATCGGCGGAGAGAAACAACCCTTCGGCGGAGCTTGCCCAGAGGCGGCTGCCGTTCGTCGGATCAACTGCTAAGGTGCAAACCGGCCGGTTGGTGAAGCGCACCCCGACGTTCCAACTTTGCCCGCCGTCGGCCGAGCGCGCCACACCCTGCGCCGGGCGGGGGCTTTGCTCGTCTCCGGTTCCCGCGTACACCACACCGGGCACGCTGGGATCGAACGCGACGGAGCAAACCTGGAGAGAATAGGCGGAATCCATCACAGGGCTCCAGGAATTCCCGCTATCTCCGCTTTTCCAGATTCCCCCTCCCGGGGCGGCCAGAGAGATGCTCAAATCATTGTGGGGATCCACTGCCAGGGCGGAGACGCGTGCCGGAGCCGCCGTGGGTCCCAACGATTGCCATACCAACGACGTTACTCCGAGCTGGGCCCAGCCGGGCTGCGGGGACCCCACGGTCACCCCATAACAAACCCAAGAAAATACAAATAGAGGAGCCCCTCGCCAAGGCGAACGGCTGCGCAGTCCGAACCGGCGCTGCGCGGTTGCGGTCCGGCTGACCGACCGGCTAGTGAATCGAGGCAAGTGGAGCATCGGCTATGGAGCTGGAAAGGCCCCCGGCGCTGACCACCACCGGCAGGTCATCGCCCTGGACCCGGTCCCCGGGGACGCGAAGGTTGATCTGATAGAGACCGACAAAGCCGGGAGCCAGGCCGGCGAAGGTCACGATCATCTCGTGGCCGCCGATCACAACCGAAACGCGCTGCGTGGTTGCCGACAGCGGGGCCGCCCTCGCTGCGGTGCCGGAGGGCACGGGAGGACTGACCGGGCCCAGGCCCGTGACATACAGAATCAGGTCTTTATCCCGCTTGCCGGGGTTATCGGGCGTTACGGGACGGAAATCCTCGGCGTGAAACAGCAGCGATCGCTTTTCGCCGCCCACCTGTTCGAAGAACACGCCGGGCGCGGCCGCGCTCACTTGGATCGAGACGCCCGAACTGGTCTGTCCCAGGCGTGTCGAGCGGACAGCCACGGTGACGCGTCCGGCCGCCAGGTCCGACGGCACCTGCGCGTTGATCTGCGTGGGAGAAGTGTAGAGGAGCGGAATGGGAGTTTCGTTGATGGTGACGCAAACGCCGCCGAGAGACTGCGGCAGAGGGAGCTGATCGGCCGTGCCGGGTTCGGCCAAGTCAGAACCGAAGATGCCGATCAGCGACCCGGGGGCCACCGGCCCGCGGAAGCTGGCGGCATTCACCACTCCATCGCCGCGAAAGGAAGGTCCGCGGCCGCGAGTCGGCGCGAATGAGACGACACTCAGACCGGAAAATGTGAGCAGGTAGGCATTCCCGCTCTGGTCTACCGCCACGCCCCGACGCAGCAGGTGTGTCTGGTTATTGATCCCCAGCTCCAGCGCGACGCTGCGTGGCGGCCATTGCCGTGTGCCGTTGGCCGTGCCGATGGCGGCGGGACTGATATCCATCGCCGACTCCGGCAGGCGGATCTCCAAATCCGGCTGGAGGTTGGCAAGATTGTAGCGCTGGAGTCTCTGGACCGGCACGGTGGGGATTGCGGCTTGAATCCGGAGAGCGCTGCCGCCCATGGCGGCTACGCCGAAGGCGAGCGTCTGCTGCGCCGCCTGACCACCTCCCCCCACGACGGTGGTGGGAGCGATCGTCCCTTGCGGAGCCAGCACGGAGTTGAAGACAAAATTATCCACCAGATAAAGACTCCCGTCGGCTGCCGCTGAGGCGGTCCCCCGGAACCCCGTTACCGACGCCGGGCGTGTCGCGGCAAAGGTGTCGGATACCGGGTCGTAGAGCCGCAGCGTTCCGTTCGCCTCCGCGATGACGATGGCGCTGCCGTTGGTGGGCGCAACCAGCAGGTTTCGCCCCTGGATGACGTTGTTCGTGGTTCCTCCCAGGTTCAAACGCGGAAAGGCGCTGCGGCTTCGCAGGCTGAGCTGCCACACGGAGCCGTTGGCGAGGGCGGCGCCGGTCGTGGCCGGCAGCGGCACGACGGAAAACAGGATGGCGTTCGACGAAGCGGCAATGGACCGAGGGAACAGCGGCACCGCATTGAGAGGCACCGGAGCCAGCGGAATCTGATCAATCTCCTGCATCCCGTTCAAGTCCACTACAGAGATCGTTTCCCCGCCGGAGTTGGCCACGACGAGCGTGGTCGAGTCCACCAGCGCCATGGAAAGCGGCCGGTTGCCGACCCGGATCGGAGGCAAAAACCTCTGCTCCGCCAGCGAGAACACTTCAATCTGATCCTCGGTGTAGTTGGCAACGTAGAGCCGCTGGCGGGCTTCATCCATTTGCAGGTCCACGCCGACGCCCCGCATCGGAACGATCAGCCCGCGCTGGTCCACATCGCGGAAGTTCAAGTTCACCAGGATCGCCGGCTCGATATTGACGGCTTCCGGCGAAACCAGAATGACCGCGAACTGCTGCGTGCCGCGCGCCGTCACGCGCCGCGGATCAAAACTGATCTCCAGGGTCGAAGGAGCCAGGCCGGAGCGCACGTTGAGGATCACCGGGGCGTTCTGGTTGTTGACCGTGGCGGCGAAGGTCATCCGGCCTCCGCCCGCGTTGCGGACCTGTACGGACGCGGTGGCGACGGAGCGGTTGCAGATGTCCACCGAGAGGACCACGTTGGTGGTGTCCACCTCCAGAATCGGGATGTTGTTCAATTGCCCGAATGGCAGGACCAGCAATCCGGAGGTCGAAATGGCGAAGAGGTATTGCCCGTCGGAGGCCGCGATGATCTTGGAAGTGATGGTTTCCCCCAGGCGCAAGCCGAGCACCGGAGTGAGGCTGGAGGCGCGCATGACTTGCAAGACCGCCCGCGTCGTCCCCACAGAAGTCAGACCGGTCCCCCCTGCGGGCAAGCCCCCTCCGGGGGGTTGGAATCCTCCTCCGCCGGGCTGTTGCCCTCCACCCCCTCCCCCGGGGGGCAGGATGATTACTCCCGGAGGTAGGACTACGCCGGGAGGCAGGCCCCCCCCTCCGCCCGGCCCTTGCACGCCGCCGGGAAGCGTCGCCCCGCCCTGGTTCTGCGGATTGTTGGTGTTCAAGGGATTGATGGGAGGCTGCGTGGAAAACGTGGCGTACACCGTGTTTCCATCCACCGAGAAGGCGCTGCCCCCGGTGAGCGTATTCGCCGGCGTGCCGGCCCGGCCCAGGACCGCAAGGGTTTGGGTGTCGAAGAGGAACGGTCCTGCCATAAACCGCGAGCCATCCGGCGACACCGACAGGATGGCGCGCAGGCCGGTCACGTTGCGGCTGCGCAAGACCGTCCCGGAAGCAACCTCATAAACAAAGAGACGGTTGGTCGAAAGTCCGATGATCAGGTTCCCGGAGGCCGAGGCCACCAGCCCAGCCAGGAACCCCCCCGGAACAGGACTGGCCGGAATCCCGGGCAAACCAATGGGCGGCGTCGGGGGCGGAGAGATCGCCAGCCGCAAGAACTGCCCGGTGGCCGGATCGAAACGGACGAGACCCGCCGTGCCCAGAATCACGACTTGGCCGTCGTTCCCGACTGCAATCGAGTCAGGACGCGAGCCGACCGCATACTCGCCCACGGCTTGCTGGAAATTGAGATTGATGACGGTGAGAGTGTTCGAGCCGATGCTGGCCACGTAGAGCGTTTGACCGTCGGGGCTGAACGCCAGGCTCGCCGGTTGCAGCCCGGTCGGAATGCTTCCGACCAGCTCCCGGCTCGCCGTGGAATAAATTTCCACCTGGTTCCGCGTGGCATTGGCCAGATACAACAGGCCGCGCGGCGCGTCGTAAATCAAATCCGTGACTTGCCCCACGATGGGAACCACGGTGCCGAGGTTCGCGGCCCAAACGCTCCCGAGAAAAAAGGAGAAGAGGATGATCGCGGGCAATAAGGTCGAGCCGACGCTCCGTCGTTTTGCGATTAGCCGCATGAACAGCAGGAACCCCCTGGAATTCTGCCATCGTGTCCGCACGGGCCGTCACCCACATTACCGAACGTGGCGACACAACTCCGCTGACCTGCTTAATTCTAACTAAAACCCGCCCGAAAGTATAAAGTTGCGCGTGCCCGGACAGTTCGTGCCTGCCGCCGGGTCGGTCGGAACCCTTCCCCGGCCAAGCGTGATTCTCTCGGTTCTCTGGGAATTCCTGGTTGGCTCGATTCGTTCAGGTCGGTAGGGGACAGGGGGAAGCGCAGGGGGCGTGAATACGTGGTGGCTAATAAGTGGTAGACGTCCGTCGCACGATTGCATTAACCGACACCGTTCTCGCGGCTCTGTCAACGGCAGAAAAGATGCGGTAGCTTCCTATGCGTCGCCGCGAGCGGTCCCTCTCACCCTCCAGCTTAATGATGTCACCGAAAAAGGGATCGGCTTCCATCGCAACGAGCGCCGCCGCAATTTTGTCCTGATCTTTAGCTGGAAACCTTGCGAGCCGCTTTTGTGCCGCCTTTGCGACGACGACGGTCCCTGTCATGGAGAAGTTCTCTTAAGGTTACGAATTCGCCGCGCGCAATCTCCGCCTCGCCTTTGCGGATGGCGGCCAGCTCAGCCTTGGTCGGCATGTAGGTGGGTGACGGCACTGCTGTGATGGTGATGCTGCGATGCGACACCTTAAAATTGACGCGGTCGCCTTGCTTGATGCCCGCCTGGCGTTGCACGCTCGCCGGCACCACCAATTCAGCCCTGGATTTAACAGTAGTGGTCATACCCACGAAACCAAACGTTGTAACCACGAGCGCCTCATCGGCTCATAGAGTCAGCATAGCAGGAATCCGTCGGTCTGTGAAGGAACGTCAGGAAAGGATAGTGGGGAGCAACTCCTGCGCCTTTTTTTGAAAAATCCTTTTACGAAATTCGTAGAGTCCAGGCCGACTCCGTTTTGCCCTGGACCTGGATATACATTCAATTGTATATTGATCTTGACGTTGGTGTTATAGTCGTTCCCGTGAGCGGCGAAGCCGAGAAGTCCAAATACGTCACTGTCGCTTGGGAAGATGACTCCAGGGAGATTCTCAAGGCTTTCCCAGAGGACGTTCAGCGGAACCCGGGATTCCAACTTTGGCAATTGCAACAAGGCGAAATACCAACTGGTTGCAGACCATTACCGTCAATCGGCCTGGGCGTTTTTGAACTGCGGGATCAGGACGAGAGGGCATGGTACCGCGTCGTTTACCTGTCGTCGTTTACCTATTAAGGATAGATGATGTGATCTACGTGCTCCACTGCTTCGAGAAGAAGAGCCGCGCGATGCCGAGAAACGATTTCGAGAAAGCGAGGCAGCGGCTCAAAGCAGTGAGAGCGCGTTTGGCGGAGGAGAAGAAACATGAGAAGCACAGTTAACAAGCCCACGCATGTAACGCGGGGAAACGTGCTGGATGATCTGGGCTTTTCCCCGGAGCAGGCAACCGTCCTCAAGTTCAAGGCCGAGTTGTATCAGGCAATCCTTAAGTACGCGCGGAAGTATTCACAGAAGGAACTGCGAGCGATCCTCGGAGAACCCCAGCCGCGTGTGAGCGAACTGCTCAACGGGAAGATTGCGAACAAGAGCGTTGACAAATTGCTTTACTACGCAGGACGCCTGGGGATTGAGGCAAAGACGAAGTTTTCGCAGACCCACAAAGAAATAGTTGAGAGAGAGCTGACGACGGCCGGCACGACCGCCTAGCCTACATGGTTCGGCGCGGGGGGGGGAACGTCCCATCTGTCCCCCCGGTTCGTCCCCAAAAATCGGGGAAGCTCAATTGGCGACAAGCATGATGGTGACGAAGCAACAACTCATCGAAGGACCGCGCGATAAATGCCATGTGGTCTTACTAGGCGCAGGAGCAAGCCGGGCTGCGTTTGGCAAGAACCTCCCAGTCATGAACGATTTCGTGCAAACCTTGAAACTGCGGCCCCTAATTGACGAAGCAGGTCTTGACGTGGGGAATGAGAAGAACTTCGAGGTTATCTATGACCAACTGGTCTGTGACTCCAGGCACGAAAACACGGCAAGAAAAATCGAGTGTCGCATACGCGAGTATTTCTCTGGTCTGGCACTTCCAGTCGAGGCGACAATCTACGACCGCCTCCTAGTTTCGCTGCGTCCGACAGATGCAGTATTCACATTCAATTGGGACCCCTTCCTCTTTGATGCGTACCGCCGCAATTACGGTGCGGTCCCACTTCCTGGCATCTTTTTTCTGCACGGCAACGTGCGAATTGGTGCGTGCCGCGGCTGCGGCAAGTGGGGGGCAAGAAGTGTGATTTGCCCTAACTGCTCGCAGATGTTTGTTGACGTGCCACTGCTTTACCCGATCGGTAAAAAAGACTACTCGAAAGTTCTCTACATCCAAAGTGTCTGGGAAAGCGCGAAGTTGTTTTTCCGGGAGGCATTCACACTGACGATATTCGGGTACGGTGCTCCAGCTTCAGACGTCGCTGCGGTGCAACTATTGCGGCTGGCATGGGTCAACGAAGAAAGACCACGAACGTTTGAACACATCGAAATCATCGACACTGCTACTCAATCGGACTTGTACGACCGTTGGTCCCCCTTCACCCCAACACACCATTGCCACTTCACGACAGCCTTCAAGAACTCCCATATTGCGCGTTGGCCACGGCGATCTTGCGAATCATATTTCTACCCGATGACGCAGGGCAAACCTTGTGAAGATTTCCCATTACCGCCCACGGACAATCTAGCGGAACTTCAAAGATACGCGGCTGACATCGCACGGCATGAGGTAGGATGAGTCTACAAGCTATCTTCATATGGAAATATTGATCGACCATCGCTGCTCGACTTCTGGAACATAAAAAACCGGAAAAACCTGGAACGGTCGGGCCGCTTCCCGACCTATTCAACTCTATAGATCGATTCGGTTCAAGCCCGGACTTCTTCGACCGGCTTTACAGGCACGATCCGCGCGACGCGTTGCATGACTGTCTTGTTTTGCTCGGCCTTGCCAGAGAAGTATTCGGCGCTAGTGCGCGTGCAATTCTTCGACGTGCTGGCGGTGGACCTTGATTTTACTTTCGTTCTTGCGGGCTGCCGCCAGGTCGTAGGCAAGCTGCATCCGCAACCACGTCTCCTCCGTGCTGCCAAACGCCTTGGTGAGCCGGATAGCCATCTCCG
>MEKR01000014.1 GCA_001767035.1 Acidobacteria bacterium RIFCSPLOWO2_02_FULL_61_28
GACCCTTTGGGGCCTGTACGCCTACGTGACGCAGCTTCGCCAGGGCTTGATCGTCACCGGGCTCCGCGACCAGATTTCCTGGGGAATCTACATCATCAACTTCGTATTCTTTATTTCCATCAGCATTGCCGGAACGCTGATTTCGGCCGTCTTGCGCCTCACCCAATCCGGATGGCGCCGACCGATCACGAGGATGGCCGAGGCGATCACCTTGGTGGCGTTGATGGTGGCGGCTCCCCTGATTGTGATTGACTTGGGACGCCCCGACCGTATCCTGAATATGTTTCTCTACGGCCGCATTCAATCTACGCTCCTCTGGGATTTCCTGGCGGTGTCCACGTATCTGGTTGGTTGCCTGATCTACTTCTATCTGCCCCTGGTCCCCGATCTGGCAACGCTGGCCGCTCGTCCCGAACTTTCCGCCTGGCACCGCCGGCTGTACCGGGTCCTGTCCAGCGGCTGGAGAGGCAGCCCGAACCAAGTGCATCTGCTCGAGAAGAGCATCTCCATCATGGCGGTGGTGCTCCTGCCGCTCGCCGTGGCTACCCACAGCGTGCTGGCATGGATATTTTCCATGTCGCTGCGCCCCGGTTGGGATAGCAGCCTCTTCGGGCCATACTTTGTGGTGGGCGCCATCTATGCCGGTTGCGCCTGCGTAATTCTGTCCATGTATGTCTTGCGGCGGGTTCTGCATTTGGAAGATTACCTGGAGAGTTCCCATTTCCGAAACTTGGGTCTTTTGTTGCTCACCTTTGCCTCGCTCTACACGTACTTCAACCTGAGCGAATACCTGACCATGGGATATAAACTGGAAAGCACGGAAAAAGTGCTGTTCCAGAGTCTGCTCTGGGGGGAAGACGCTCCGTTGTTCTGGAGCGTGCACATTCTGCTTGTGATCGTCCCGATCTTTCTGCTGGGGACGGTGCTCCTGTGGAAACGGTACAAGCAATTCGTCATCCCCGGGGTGGCGTTCGCCTCGGCGATGGTGGTGATCGGCGCCTGGGGCAAGCGGTACCTGATCGTGGTTCCGACTCTGCAAAACCCATTTTTACCGGCCCAAGGGGTCCCGTGGGAATGGACCCACTACCGTCCCACCTGGATCGAATGGGCCATTACCGCCGGCGCTTTTGCAGGCTTTCTGCTGATCTACACATTTCTTACAAAATTGTTCCCGATGGTCTCGATCTGGGAGACGCGGGGGAAGGAAGTGGCAACGATGGAGGAAAGAATCGAACAGGCCGTTGCAGCGGTTCGGCCGCAGCCGTACATGCCGCCGCCGCTCCGCATGCTGTTGATAGCCGCGATGGGGCTGGCAGCCGTCTCTGCGAGCGCCCAGCAAGCACCTGACAATCCGAAGGGCGAGGTGAAAAAGCCTTCGGCCATGACACTGGAATGGGAAGCCGTGACGCCCGCCGAGCCGACGGCAACCTCCCCGGAAACCGCAGCCGATCCGCAAGCCAAGGGATCGAACCGGGTCTACTTTTTTGCGTACCAGTTGCTTTCGCCGCTGTTCTCCGGAGGGGGCGGAACCCTGAACGAGGCGGAGGAAAAACCGATGCGCCAGGTGGCCATCACGGCCAAGCTGCGCGACAACAACGGAGACCCGCTGGCGTATCGGCCCGTCGGCTTCGCTTTGGAAACCAGTTTTGGCACCTTGCTTCAATTCAGCAAGATTGCTACCGACGGCGAGGGCAGGGCTAAATTGGTAGTTCGAGACCACCGTTGCGGAACCTATCCGTTCCAGGCCACCTACGGGGGCGACCAGGCGTTTCAGCAAAGCTACGCGCTCGCCAAGGTGGATTTTGGTCCGTGTCCCGCTCCGGCTCTGCCGGCCAGCGGAGTGCTCATCACCCCCTATGCCACGGGGCCCATCACACTGGCGTCGGTCTTGTTCTTCGGTTCCATGTGGTGCGTGTTTTTCTACGTCGGCTACTTGTATTTCTGGCGCACACGGCGCGCGGGAGAGGCCGAGGGTCCGATGGAAATTGCGGCGGATGGAGGTGGAAGCTCTCGGGGTGAGCTATAACCAAAGGCGTTCAACCGGGAATCCCGGAACTTCGGGTCAGAACCGGTGGGACGCTCGAACCGGGATCGCACACTGGACGAGGTTCGCGGAAGAGTTGGGGGATTCATTCCGCTCTTATCGGTCATTTGTCCGCTAGCCCTCAATTCCCAGCCGCAGAGAAAAACCAGCGCCAGAGTTGCCGGACCCCGGAGAGAAAGGGGCTCCGATGTCAGACCGAGAAACCAACTTATTGCGTTCGATGACGGAGACAACCTGGAAGTTTTACGTCTGGGTTGGCTGCCTCCTGGCTGTGGTGTTATGGGGGGTGTACGCCCACTCGGAGCAGTCTCGCCATGGCCTTGTCGTCACCGGGCAGGGCGACCTGATTGCCTGGGGAATCTGTATCATCAACTTTGTATTCTTTCTTTCCATCAGCATTGCGGGAACACTGATCTCCGCCGTCTTGCGCCTCGCCAACGCCGGATGGCGACAGCCGATCACCCGGATGGCCGAAGCGATCACCTTGGCGGCGTTGTGTGTGGCGCCTCCCATCATTATGTTGGACTTGGGACGCCCCGACCGGATGCTGTATCTGTTTAGCTACGGCCGCATCGAGTCTCCCATCATCTGGGACGTACTCGTAATTAACACTTACTTGGTTGGTTGCTTCATCTACTTCTATCTGCTCCTGGTTCCCGATCTGGTGCTCCTGGCTGGGCGTCCCGAACTTCCCGCGTGGCGCCGCCGGCTGTACCGGGTATTGTCCGCCGGCTGGCAAGGCAATCCGGACCAAGTACACCTGCTGGAGAAAAGCGTATCCATCATGGCCGTAACGCTCCTCCCCCTCGCCATTCTTACCCACAGCGTGCTGGCATGGATTTTTTCCACGACGCTGCGCCCGGGGTGGAATAGCAGCATCCTCGGGCCATACTTTGTCATTGCCGCCATCTATGGCGGGTGCGCCTGTGTCATTCTGGCAATGTATTTCTTGCGGCGGCTTTTTCATCTGGAAGATTACTTGGAGAGTCGCCATTTCCGGAATTTGGGGCTTTTGTTGCTCACGTTTTCCCTGCTCTATATTTACTTCAACTTCAACGAGTATCTGACGATGGGATACAGTCCCAAGAGTTCGGAAAAAGCGCTGATCCAGCGTCTATTCTCGGGGGAAGATTCTCCGTTGTTCTGGAGCGTGACCATTCTGTGTGTGATCGTCCCTGCCTTCCTGCTGGCGGCCGTGCTGATCCGGAAACGGTACCAGGAATTCATGATACCGGGGGTGGCGTTCGCCTCGGGTCTGGTGGTGGTCGGCGCATGGGCCAAGCGTTATCTTCTCGTCGTCCCGACTCTCTCCATCCCCTTTCTCCCGGCTACGGGACTTCCCGAGGAGTGGACGCACTACAGCCCCAGTTGGGTCGAATGGTCCATTACCGCCGCCGCCTTGGCGGCATTTCTGCTGATCTTCACGTTACTTTCGAAGCTATTCCCGATGGTCTCGATCTGGGAGACCAGGGTGAAGGAGGCGCCCATGACGGAGACGATGGAGGAAAGAGTCGAACGAGCCGCTCCTGGGCTTCAGGGACACCCGTACCTGCCACCGCCGCTCCGCGTGCTGTTGATTGCCGCAATGGGGATGGCAGCCATTTCCGCGCACGCCCAGCAGCCGCCTGCTGCCAAGAACGCTGCGCCGATTGTCATGTCGCTGGAATCGGAGCCCGTGGTGTCGGGCGAGTCGGCAGCCGCCTCCTCGGAGAGAGCCGCCGATTCCAAGTCTACAGGATTTGGCCGGGTTTACTTTTATGGGGAGAGGATACTTTCCCCCCTATTTTCGGGTGGCAAGGAAAAGAGTAGTGGGGAGCAATACCCCGTGCGCCCCATGGCGATCACTGCCAAACTGCGTGACGCCAATGGGGCCCCGTTGGCGTATCGGCCCGTCGGCTTCGCCTTGGAAACCAGTTTTGGCACGTTGCTTCAGTTCAGCAAGATTGCTACCGACGGCGAGGGCAGGGCGAAATTGGTAGTTCGAGACCGCCGTTGCGGAACCTATCAGGTCCAGGCAACCTACGGGGGTGACCAGGCATTTCAGCAAGGCTCCGCGCTCGCCAAAGTGGATTTTGGTCCGTGTCCTGCTCCGGGTCTTCCGGCACAAAGTTTGTTTATCACCCCTTATCCTTCGGCGCCCATCGCATTGTTGTCTGCCCTTTTCATCGGTACCGCGTGGGGGATGTTTTTCTACGCCCTTGGCTACCTGTTTTTCTGGCGCATGCACCCGCGTTGGGGAAGGCGAAGCTGATTCCGGTTCCTGGAGGGTCGGGAAACTAGTTCTGGAGGCGAGCTACCTCTTTACCCTCCGGGCCCCGAATTGCCAGCCCGGAACCGGGATGCGGAGCTGATCGGACCCGAAAGCCGGCCGGGGTTCTGGATGCAGTTCAGGGATTAGTGGGGCACTCCGTTGAAGATTCCTTTGCGGGGGCCCCATTCGCAAGTGTCTTACGTAGGAAGAAAACCGATGGCAGCATTCTCGCCTTCCAGAAGGGAGGTTCTTATGTCAGACCGGGAAACCAATTTGCTCGCTTCCGTAACCGAAATCAGCAGGCGTTTTTATTTTTGGATCGCTGGGCTGTCGCTGGTCGTGCTGTGGGGGGGATACGCTTACGTCCACCAAATTCGCCAGGGTTTGGTTGTAACCGGAATGAGGGATGAGATTACCTGGGGGCTTTATATCATCAATTTCGTCTTTTTCGTAGACATCAGCAAAGGGGGGGCGCTCCTTTCCGCTGCCTTGCGCCTGTCCCACGCGCAATGGAGGGGTCCGATTACTCGCTTGGCCGAGGCGATGACGGTCTTCTCGCTGTGTATCGGGGTCCCTATGATCCTGTTGGACGTGGGGCGCCCGGACCGGCTCCTGAGTCTGTTGAGCTACGCCCGGCTCCAGTCCACGATTGTTTGGGACGTGGTGGGGGTTGCCACCTATTTGGGCGCCAGCCTGGTGTATCTCTACCTTCCCCTGATTCCGGACGTGGCAACGCTGGCCGCCCAGCCGGGGATCGGGAGATGGCGCCGCCGCCTCTACCAAACGATGGCCGTGGGCTGGACCGGGAGTGCAGAACAATGGCAGTTGCTCAAGCGAGCCATCGGGATCATGACCGTGGTAGTGATTCCTCTGGCGATTTCGATGCCCACGTCGTGGATTTTCGCCATGACCCTGCGCCCCGGGTGGAATAGCGCCATTTTCGGGCCTTACTTCGTCATGGCGGCCCTCTATTCCGGGTGCGCCATTGTGATCCTCTCCATGTATCTGGTCCGGAAAATCTTCCGGCTGCAAAGCTATCTGGAGCCGGCCCATTTCCGAAACCTGGGAAGTCTTCTGCTCGTTTTTGGTTTGTTTTTCCTTTACTTCAACATCAACGAATACCTCACCATGAGCTATAAGTCCGAGGGCGCAGAGAGGGACCTGCTGAATCGGCTGATTTCCGGCGAATTTGCATCCCATTTTTGGATGGCGGAGTTGCTTTCCAAGCCGCTCCCGCTGTTCTTGCTGCTGGCGATCCTGTTTGTGAAACCCTGGCAGCAGTTCGTCATTCCGGGGACCATCCTGGCCTCCGCGTTCGTCGTGGTCGGCATCTGGCTGGAGCACTTCATCGTGGTGGTCCCCACGCTCGCCAGTCCCCTGCTTCCCATGCAGCGAGTCCCGGAAGAATGGATGTATTACAACGCCACCTGGGTCGAGTGGTCCATTACCATCGCAGCCTTTGCCGCCTTTCTGCTCATCTATTCCCTTCTGTCCAAGCTGTTTCCACTCGTCTCGATTTGGGAAAGCCGGCCGGGGGAAATCGTTCCCGCCAGAGAGATGGAGATGCAAGTCGCTCCCGCCATGCAGCCCCAGCCGTCCCTGCCACGGTCGCTCGGTGTGCTGTTCATCGCCTGCCTTTTGACGGCCGCGGTTTCGGCGCAGGCGCAGGAGCCGCCTCCGGGGAAACCGCGGAAAGGCACCGTGCTTTCCATTCAAGGCGCCCCGGTCCTCCCCGCCAACCGCTTGCGTGTTGGGCCTGCGGAAGGCGCATCCGAACCGGTATCTCCCAGTCCCGCGCCTTCGTTTGCGGACCGGATGTGGGGCAATCTGTCTTTCCGATCGGAACCAACCGAAGCGCAGGAACCCCTTCCCGCCATCGCGCTCATTGCCGTGTTGCACGACGAAGAAGGCAATCCGGTCAGTTTCCAGGTGATCCGATTTATCTTGAAGACCTCTTTTGGCAGCGAGCTGGAGTTTGGCAGCCGTCCCACGGACGCGGAGGGCAGAGCGCAGTTGGTCATCAATGATCCGCGTTGTGGCAAGCATCTGGTGAAGGCCACTTACTTAGGGAACGCCGCCAATGCGGCTACTTCCGCGGAGGCTACCGTGGATTTCGGAGCCTGTCCTGCTCCCTCGCTGCCGAGTGAGGGTATCCTGATTACGCCCTATCCGACCCCCAATATCGCCCTCCCGTTGGTGGGGTTCTATGGACTCGCCCTGCTTGGAGTCATCTACTCATTTGGGTACCTGGTATTGTGGCGGCTCCGGCGCGCGGGCAAAGGCGGAGAAGCTCCTGCGCTCCCGGCGGCTCCGGGGAGTGCAAAGCTGCCCTCCCTGGGTCCCATCCGGTGACGAAAAGCGGGACCAGTATAGGGTGGAGGCGAGTACAATAGTTAGATACCAAGGAGGCAAGACCGATGAAGCAGAAACCAGTACCGGCGTTGGGGCGAGTGGGATTGCTGTGCGCTTTTGTGGCGTTCTGCGCGGGAGGACTTTTTGTGCGCCATGCGCTGACCCAGACCGGGTCCAACGCGCAGGAGGGGGCAGCCCAGAGCGCGTCCGCTCCGGCCGCCGCCGTGCCCTCCGCTCCGGGCGCGAATCCCTTTCGCGTGGCGTTTGACGGCGCGAACATTTGGGTCGCCAATTACGATCACAACAACGTGACCAAGCTCCGCGCCAGCGACGGCACGGTTCAAGGGACGTATGCGGTGGGCACTAGTCCAGTGGGAGTCGTCTTTGACGGGACCAATATCTGGGTCGCGAACTCCATGAGCAACAATGTGACCAAGCTGCGGGCCAGCGACGCCGCGGTCGAGGGAACCTATGAAGTGAGCTTTGGTCCCTATGGAATGGCGTTTGACGGGACCAACGTTTGGGTCACCAACAACCAGAGCAACACGGTGGCGAGGCTGACCAGCGATGGCGAAATCGAAGCAACCTTCGCGACGGGCTTAAGTCCCAAGGGAGTGGCGTTTGACGGCGCCAATCTTTGGGTCACCAACCAGTCCAGCAACAGCGTGACCAAAATCCGCGCCAGCGACGGCGCGCGCTTGGGAACCTTTGCCGTGGGCACGTATCCCTATGGAGTGGCGTTCGACGGAGCCAATATTTGGGTCACCAACCAATCCAGCAGCAACGTGACCAAGCTCCGCGCCAGCGATGGAGCGCGCCTGGGAACTTTTCCCGTGGGCAAGGACCCCTTCGGTGTCGCATCCGACGGGACCAACATTTGGGTCACGAGCTTCAGCAATAACAACGTGACCAAGCTCCGCGCCAGCGACGGCGCGCGCCTGGGAACCTATGCGGTGGGCAGGAACCCCTTTGGGGTGGCGTACGACGGCGCCAACATTTGGGTCGCCAACCATGGCAGCAACAACGTGACCAAGCTCCGCGCCAGCGACGGCGCACCCCAGGGAACCTTTGCCGTGACCTCCGGCTCCCCTGCCGCTAAGCATTGATCCCGTCAGCGATCGAGTCACCGACTACGGGCACAGCAACGTTTCCGGGATGCGGCCGTGGCCGCGAAGTGTAGCCCTCCAAAGAACGTCCGAAACGGGTTCCATCCGCCGACCGTCATGCCGATTGTCCCGCTGGCCCTTCGGGCCGGCCTTCTCTGGTCTGTTACCGGACGGTCGCGCTCCCGACTACCCTCCTTCGACGGAAGCGCCCCCGCATCCGGCCGCCGGATCGCCAACACGGTATAATCAATACTGGAATTGGTCAGGCCCGAAGGAAGAACCCGTGTTTGACACCTCTCGCATCCGAAAGCTCGACGACTGGCGCTATCTCATCCCCAAGGAGACCCGCAGCGACATGCGGACGGACGCCATCGTCTATGCCGACGCGAAACTGCTCGCGGCCATCCTGAAAGACCTTTCGCTCGAACAGGCCGTGAACGTGGCGACGCTGCCGGGCATTGTCGGGCCGTCGCTGGCCATGCCGGACATTCACCAGGGCTACGGCTTCCCCATCGGCGGCGTCGCGGCGACGGACTGGAAAACGGGCGTGGTCTCGCCCGGCGGCGTCGGCTTTGACATCAACTGCGGCGTGCGCCTGCTCGCCAGCCCGCTCACGCGGTCGGAGGTCGAGCCGCGCCTGCGCGAGCTGGTCAATCAAATGTTCCGCGACGTGCCTTGCGGGGTCGGCCGCGAGAGCTTGCTGCGCCTGAGCCACGCCGAACTCGATCACGTACTGGCGAGCGGCGTCCGGTGGATGGTCGAGCGCGGTTACGGCGAGCCGGCCGACATCGAATTCTGCGAAGCGCGCGGCCAGATGCCCGGCGCCGACCCTGACAAAGTCAGCAAGCGCGCCAAGGAGCGCGGCCGCCCGCAGGCGGGCAGCCTCGGGAGCGGCAACCATTTCATCGAAGTCCAGTACGTGCAAAAAGTTTATGACGCGGAGATCGGGCAGGCTCTTGGCCTCGCCGAAAACCAAATCGTTATTTTGGTCCACACCGGCTCGCGGGGCCTGGGCCACCAGGTCTGCACGGACTATCTCGCGCAGATGGGCGCGGCGATGAAGAAGTACAACATCACGCTCCCCGACCGCCAGCTTGCCTGCGTGCCGACTCAATCGCCCGAAGGCCAGGACTATCTCGCCGCGATGAACGCCGCCGCCAACTTCGCTTGGGCTAACCGCCAGGCGATTACGCACTTCGTCCGCCAGGCGTTTGCGCGCTTGTTCGGAGAGGGTGTCCACCTGCGCGTCATCTATGATGTCGCGCACAACATCGCCAAACGCGAGACGCACATCGTACCGTCGCCATCTTGGCGGCATTCCAGGGAAGAAGAGCCGGCCAGAGCCTGCCCTGAGCTTGCCGAAGGGATGACGACGCTACGGGGCCGCGAGCGCGAAGTCTTGGTCCATCGCAAAGGAGCCACGCGCGCCTTCCCTCCGGGCAACCCGGAAATCCCGGACCGCTACCGCAGCGTCGGCCAGCCGGTCCTGATCCCCGGCAGCATGGGCACGGCTTCGTGGGTGCTGGTCGGCGCGCAGAAATCTATGGAGGAAACCTTCGGAAGTGTCTGCCACGGCGCGGGCCGCATGATGAGCCGCACCGCCGCCAAGCGAGGCCGCGACATCAATCAGGTCAAGCAGCAGCTCGAAGAAAAAGGAATTTACGTTCGCTCGGAAACGCGCGACGGCATCCTCGAGGAAATCCCCGAAGCCTACAAAGACGTGGACGAAGTCGTCGAAGTCGTCGCCCAGGCCGGCCTCGCCCGCAAAGCCGCCCGACTGGTGCCCATCGGGGTGCTGAAAGGGTGAGCCGGTATAGCATTTTCCCAAATGGTGTAGACCGGAAAGTAGTGCCGTCAGGGCACGACTTTAGTCGTGCCGATAGACGATCCATAGAGGGGGCGCTTTAGCGCCTGAGGTGAGTCTTCCCTCCTGTGCCGGTGAGACTTGGCAGACAAACCTCAGTGGCTAAAGCCGCCTCGCAGAGCGGCGACTTACGGCATGGCTGAAGCCATGCCCTGACGGACCCCTGGTCTACACTAAAAGTAAAACCGCTCTAACGTGCCTGCTTTTGGCTTGTCATTCTGAGCGAAGCGAAGAATCTGCTTGTTAAGTAAATCAGGTCAATCCAAGCCGAGTTCCTTCCGTGCCTGCTCATAGGGGATGGGAACCTCTGCCGGGTCTGCCAGTCGCCGCTTCGCTTCTCTTGCGTCGCGCCGATCCTGCAATTCCTCCAAAAGCGCGAGGTCTTCAACGGGAACCAACGCGGCCACATCCTTCCCGCGACGATGAACCACAATTCGCTCATGCCTTTTCGCTACCCGGCTGAGAAGATCAGAAAACTTTCCTCGAGCTTTACTGGCCGTCATGCGGGTCATAATGTCCCTTCTCCTGCTAGAATTGAGTATCGGCTTGATCGCAGGGGGAGTCAAGAGGTCGTCGCCCAGGCCGGCCTCGCCCGCAAAACCGCGCGGCTGGTGCCCATCGGGGTGCTGAAGGGCTGAGTAAACGTGTTGCGGGAAGAACCTCGCACCCGCGTGATGATTCGTATTCGCAGGCCGATCACTCGCTCGACGGAGGCACGATCCCCTTCAGGCGCAGGTAGACCGCCATATAGCCGTACTCTTCGTTTCCGTGCGTGATGACCGTGTAGAGCGCGCCCAGCTTGCTGCGCTGCCGGTTGCCTACCGGAACCATTTCCGCGGCGTTGGCGTCGGTGACCATGTCGAAGGCGGCGTCGCAGATGGCGAAGGCTTCCTTGACCGCCGCCACGAGATCGGCCTTGGTCGTTTTCGACGCCGCGTTGACGGCCTTCGGCTGCCCCTGCACGGCGGCGCAGGCCCGGACCTGATAGTCGGCCACGTGGGCAATAATCTCGCTAAAGGGGCGTACTTCGGGAGTCGCTTTGAAAGCGTAGTGTTCCTCGGGCACTTTTTCCGCCATGCGAATCAAGTTGTTCTTGATCCCGGTGTAGGCTTGCTTCGCCTCGGAACTGAGCGGGCTCGGTGTTTGCGCCCGCAGAAAACAGGCCCCCGCAAACAGAGTAATCAGCATCATCACAGAGCGGCGCATCCAGAAGTCTCCTTCGTCTCAAGGTATGTGCAATCCAGTCTATTCTACCGGAACATGATTCCAAAATCATCCGGTTCGGCGGAAGCGGCCGGAGAAACATCCCGCTAATCGTAGATGTCTTCCCGCCGCAGGCCGCAGTAGATCAGGACGACCTCTTGGCCATAAATGTCATAGCGGAAGCGCCAGCGGCCGAGGCGAAGGCGGTATTGCCCCTTTCCTTTCGGCACATCCGTCAATTTCTTGATTGGGTGAGATCGAGTAACGTTGAAGGGATCAATTTCGAGAATTTCAACAGCACGGAGGAAAAACCCATCGAAGTCACGATGATGCTTCCGCATTGGGCGAGCCAATCGCTCAAAGTGGGCGTCCGTGCGAACAGAAAAAGCGGGCGTCATGCTTTACGACGCCTTCCTGATTGGAGTTCGTTCTCTCTTTGGAGTTCAGCAAGAAATTCCCTCGCGGGACGGCTCTTTCCGGCCAGATATGCCTGAGTGCTCTTTTCGATTTGCGCCTGAACCTTGGGGTCATGCACTTCCAGGTAGTCTTCCAGTTCGTCAGCGTCCATAATACCCACGACGGGGATGCCGCCTTTTTCCAGGATGATGTATTCTTTGTTCAAATGAACGCGCCGGACCACCGCGCCGAGATTGATCCGGGCCTTCGTGATCGGCATAACAGAAACTTTTCGTACAGCCTTCTTTGCCATGTGATGCCTCCTGATGGGAACTAATCAATACTCATCAGCTCCATTGTATCATCCCGTCGGCTTCACCTGGATTGTTCATGACCGATGGGAATTTTTCTCTAGCCCAGCACTTCAGTGCTGGGTGTGCGGGGTATTAGAAGAGGATCAGAGCCCGCTTTAGCGGGCTTCTCGAAAGCGGCTTGAGCCATCGGGACGGGGCAAGGGCTGAAGCCAGAAGAATTGCAAGCCCCCTGAAGGAGGCTGAGAAAAAGCGTTTGCTACTTCTGACCCAGGCGTAAACGCCTGGGCTAGAGAAAAATGAGGAGCGGTTGTCCTGTTCCTTTTTCTCATGAATGATCCAGTTCAAGCCAGCAGGTCCACGATGGTTCGTCCGATCACGAGGGAAGCCGTGGCGGCGGGGGAGGGGACGTTGAGGACGTGGATGACGCCGTCGGCGCGGACGATGTGGAAGTCGTCGAGGAGCTTGCCGTTGCGGTCGAGCGCCTGGGCGCGGACGCCCGAGCCGCCGGGGCGCAGATCGGTTTCCTGAATCTCCGGGACGAGGCGCTGGAGCGCATGGACGAAAGCGCGCTTGCTCAGCGAGCGGTAGAACTCGTCGAGGCCGCTGCGCCAATACTTCCCCGCCATGCGCCAAAAACCCGGATAAGTGAATGTCGTCAACGCATCAGTGAAACTGAAATCCGTCTTGCGATAGCCTTCGCGCCGCAGGGCGAGCACCGCGTTCGGTCCTGCCTCGACGCCGCCGCGAATCCTGCGCGTGAAGTGTACGCCCAGGAACGGGAACTTCGGATCGGGCACCGGGTAGATCAGCCCGCGCACCAACTCATGGCGTCCCGGGTCATGGCGTTCCGGAGTGATCTCGTAATACTCGCCCCGAAACGGCACGATGATCGAATCCGTCCGCGCCCCGGCAAGCCGGGCGATACGGTCGCTGTGAAGGCCGGCGCAGTTGATGACGGAGCGCGCAGAGAAAGGTCCCTTAGTGGTCTCAACGATCATCTCGCCGCCGCGACGCGCCAGATTCAAAACCCGAGTTCCTGTGCGGACTTCCCCGCCCCGCTCTGCGACGAGCTGCGCGTATTTCTCCGCCACGGCAACGTAGTCGGTGATGCCGGTGACCGGCACGTGGAGCGCGCGAATGCCGGCGCTGTGCGGCTCGATCTCCCGCAACCGTTCCGTGCCGATCATCGTGAGATCAGGAACGCCATTGGCTGTGCCGCGCCGCTGGAGTTCTTCGAGCGCGGGCAGTTCCTCTTCGCGCGTGGCGACCACCACCTTCCCGCAAAGCTCGTGCGGGAGGCTATGCTCCCGGCAGAAGGCCACCATCGCCGCGGCGCCCTCGACGCAGGTCCGGGCCTTGAGCGAGCCGGGCTGGTAGTAAATGCCGGAATGGATCACGCCGCTGTTGTGGCCGGTCTGGTGCGCGGCGACGCGGTTCTCTTTCTCCAGGACCAGGATTCGCTGGCTGGGGAATCGCCGCGTGGCTTCCAGGGCGCTCGCCAGGCCGATGATTCCGCCACCGATGATTACGATGTCAAAGGGTGCCGTGGACATAGAGCAGCGGTAGTCAAGCCGGCAGCGGTTGGCCTTTGGTTTCGGGCAGGAACGGGACGACCATGAGCGCGAACAAGTAGACGACGCTGAAGAGCATCGCCGTCTGGCTGTAGCCGCCGAGGCGCGTGATGAGGACTCCGGCAAACAGCGGGCCGAGGAACGAGATGTAGCGCGCGCTGTTGAAGATCAGGCTGACGGCGGTCGCCCGGACGGCCGTGGGAAACAGCTCCGGAGGATAGATCGCCATCCAGACGAACTGCCCGAGGGTCAGCATCCCATTGAGGCCCGCCGCGAACACCACCGCCGGGAGAGAATGCGTCCAGACGTACAGCAGCGGGATCGTCAACAGGCCCCCGCCGAAGAAGCAGGCCAACAGCGCGCGCCGTCCGATGACGTCGGCCAGGAAACCTCCGGCGAGATACCCGATGATGGCGCCGACGGTGTGGGACAATCCCGCGATCGCGGCCCAGCGGCCGGGATTGGATTCCCCGGCGGCCTTGGCAACCGACTCGGTGTAGGCAGGAATCCAGGTCGCGACGGCCCAGTATCCCACCGAAGAGGCGACCGACATCACGATCGCAAGCAACACCAGCCGCCGGAGCGGAGGATTGCGGAATAGGGCGACCACCGTGAAGTCGGCGACGAACGCTTCCTCGCGCGAGAGGGCGGTCCCGGAACGGCGCTGCGATTTCAGCCTCCGGCGCTCGGCTTGCTTCGCCAGCCACTTCTCCGACTCGTCCACGTTTTTTCGGATATAGAGGACGAGGAAGGCTGGGATGATCCCGAGAAAGAACAGAACGCGCCAGGCGGCCGGCCCGCCGACGGGTTGGAGAAAATACCAGGCCGCGGCTGCCAGCAGCGAGCCCCACCCGAAGGCCGATTGCATGATCCCCTGCCCTTTGGCGCGGGCCCGCGACGGCCAGGTTTCGGCGATCAGAGTGGCTCCGGTGGCCCACTCGCCTCCCAGCCCCAATCCCGTGAGGAATCGAAATACCGCCAATTGAACCCAGCTTTGGGAGAAGCCGGTCAGCCCGGTGAAAACGGCGTAGGTGAGGATGGTGGCCATCATGGTCCGCTTGCGGCCAAAGTAATCGGCGGCAATGCCGCCGAGGACTCCGCCGGTGGCCCAGCCGACCAAAGTGGCGGCGACCAGAATCCCGGCATAGGAAGAGAGATCGGGCAGTTGGGCGGGAGCGAGCAGTTGCCGCAGCGCGGGCGCCATGGCGAGGAACAGCACGTAGGCTTCGTAGCCGTTAAAAATCCAGCCGAGGAAGGCGGCCGTCAGAACGCGCCACTGGCCCGCAGTCAGTTCGCGATGCCACGGCCCCCGGCGCGCCGGGGCGGATTCCAGAATGGCGCTGCGAGTTTCCCCCGGACCATCGGGGCTGGGCGACACGCTTCCACCTCCGGCTGCGGCGGATCGAGAAATTCAACCCCGCCGCCGTTGCGTCAAGACGCTCGCAGAACCGTTTTCCTTTGGCGAATGGTGGTGCGGCAAGAGTAACGGAGAGACCCCGGCCCGCCGGGGGCGACTCCTCCCGCTGACGCCGGAGAGCGAACGATTCGGGCGTTAATAGCTGCGCCGGCCGGGGCCGCCGCGTCCTCGTCCGCCCCCGCCTCCGCCTCCGCCTCGCGGCCGGTCGCCGCCGCCGCCGCCGCCGCCGCCCCCGCGTTCCGTCCGTGGCCGGGCTTCGTTGACGACCAGCGCGCGGTCTTGAAACTCCTTGCCGTTCAGCATCTGGATGGCGTTCTCCGCCTCGGGGTCGCTGCCGATTTCCACAAACCCAAACCCGCGCGGATTCCCGGAGAAGCGGTCGCGGATAATTTGCACGCTGCTGGGCGTGACGCCTGCGTTTGCAAACCAGTCTCGCAATTCGTCTTCGGTTGCTGTAAAGGGGAGATTGCCCACGTAAAGTGTCTTCACGGCTCGGCTCCTTTGGTCCACGGTGAATGGCTTCTCACGGGACTCGGGGCTGAAGAGGCGGATGGAAGGCGCAAGCACGCAAAATCTCTCGCGGCGCGTTCTCACCCCTCAGCCTAGCGTGTATGCTCTCACACTTCGGGGGAAGAGTCCAGAGGGCGCATCCGACACAGAGTCTGCCGGACCGGCAGCGAATTTTTCGGACTGGACACAGCCCGCACGGACGGTTTAGAGCGGTTTCACCGTTGCTGTATAGTGTTGTTGCCGCCGATGACGTCATTCTGAGGACCCCGGCTTGCCGGGGCCCGAAGAATCTGCTTTCCCCGCAACGGATTGCTGACCTCAAAGAAGAGCAGATCCTTCGCGGAGTTTACCCTGAGCGAAGCCGAAGGGCTCAGGATGACAGCATCGCGTTTTGTTATACAGCAACCCTGAAAATGGTATAGAATCGGCAAACCTGAAAAATAGGAGGTCACCCATGGCAAAACAAATCACTTGCAGAGACGTTGGCGTGGATTGCGATTTCCAGGCTCGCGGCAACACCGTGGAAGAGGTCATGCAGAAGTGCGCGGAACACGCCAGCGCGGCGCACGGCATCAATGAAATTCCGCCGGAACTGATCGCCAAAGTGCAGGCCGCGATCCGCGAGGT
>MEKR01000015.1:0-304 GCA_001767035.1 Acidobacteria bacterium RIFCSPLOWO2_02_FULL_61_28
TTACAACTTCGCGCCCGCTGTCCGCAACCGCAGCCACTTCCGTGCGTCGCACGCCCTCGAACTTGGCCACGGTTTTTGTATGCAGAAGGCGGCGCTGTTTGCGGCGCTCTGCCGCGCGAGCGGCATCCCGGCGCGCATCGGCTTCCAGGACCTCGAAGACTACATGATCGTGGGGAAGTTTTTCGAGCTGCTCGGCACCAACGAACTCATCCACCACGGCATGAACGCCGTGTACCTTGACGGCCGCTGGATTCGAGTGGACTGTACGCTCGACCGCGCGCTTTCGGAGCGCAAGCACTACCGG
>MEKR01000015.1:337-10417 GCA_001767035.1 Acidobacteria bacterium RIFCSPLOWO2_02_FULL_61_28
CTCCCGGCCACCGACCGCCTCGGCCAGCCCCACTTCTTTATCCGCAAGCAGTCCGGCTTCTACAACGACACGCCCGCGTTCGCCATGCGCTCGATGCTCGCGTGGATCAGCGAGATGCCCTACGACCGGTGGCGGAGCCTGGTGCACCGCAAGGGTGGGTCCATGTAGCTCAGCCTTACAGCCGGCTCAACGACCACCGGCTAGCCGGGCCGCTCACGCCAAATTCACGTTGATGCTCTTGATCTGCGTGTAGCTCAATAGCTCCGAATACGATTCTTCTCGCCCCAGGCCGCTTTGTTTATAGCCGCCGAAGGGGACACCGGTGAAGTGGCGGCTGCTGTCGTTGATCCAGACGTAGCCGGCCTCGATCTCTTGCGCGAGGCGGTAGGCGGCCGCAAAGTCGCGCGTCCAGATGCTCGCCGTCAGGCCGTAGAGCACGCTGTTCGCCATCGGGATCAGCTCGTCCAGGTTCTTCCATGTAATGACCGACTGCACCGGGCCAAAAATTTCTTCCTGCGCCAGGCGCATCCGGTAGTCCACCTGGTCGAAGATGGTCGGCAGCACGAAGTAGCCGCACTGCAACTCCGGGTTCGAAGGCTTGCCGCCGCCCGCGACCAGTTGCGCGCCTTCCTTTTTGCCAAGCTCGATGTAGGACATTACTTTATCGAATTGCTGCTGCGAGACAAGACATCCCATCTCGGTGGCCTCATCAGTCGGCAATCCGATGCGCACGGCTTTGACGCGCTCGGTGAGGCGCGCCAGGAATGCGTCGTGAATGTCTGCGTGCAGAAACAGCCGCGAGGTCGAACCGCAGGACTGCCCCTGCACCCAGCAGTAGTTCATTCCGTTGAAGGCCGAAGCCACCGCCTGGTCGAGGTCCACGTCCGGGAAGATGACCATCGGATTCTTGCCGCCGAGTTCGAGCGAGATGGTCTTTAAGCCGTCGGCGGCGGCGCGCATGATCTCGCGCCCGACTTCGACGGACCCCGTGAAGGCGACGCGGCGCACGGCGGGGTGCTTCACGAGCGGCGCGCCGGCTTGCGGACCGTCGCCGCTGATGACATTGACTACGCCGGGCGGGAAAATTTCTTTCAAATCGTGCGCCATTTCAAGCGCCGAGAGCGGCGTCTGCTCGGCGGGCTTCAAGACGACCGTGTTGCCGGCGACCAGCGGGGCCGCCAGGCGCGACGCGGCAAACAGAATCGGGTGATTGAACGGCGTGATGCGGCCCACGACGCCGAACGGCTCCCGCAGCGTGAAGTTAAACGTCTGGGTGTTCGCGGGGATCGTCTCACCCTTCAGCTCCGGCGCGAGGCCGGCGAAGTAATCGTGCAGCCGGGCGGCGTTCGCTACGTCCTGGCGCATCGCTTTGACGGTGTTTCCGCTATCGAGCGCATCGAGCATGGCGTACACGTCGGCCCGCTCGCGCAGCCGCGCTGCAAACCGCCGGCAATACTCGGCCCGCTCCATGGGCGTCAGCCGCCGCCAGCCGGGATAAGCTTTCTGCGCGGCCTCGACGGCGCGGTTGACGTCACGCGCATCGCAGTCCGGTACATCGGCCAGCTTTTCACCAGTCGCTGGATTGATCGTCGGAAACGTATTCCCGCTTCCCGAGCCGGTGATCTCGCCGCCGATCAGGCAGCCATATTTCTCCCGCAGATTCGAGTGTGGGCCTTTGACGGCGGTTTCGGTAAGCTGGCTCATGGGTTGCCTCCTGGGTCTCCGACAACTCGCAGATTGTTATTGTCTAGAACCTGTTCCACAACCCCGTTCCTCCCGTCAGGGCATGGCTTCAGCCATGCCGTAAAGCGAGTGATATCAATTCCTCTTCCTTACGGCTTCAGCCGCTGAGGGACGGACCTCAGGGGCTAAAGCCCAGCCCGCAATGCCGCGGTTACGGCACGGTTAAAACCGTGCCCTGACGACACCTAAAATAGGTTATGCAACGGCTTCTAGCAAATTTGCTTGCCGCGATCTCCGACAGCGAGGAGAATGATAGCACAGGGAGCACGGCGCATTGTCGGGGTGGCTTTGCGGTCCCCCCTAAAGGGGGCAAGAAAACAACGATTGCACCCTCGGTTCCCAGGCGTGAACGCCTGGGCTAGAGAAAAGAAATGGTTGCGGTGATTGTTGAGTTTCATGAATGAACCAGGTTAGGCGATGCTGGACAACTTGAAGAAAATCGAGCAGGAAGTCATTGCCTGCACGCGCTGTCCGCGGCTGGTTGAGTATCGCTGCCGAATCGCGGAGCAGAAGCGCAGGGCCTACCGCGACTGGGAGTATTGGGGGAAGCCCGTGCCGGGCTTCGGCGACCCCAAGGCACGGCTGCTGGTGATTGGGCTGGCGCCTGCCGCGCACGGCGGCAACCGCACCGGCCGCGTCTTTACGGGCGATAGCTCCGGCGATCTTTTATACGCGACGCTTTATCAATGCGGCTTCTCCAATCAGCCGCAGGCGGTGTCGCGCAACGACGGACTTCGCTTGCGCGGCGCCTACATCACAGCGGCAGCCCGCTGCGCCCCGCCGGGGAATAAACCGTCGCCGGAGGAGTTCCGCAACTGCCGGGAGTATCTGGAACGGGAGATCAATTTACTGCGAGACGTGCAGGTTGTGGTCGCGCTGGGGAAGATTGCCTTTGACGCGTATCTCTCGATTCTTCGGAACCGGGGTCTGATTGCCTCCCGCGCTCAGAAGAGCCCACGGCACGAAAATCGTGCCGTGGCTACCACTCGCACTTCCTTCCACTTTGCCCACGGCGCGGTTTACAAATTCCCGCCGCCGCTGCCCGCATTGATCGCCTCTTACCATCCGTCGCGCCAAAACACGCAGACGGGGAAGCTGACGCGGGTCATGTTTCTTGGGGTTTTCCGAAAGGCAAGAGAGCAAGCGGATGAGGGCTAGGGCATTCTCAATGTTGCGATATAACGCATCCACCGCGGTAGCCACGGCACGTTTTTCAGTGCCGTGGGCTTTTTGCCGTGGGCTTTTTTCGGAAACAAACCCACGGCATAAAGAACATGCCGTGGCTACCGGTGCGGTGGGAAAGCTCGAATCGCTACCACGCCAGCAATTCCCGCAGCGCGTTCTCGATATCGCTGGCTTGCGGGAGGATTTCTTTTTCGAGGTTGGGGTGGTAGCCGACGTAGGTGTCGAGCGCGCCGACGCGTTTGACGGGGGCGTCCAGCCGGTCAAACAACTCGTCGGAGATGCGGGCGGCAATCTCGGCCCCGAAGCCCCATGAGAGGCAGTCTTCGTGCGCTACCAGCACGCGGCTGGTCTTGCCGACGGAGCGCACGATGGCTTCCCAGTCGTAGGGATTGAGCGAGCGGAGGTCGAGCAGCTCGACGTGGAAGCCTTCCTGGGCGAGTTTCTCGGCCGCCTGCAAGGCCTTCTGCACCACGGCGCCGTAGGTAACTACGGTCACGTCCTTGCCTTCCTTGACGAGGCGGGCCTTTCCGAAGGGGATCATATAGTCGGGGCCGGGATAGGGGCTGCGGTTGTAAGGTTGTCGGTAGAGATGCTTGTGTTCGAGGAACAGCACGGGGTCATCGCAGCGGATGGCCGTGCGGAGGAGGCCGCTCGCGTCCTGGGCGGTTGAAGGAAGAACCACGCGCAGCCCGGGGATGTGCGTAAAGATGCTCTCGCCGCACTGGCTGTGGTAGATGCCTCCGCCGTTCAAATATCCGCCGTAGGCCACGCGAATGACCACCGGGCAACTGAAATTGCTGATCGAGCGCCACCGCAGCACGGCCAGCTCGTCGCGGATTTGCATCATTGCCGGCCAGATGTAATCGAAGAACTGGATTTCGACGACGGGCTTCAGCCCGCGCAGCGCGCAGCCAATGGCGCGGCCCACGATGTTGGCTTCCGCAATCGGCGTATTGAAGACGCGCGGGCTGCCGAACTCGCGTTGCAAGCCGTGCGTGACCTTAAACACGCCGCCTTTGCCCTTGACCTGGGTCAGGCGCTCCTCGCGGCTGCAATCGGCGACGTCTTGCCCGAAGACCATCATGCGCGGGTTCCGGCGCATCTCGTCCCGCAGGCAGGCGTTGAGCGACTCTGCCATCGTGCCTGGCTCACCGGTGGGTTGCGGCTCCGTGTCAAAGGCGCGGCTGGTGGGGTCCACGGTGGGAGAGTAGACATGCAGGGTCGCGGAACTGCCCTCCGGCGACGGTGCTTGCAAGGCCCGCTCCGTGGCTTCCTCCACTTCCTGCCGGACTTCCTCTTCCAGTTTGGCGCGGTCTGGCGGAGCGAGCAGCTTCTCAGCCTCCAGGAACTCGGCGAATTTCACCAACGGATCGCGTTGGGCTTCCGCGGCCAGCTCCTCCGGAGTCTTGTAGAGCTTCTGGTCATCGGAAACGGAATGAGAATGCAACCGCACCAAGTGCCCGTGAACCAGGGCCGGACCGCGCCCCTCGCGGCAGTGAGCGACTGCCCGCCGCAACACATCATAACTCGCCAGAACATCCGTCCCGTCCACCTCCTGGCAAAACAGGTTGGGATACCCGGAAAGCAGGCGGGAAATATTGCCTCCGGGAGTTTGGAACTCGACCGGGACCGAGATGGCGTAACCGTTGTCTTCGATGAGGTAGAGAACCGGAAGCCGCTCGCTGCACGCGGTGTTGAGCGACTCAAAGAATTCGCCTTCGCTGGTGGAGCCGTCGCCCCCGCTGACGCAGACCAACCCGTCCTCTGCCGCGGGAGCGCCCGCCGGACGGGACTCGGGAACGCGGCGGTAATACCGGTCGGCTTCGGCGCAGCCCACCGCTTGCAACCACTGCGTTCCGGTCGGACTCGACCGCGAAACAGCCTGCAGCCGCCGGCTGCCCCAGTGGGAGGGCATCTGTCGCCCGCCGCTGAAGGGCGCCTGGGACGATCCGACCGCTTCGAGCAACAGTTCCAGGGGCGTGAACCCGGCAGCCAGCGCCAGCGCCCGCCCGCGATAGTAAAGAAAGAGCCAGTCGGAACCCGGCCGCAGGGCCAGAGCGGCGGCGAGTTGCAAGGCCTCGTGTCCGGCCCCGCTGATTTGGAAAAAAGAGCGTCCTTGCCGGTGTAATTGGATTTCCTTCTCATCCAACCGGCGGGAAAGAAGCATCATGCGATAGACCCAGAGCAACCGCTTCGGGTCCAAACCGGCGTACTTTTGCCGGCCGGTCAGGGACGGTGTTCCTGCAACCATTCGCTCCCCCTCGGTGAAGATTGGGCGCTACAAGCTATTGCATAACGCGTTTTACGCTGTTGTCAGGGCGCGGTTATAACCGAGCCGAACAAGGCGCAGGGACGACAGCGGCTTCAGCCGCTGGGGGGCAATGACGCACCTCAGGGGCTAAAGCCCCGTCCCTTCCGAAGTTTTTCTCGGCACGCCTGAAGGCGTGCCCTGACGCTCCCTTCCGCGTATTCAGGGAATTGCGAGAGGGGAAGCGTGCCGGCTCTCGTGTTCAGGTCTTACGGAGAGCGCCCGCTGGGCTTGCCTGTCTCCTTGCCTGTTTCAACGATATCCGCTTTCACGCCGGAAACGATCTGGAGCAGCTCTTCTTTCTCCGGCGGTCGCACCTGAAATTTCTCCAGCGATTCCAGAAGATGTTTTACCGTCACAGCCCAGTCTGCTTCGCTGATGCCAAGCCCTTGGTGAGCAACCTTCATGCTGCGGCCCGTGTAATAGCAAGGCCCTCCCGCTGCCGCGCACAACTGCTCGACCAAGCGTTGCCGCCGCTGCCGGCGGGAATCGGCGCTGGAGCCCTGGAAGAAACGAGTCAGGCTGGGGTCGGAGGCGAGCCGCCCGATGAAGTCGTCCGCCACGGCGGCGATGGCGTCATATCCCCCCAGCCGCTTATAGAGCGTTTCGGACCGGGCTTGGGCGCTTGCCCGCGTTGTCGTCACCGGTCCGACGCACAGCCATCCCGCCAGCAATGCAAGAGCGGTCCTGTTCAACCCTCGGCGCATCGTGACTCCTCTTGAATTCAGAACACCCCCGGCCGTGCGTGTGTGCACACCCTCCAAACTGCTGCCCTACCTCCAAGATACTCGCCGGCATCGTCGCGTTCCTTGGCCGCAAGGCAGGGTGGCTGCCGACTCGTTTGGGATTTCCGGTTCTCCTTTGGTTGTGATGAATCGTGCGGCCCTTGAGATCGGGCCATCCCCGGCCGTGCTGGGCGTACTGCTGATATGTAGATGCTCATTATGGCTTTCCCTGGCTCCCCTGTCAATCATGTTTCTGCTCGGCTGTGGGACACGGATTAAAGATTGAATTCCCCTGCTCAAGCTGAGAGACTACTGGGAGCCGGAGAGCGGCCTGATTTGCCGTCCGCGCCCGGCAGAATTCGGTTTTCTCGGTTCTCTCGGAAGATTCGGAAGAATTCTCTTGCCTTGGTTCTGAAAGGTGACCCGAGCAACCGAATCGGGAACGGCCCAGGAGCCACGGTAGTGGGTCAGTTTGAATATTTCCGAACTGGAAGGGCACGGTTTCAACCGTGCCGCACAGCCGGTGCATCCAGCGGTTTCAACCGCTGAGGCAGGACCTCAGGGGCTAAAGCCCATCCAGAGGTGCATGGCCTCGGCATGGCTGAAGCCATGCCCTTACATTCAAACTGACCCAGTACCGGAGCTACAATTGACTTGACAATATGGCGAACGAAAAGCGAATATACTGGGATGCCGCTCTTTCCGTTTCCGCCCTCACCAGCCGCAGAGACACCCCCCTTGGTGGGTCTCGCCAAAGTGGCCGCCGCAAGCCCGCTGGCGGGCGAAAAGCAGAAGGTCCAGTACTTCCGCCTCGCTTCCCGGACGATCTTGAACCGTTGCGCCAGCGGCCGGGTCCCGTTCACCTGGACCATCAATCCCTATCGCGGTTGCGAATTCGGCTGCCAGTACTGTTATGCGCGGTACACGCACGAATATCTGGGAATGGAGAATCCGGCGGAGTTCGAGGAGAAGATCTACAGCAAAGAGCGGGCAGGAGAAATCCTGCGGAGCGAACTGGCCAAGCACCCCACGGGCGCGATTGCCATCGGCACGGCAACGGACCCCTACCAGCCTGCCGAGCGGCAGTTTCAGGTCACGCGAAGCATCCTGGAAACCTTCCGGGATTTCCGCGGCCTGCGTCTTTCCCTCACTACCAAATCGGACTTGATCCGTCGCGACCTCGATTTGCTGCGCGAGATCGGGCGAGCCAATGAATTGCAGGTCAACATGACCATTACCACGCTGCGCCCGGAATTGGCCCGGCGCTTGGAGCCGCGCGCGACGCGGCCCGACCTGCGTTTGGCCGCGGCCGCAGAAGTGGCGCGGGCAGGCATCGCGGTGGCGCTCTTTGCCATGCCGGTCCTGCCGGCCATCACCGATGATCCCCGCGACCTGGAAGCGATTGCCCGCGCCGCGGCACGCATTGGCGCCTGCTCCTTTGCCGCCAACGTGCTTTTCCTGATGCCGTCGGCCCAGAAAGCGTTCTTCCCCTTCCTCGAGAAAGAGTTTCCCCACCTGGTTGCGAAATACCGGCGGCTCTACGGGCACGGAGCCTACCTCCGCGGACGTTACGCGGAACGAATCGAGGGGCTGGTCCGGGACCTGCGTCAGAAATACGGCCTGACGGGCTGCCATCGAGAGTATCCCGCCGAGGCGTTTGCGCCGATTCACCAGTTGCGCCTCTTTCAACAGGACCCTCACTGGCGCGCCGAGCAAACTCCCCCGCCCTGCCGCCGGTGAGAATTTTTCGAGCCGACGGTGGCCTCCCAGTGGTATCGTTTTTTATAGGGCTTTGCCCGTTGGGCGATGGCGACCCGCTGGGCAAGAAGGAGTTGGAACAGTGGGCAGAGGGGTCCACGGACGACGCATCGGACACTCCCCGGGATTGCTGTGGCGGTTCTATCAGTTGCTCCGGGGCCAGGAACAGGTCTTGGTGCGGCCCGCTGCGGAATTACCGCTGATCCTGATTTCCTACGCCAAGGGAGACGAGGAGGGGGTACGGCGCTTCCGGGAATCGTTGGATGCAGTCTGGACAACGCTGCCGCCGTCGTTCCGGCAGCGCTACGCGGGCACGTTGCAGGGCGCGCCCCCGCTGGTCGTCGTCCTGCTGCGGCGGCACAATATTTGCGCCTGTTTGGGGCACCACCATCCGTCCGGCACAGAGAGCCGGCTGACGCGTAAGCTCCGCGATCTGAGCGGCGTCCGGACCGGCGAACTCGACCTGGCATTCGAGGCCATCCGGGAATGGGAGCCGCTTCCGTTGTCGAACTTGGCTCTGCCCCCGGAAGCCGGCACCAAGGAAATGAGTTCCTTTCGGTGGCAGCTCGCTTTGCTGGCCGTCTTCCTCCATGAGCTGCACCACTTGGTGAGTCCCGAGGAACCGGAACCGGCCGTGCGCGGCCGCAGCCAGAAATTCTATACCGATGCGCTCTCGCACTTTGTCTTCGAGCGGTTCGGGGTTGAGTTTGGATTGCGACAAGGAACCGGGACGCTGCCCCCCGTCGTACAGAATCGTTGACGGCTGGGCCGAAGACCCTGTTTTGTCTGTCTCGGAGAAGCTATCGCTTGGTCGGTTCGAGAGACGGCTCCATGTGGGCGTAGGAACCGCGATAGAAAAGCAAGGGATGCCCGCCGCGGGCCTTGGCTTCGAGCACTTCTCCAATCAGGATGGTGTGATCGCCGTGGGCGTGGGAGGAAATCTTGCGGCACTCGACAAACCCGAGGCAGCCCTCCAGCAGCGGAGAGCCGTGAGAACTGTCCGAATGAGGAACGTGCCGGAACCGGTCCTGCAATTTGGCAGCAAAAACCCGCGAGAGGTCTTCCTGGTCTTCCGTGAGGAAGTTGACCGCGAAATACTCCGCGCGGCGCATCGCCTGGAAGCTCTCGGTCCCGTGGTCCACGCAGACGAGAACCAGCGGCGGGGCAAGGCTCAGCGACGTGAACGCATTGACCGTAAAACCCCAAGGCTCGCCGGAAGCCAGGCGGGTCGTGACCACCGTCACCCCTGTGGCAAAATGTCCCAGAACTTTCCGGAATTGCTCCGGTGAAACCGGCATCCCCTTGCCCCTATTCCCCGACATGCTTTGCTAGGATAACGGAGAGAGGAGATAAATGCAAAAGCCGCCCGCGAGGCGTCTGCCGTTGTATTTGCGGTGGTGAGCATGTTGTCGCGCAGCGGTGGCCGCGCGAAAGGAACCGAAATGAGAGCGGTCGTGCAGCGAGTCTCCCGCGCCTCGGTACGGGTGGACTCGAGGACAGTCGGCGAGATCGGCAAGGGCCTGGTTGTATTGCTGGGCATCCGCTCCGGAGACACCCGCGAGGCGGCGGACTACCTGGCCGAAAAGGTCGCGGTTCTCCGAATCTTCCCCGACGCGGAGGGTAAGACGAACCTTTCGGTTCTCGACGTAGGTGGCGCCGTCCTGGCTGTTTCCCAGTTCACGCTCTTCGGGGACACGCGCAAGGGCCGCCGCCCGAGCTACATTGACGCTGCGCCGGCGGCGGAAGCCGAACCGCTTTATGAGTATTTCCTCAGCGCCCTGCGCCGCCACGGCCTGCGCGTCGAAAGCGGCGTCTTTCGGGCCATGATGGAGGTCGAACTGGTCAACGACGGCCCCGTGACGATCCTGCTCGACAGCGAACGTGTTTTCTAGTGCCATGCCCCGGAACATATATTGTCGGACACTCAAACGCCCCAAGCGTGTCATCCTGAGCGACGGCGTTCAGGCCGGCGCGAAGGACCTGCACTTCCTTCTCTCTAACCATATTTTCTCTGTGCCTCTGTGTCTCTGTGGCTATTGCTTCTTACTCCTTCCTGCCCGCTCCCTTACGGTCGCGGCTCGGATTCAGTTCCGGCAGGTACATCGTGGCATTGGCTTCCGCCACAAGCGCTCCGCCTTCTCCGTTTGGGGCGTCCAATCGGATCTCTGCTCGGGCGCTGACGAGCCGCCGATTTTGTTCGAGGGTCCAGGCTCGGATCGTCAATTTCGTCCCGCTGGCGATCGGCTGCCGAAAACGCGTCTGGACCCGCGCGGTGACTCCATAAAGCCCCTGGAAATAGAGCGCCCAAGCCAGGGCCTCATCCATCAGCGCAAAGGCCACGCCGCCATGCAGCAGCCCGGG
>MEKR01000016.1:0-5240 GCA_001767035.1 Acidobacteria bacterium RIFCSPLOWO2_02_FULL_61_28
CGGGCAAGTCGTCGCGCTCGCGGACTTTCGCAGCAAGATTGTCATCGTGAACTTCTGGGCCACCTGGTGCGCCCCCTGCATCGAGGAGATGCCCTCGCTCAACCGCCTGGCGGAGCGATACGCCGGCAAGGGACTGCACATCCTCGGCGTGAGCGTGGACGAGGACCCCGACGCTTACCGCGAGTTCCTTGCCAAGAACCACATCAGCTTCGTCACCCTCCGCGACCCCTCCCACAGCACCAGCGAACGCTACGGAACCTTCAAGCTGCCGGAAAGCTACATCGTCAGCCGCGAAGGCCGCTTGCTCAACAAGATCATCGGCGCCGCCGACTGGACCAGCCAGCAAATGCTCACCTATTTCGATTCGCTGCTCGCCGCCCCGGGCGGCTCCTAACGAGGAAGGTCAGGCGACCAGCCAGCGGGCGTGGCCGCTCGGGCGGCGGCGCTCCTTCACGACTGCATGGGCACGACTGCACGGAATGTGAGGGTTCCGTTTGAGGGAGATGGTGTATACTGGCAACCGCGGAAAGCTAAAAAGAACAATGTCGGTTCAGTTACTGGTCTTCCAATTCCGGGTCGAGAGGAACGCCCGGAGTGGTCGAGTGCGAGTGCCACGCCGTCCTGGAGGCCCAGAAGGTTGCCAACCGGCCATAGGAGGATTCATGCGCGTACGGGTACTGCTCCTCATCCTGATAGTCCTGGCGTTCGGGGCCGCCGGCCTGCTGCACGCCCAGGTCAGCAATCCAATTGCGGACCCGGTCGTCAAACGGGGACTGACCGTTCAGATCAAGGAAATCGCGCGTCTGCCGGATACGCGCGGGCTGCGCCCCGCCGACCAAGAGGTGGTGCCGGCCGGCTGGGCGCGCGTCAGCTACGTCCGGGACATTGCGGACGGCCGGCGCTTCGCCAACGACTCGCGCGGTTTCCTGTACCTGCTCGACCGCAACAACCAGACCTCTGTCTATGCCGACGTCGCCGCTGCCTTTCCGTTCGCTATCTACAACCGGCTGGAGAGCGGGTTCATCGGCTTCACGTTCCACCCGGATTTCGCGCGGAACGGCTTGTTCTACACGGTGCACGGCGAGCGGGCGAAGGATAATCCCGGGAAGCTGAACTTCATTCCGCCGGGGTACACGGAAGTCGATGTGAACCACCACGACGTCATCACGGAGTGGCACGCCACGAACCCGGCTGCCAACACCTTCGAGGGCACCCGGCGGGAACTGCTCCGCGTGGGCCAGGTGGTCACCAACCTCACCCACCCGTTCGGCGCTGTCGAGTTCAACCCCACGTCCAAGCCCGGCGCCCCCGATTACGGACTGCTCTACACCAGCGGCAGCGATCTCGGGTTCAGCAATGGCGGCGGGCCGAACGCGAGCAATCCCCGCCAGACGCAGCGCCTGGATACCGTGGTCACTGCCATCCTGCGGATTGATCCGCGCAGCCCGTCCGTGTCGGGAGGGACCAAAGGACTCGGGGATTACACGATTCCAGCGATCAACAAATTCGCCGCGGATGGCGATCCCAATACACTCGGGGAGATCTACGCCTACGGCTTCCGGAACGCCCACCGGCTCTCCTGGGACCTCACCGACGGGACCATGTTCGTCTCCGACATCGGCATGAGCAACATCGAGGAGATCAACATCGTCCGTGAAGGCAACAACTACGGCTGGATGCAGCGCGAGGGGTTCTTCGATAACGGCGTGACCAAGCCCGGCGGAGTGCTCGGCCAGGTATTCCCGCTGCCGGCGGATATTCTGAACGGGGAGAGGAAGGACGGGTTCACGTACCCCGTGGCCATCTACGACCACAACGACGGGCAGTCCATAACGGATGGATTCGCATACCACGGGCGCATTCCCGCGCTCCGCGGCAAGTTCGTGTTTGGGGACATCGTGCGGGGGCGTCTGTTTGTGGCGGACCTCGCCGCGATGAAAGCGGCGGATGACGGGATCCCGCGGACGGTAGCGCCCGTCGAGGAGATCCAGCTATACATAAAGGACGCCAGTGGCAAGCGCACCTATGTCACGCTCCGGGAGCTCATCGAGGCGAAGAATGGCGCGACGGTCACGCGCGCCGACCTGCACATCGGTCGCAGCCGCGACGGCGAGCTCTTCATCACCTCGAGGCAGGACGGCACCATCCGGATGCTCGTTCCGGATTCCGAATAGCACTGGTACGGTCGCCCTGCTCGCCGCACCGGGGGGGGCGTGAGCGACGGCGCACGGCCAACCTGCATCCCACTCGCTGTTGCCAGAAAGAAAGCAGCGCCCAATCCCGAAATCCAGATTGTGTTTTTGCTTTATACTGGTGGTCCGAAAACGTTTCTTGGAGGGACTCCTTTGAAAATAAAGGTAGTAGTGCATGAGGCAGAGGAGGGAGGCTATTGGGCGGAAGTGCCAGCCATCCCCGGCTGTGCCACGGAAGGCGATACCTTCGAGGAGTTGCTGAAAAATCTCTACGAGGCCATCGAGGGTTGCCTCTCGGTGGATGTCGAGCAGCCGAAGTCCACAGACAAGGACCGCGTATTGGAAATCGCCGTATGAAGGCGGTTTCCGGCAAAGAACTTGCCCGCTTTCTCGAACGCCACGGTTGGACTTTGATGCGAGTGCATGGCAGCCACCACATTTACGCCAAGCCCGGTAGTGTCGTTCGGATATCTGTCCCGATCCACGGCAGCAAGCCCTTGAAGACCGGACTGGCCAAGCACCTGTTGAAGATGGCTGGTCTAACAGAAACGGACCTGCAATAGGAAGCCAAGTGCAAACCTACTCGCTCGCCATCTACAGGAGCGGCCAAGACCAGGCATTCATTGCCGAGGTCCCCGAACTTCCGGGCTGCGCTGCCGACGGCAAAACCTACCGGGAAGTGCTCGCCAACGTCCAGATCGTTATGAAGGAGTGGATCGCAACCGCCCAGGAGTTGGGCCGGCCGATCCCGCAGCCCAAAGGCTGCCTGGTGTTTGCGTAACGTAAGCCTTCCTGGGGCAAGTCCAGTCCAAGCATGGAGCAGACCGCGCACACGGGTTCCGAAGCCACTTGGTGGAAAACTGAAGGAATTCTTGTTGCTGCTGTGCCACTCGTCGCGTACGTACTTACTTACGTCTACGAAGCTGGCTATTGCAAATTCTTCGGTCTCCCCTGGGAATTCATTTCTCCGAATTGGACAAGTGTTTTCATTGCAACCGGGGCTTTGCTGGGCCTTGCGATGGTGCTATTTGTCCTGGTCGAGCCCCTCTTTATCATCTTCGGCTCATCAGTGGTTAGCGGGCCAATCCGGAGACGACTTTCACGATTATCGGTAGTGATGCTGTTCTGCCTGACGTCTACGATTCTTTTTGTGCGGTACTGGGGATATTGGATTGCACCCTTCCTTCTGCTTTTCTTTTTTGCTTTTCTGGAGTTTGTTTTGCCGTTGGCTACGCAGCGGGGCAAAGGTACCTACGTCGAAAAACTCGAAGCGCAGGACGCGGTCGATGATCGGCTAGAGAGCCTAACGGATGTCGCAGCGAAACGTCTGGGTCTGAGTGCATTCACCGTCCTTTTTCTGGTTTTCGTATTGGTGGTTATTTCGTATGATGCCGGACTCGGAGCAGCGATGAAACAAGAAAACTTCATGGTCCTAGAAGACACACCCGACAGCGTCGTTTTGAGGATTTACGGGGATAGGATTATTGCCGCAGAATTTGATCGGGAAACGAAGGTAGTTAGTAGGAGATTCAAAATCGTTAGTGTAGATGGAACAGCGCTCCGTCTCGAAAAAGTTGGGCCGTTAAAGGACGAAGCGCCCTAAGCCTTCAAAGAAATTCCTTCCGGGCAGCACGCCTCCCCCGTCGAAAGGCAGGAAACTTATAGCGCCACCTTGCGCAGCCGCAGCGCGTTGCTGATGACGGAGACGGAGCTGAACGTCATGGCGGCGCTGGCGAAGATGGGGCTGAGCAGCAGACCGAAGAACGGATAGAGCGCGCCCGCCGCGATGGGCACGCCGAGCGAGTTATAGACAAACGCGAAGAAGAGATTCTGGCGGATGTTCCGCATCGTGGCCCGGCTGAGCGCACGCGCACGCGCGATGCCTCGCAGGTCGCCTTTGACGAGTGTGATTCCGGCGCTCTCCATCGCTACGTCCGTGCCGGTACCCATCGCGATGCCGACATTCGCCTGCGCCAGCGCCGGAGCGTCATTGATCCCGTCGCCCGCCATCGCCACCACGCGGCCCTGCGTTTGCAGGCGTTTCACTTCATCGGCCTTCTGCTGCGGCAGAACTTCCGCGCGGATCTCGTCAATGCCCAGCTTGCGCGCCACGGCCTCGGCGGTTTGGCGGTTGTCGCCGGTGAGCATGACGATGCGGATACCTTCCCGATGAAGCTTCTCGATTGCCTCCGGCGTGGAACTTTTGACCGGGTCCGCCACTCCGAGCAGCCCGGCGGCGCGGCCGTCCACGGCCACGAACATCACCGTCTGGCCGTCCTGTCGAAGCGCGGCAGCACGTTGTGACAGCCCTTCGAGAGCAATCCCGCGGTCTTCAAGCAGCTTCTCGTTGCCGAGCACGACGCTGCGACCGTACGCAGTTCCGATGACGCCCTGTCCTGTGACCGACTGGAACTCCGTAACGCGCGCGGGTTCTACACCCTTCTCCAAAGCGCCTCGAACAATGGCCTCCGCTAAGGGGTGCTCGCTCGCGCGTTCCAGGCCCGCCGCCAGGCGCAGGATTTCTTTCTCGTCCGAACTTCGCTCCGCATCGGGCACAGCAATCACGGACATGAGGCGCGGCTTGCCTTCCGTCAGCGTGCCGGTCTTGTCCACCACCAGCGTGTCCACTCGTTCGAGGAGTTCGAGGGCCTCGGCGTTCTTGATCAGCACGCCGGCCATCGCGCCGCGCCCCGTCCCCACCATGATGGACATGGGCGTGGCCAAGCCCAGCGCACACGGGCAGGCAATGATGAGCACGGCGACGGCGTTCACCAGGCCGTAGGCCATGCGCGGCTCCGGGCCGATCAGGCTCCAGAGGATGAAAGTCAGTACGGCAACCGTGACCACTGCGGGCACAAAGTAGGAAGCCACCACGTCGGCGAGGCGCTGGATCGGGGCGCGGCTGCGCTGCGCTTCGCCAACCATGCGGACGATCTGCGCCAGCAGCGTCTCGCTGCCAACGCGCTCGGCCCGCATCACGAACCCTCCCGTTCCGTTCACCGTTCCGCCGATCACGCGGGCTTCGGCCGTCTTCTCGACCGGGATCGG
>MEKR01000016.1:5268-5410 GCA_001767035.1 Acidobacteria bacterium RIFCSPLOWO2_02_FULL_61_28
AGAAGGTCGCCCGGCTGCACGCGGTCGAGCGGGATGTCTTCTTCGGTTCCTTCGGTTCTCTCGGAGCCCTCGATTCGGATGCGGCGGGCGGTTTTCGGCGCCAATCCCAGCAGTTGCCGGAGGGCGCTCGAGGTCCGGCTGC
>MEKR01000016.1:5566-14919 GCA_001767035.1 Acidobacteria bacterium RIFCSPLOWO2_02_FULL_61_28
CGGTGCCGATGGCGATCAGCGTAAACATGTTCAGGCTGCGGTGGACGAACGAGGCCCAGCAGCGCGCAAAGAACGGCCAGCCGCCCCAGAGCACCACTGGCGTCGCCAGGACGAGTTCCAGCCAGTTTACGAGCCTTCCCGAGAGCGCGTGCTGCACCGGCTGCCCCGGAATATGGTCTGACATCGCCAGGAACGCCACCGGCGCGGCCAGCGCCACGCTCGTCCAAAACCGCCGCGTCATGTCCACGAGTTCCGGATTGACTTCTTCTTCCGCCGTCACCACGCGAGGCTCGAGCGCCATGCCGCAGAGGGGGCACGCGCCCGGCTCGGGCCGCACGATCTCCGGGTGCATCGGGCAGACGTACTCGGTGCGGACGGCGGGCGCGATCGAGACCGGTTCGAGCGCCATGCCGCACTTCGGGCAAGGCTCGGTCGCTGGCAGGCGCACCTCGGGATGCATCGGGCAGGTGTAGTCGTCCGCGCGCGACAGCGGCGTTTTCTTTATTCGTACCGGCGCCTCTGCCGGCGAGGCCTGTGGTGAGCCAAGCCGAACCACGCTTTCTTCCGGCGTCAAATATTTTTCGGGGTCGGCGCGGAATTTTTCAAGGCAAGTTGGATGGCAGAAGTAATAGGTCTCGCCGCGATGCTCAAATTGGCCCGCCGCTTCTTCCGGCTCCACTTCCATCGCGCAAACAGGGTCTTTGGCCATGATGCTCCTGGCTCTGCGATTCCTTCCCACAGGATTCCTGCGACGCAATTATAATAGACGCGGGGTTTGCACCGAAGATTCATCAGCCAGCGCGTTGTCTTTTGGGTGTCACCCCGAGCGAAGCGAGGGACCTGCACGTTCCGTAAAGCTAGTTCTTCGGCCGCCAGATAAGGAACACATGACCACGGTCGTCGCCGTTTTCAAATACCAGGGAACGCTCGGCGCCCAGCAGGCGCAGAACCTGGGGGAATCGACCACGCGCCTGGGCGTCCGCAAAATCGCAGTGAATGCGCAGGAGCGCACGATTGCGGTCGAGTACGACGCGACCCGCATGGACCACAACGGGGTCGCGGCCTTGCTGCGGCGGCTGGGAGTGCCGCTGGCCGGGGCGTAGACTTGTGACTTTGTTTGATCGGCAGAAGCGATGGCATGAGTTCGAGGAGGGATTCTGGCGAAGCGCAATTGGCCGCCGTGGTGGGAATGGGAACTAGAGTTCACCCCACACTTGCTCAAGCGGATGGTGGACCGCCGCTTCACAGAAATTGATCTGCGGCGTATGCTGGAAAATGCAACGGGTCTGCGTCGAGATATTGTCGAAGGCCGGTGGGCCATCCGGACGCGACACCGGACCCGATCATGGGAAGTGATTGTTGAGCCTGATTTCGCGGAGAGAATACTAATCGTGATCACGGCATATCCTTTGGAGCCTGAGGAAAAATGAAGGAGCCTTACCTGGAAGTGACGTTTTGGCGTGGCCGGCCCCTAGCGGCGTACTATTACTTGCCGCGTCGTCCCGGCCAGAAGAGTGTCCGAACGCGCCGCGTAGAGCCGGGGCTTGTCATTGATCTGGCGCGCGGAGGACAACCCATCGGCATCGAGATCACCGCGCCGGGCAAGCTCTCGCTGGCAGCCCTCAACCAACTGCTGCGGGAACTCGGCTTCGCTCCTGTTACCCAGGCAGACCTCGCGCCAGTCCTCGCCGCCTAAGGACCTGCACTTTCGACCTTCGCGGGGCATTTTGGTACGATAATTTGTAATACCGGAGATTAGTCGTGAGTACGCTCAAAGTCGCCATCACGCTGGACGAGAAAACGTTAACCAAGCTCGACCGTTTGGTGAAGGCTCGTGTTTTTCCCAACCGCAGTAAGGCCATCCAGGAAGCGGTTGAGGAAAAACTGAATCGAATAGATCGAAGACGGCTCGCCAGGGAATGCGCCAAGCTGGACCCCCGTTTTGAAAAGCGGCTGGCGGAAGAAGGGTTCTCCGAGGAACTGGCCAAGTGGCCCGAATATTGAGAGGTGATATTTACTGGGCAGACTTGAATCCTGTCCGGGGTTCCGAGCAGGCCGGGTTGCGTCCGGTCGTCATCCTGAGTAACGATGTCTTTAATCAGCATTCCGGAACGGTGATTGCCGTAGCCCTCACCAGTCAACCCCAGCGCGCCGGCTTTCCCCTCACTCTTGAGCTTACTGGCTCTCCCTTGCCGAAGCGATCCTGGGTCAAGATCAGCCAGATTCGAACTCTGTCGGTCGAGCGATTGGGTAAGAAGATCGGAACGGTCACGCCGGAGGAGATCGAGCAGATTGTGGAAGGTCTCAATGAAATCCTCGACGCTTAGTAGCATTAGGGAGTGCCACACTTCAGGATGGAAATAGCCAAGCTTGTCCTTGAATATCTCCGTGTTCTGATCTGGCCAGGAGTCGCAATCGGCGTTTCCCTGATCTTCCGCAAGCCACTTATTGCTTTGCTTGAACGGGTTAGGCACGCTGAGTTGCCTGGAGGAGTGGCCATTGATCTGGCCGAACAAATCAAGGATGCCAAGGTCCTCTCTACCAAGGTTCAGGAAACGCCACCGCCACCGGAAAGAAGAACAGGACCGGCAATTCCTCTCACCGAAGCCAACTCGCGAATGATCCAACTTGGCTTGCGACCATCCCCGAGCGGACTCGATATGTCCTACTATCGAAATTTGGCAAACCAAGATCCAAATCTTGCCTTGGCAGGATTGAGGATTGAGATAGACGTTTTGGCTCGCAACCTTGCTAAAGGCTTCAAGGTGCCGGTCGCCGAAAGAGATTCCGGAGTACGGTTGCTACGAACACTCCACAGCGTAGGCGCAATTACCGCCGATCAGATGGAACTAGCGACGAAGCTCCTGCAAGTTTGTAATGCGGCAATTCGCGGGACGCCAGTGTCTCAGGAGGCCGCCATGTCTGTACTTGACTCGGCAGAGGTTCTTGCTGACCAGTATTTGTCTTGGCTTAGTTGGGGGTTCGAGGATGGGTGGCAGCCTACCAGGGTTCCTGGGACAACCGGGTAGCATACGGTTTAACCCGAATCAACTCTGCCTAACGACGCTGTCGAGCGGACCCAGCGCTCAGAGCGGCAGGACACCTTGAGTTGCGCGTGGCGGCTATCATTGGGGTTATGTGACCGCGCTGCTATACTCGCCTTGAACGCATGGAGGTGACTAAGCGATGGCAGAGGAACTCGAACGGCTCATCGAAAAAGCGGTGGCGGAACTCAAGGCGGCTGGAGCGCGCGAGGTGTATCTGTTCGGCTCGGCTGCCAAAGGAACGCTGCGGGAAAATTCTGATCTGGACCTGGCCGTGTCGGGGCTTCCGCCGGAGGTATTTTTTCGAGCCTTGGCGCGCGCGGCAAACCTCCTGCGGCGCCCGGTGGACTTGATAGACCTGGACGAGGACAGTCTTTTTACTCGCTACCTGAAAGAAGAAGGAGAACTGCGGCGTGTGGGATAAGCTGCGGAAGCAGGTAGCGATGGAGCGGCAGGAACTCCATCGCTTGCTCGAAATCCACAGCCCCTTAGTCTTGCAGTGCGCCACCAGGCCTCCCGGCGCCATCGAACTCTCCGCGCTCGCCGCCATGCTCCATGCTTTTTACAACGGCATCGAGAATATCCTGAAGCGGATCGCCGCCGAAGTGGATGGACGGGTGCCGGGCGGAGAATTCTGGCATCGGGAATTGCTGGAGGCGATGACGAAGCCGAACGAGGCGCGCCCGGCGGCGATTTCGGAAGCGTTGGGCGAACGTCTGCGAGAATACCTCGAATTTCGCCACGTCTTCCGACACGCCTACACCTTCGATTTGCGCTGGGAGAAAATGAGTGCGCTCGTGCAGGGGTGTCAGGATACCTTGGCGAGCTTCGAGGTGGAACTTGACGCCTTTCTCCGAGCGGGTCCGGGAGCCTCAAAGTGAATCCAGACATGATCTGGGCGAGAGTTGCTAAGTTAAGAACTCCGATGGACAAGCCGATCCACGAGGCCGAACGGTCGTTGTTGCGGCTGATTTGTCTTGAGACGACCGACGTGCAATTGCGCGAGGAGGTTCTGGCCCGCCTGCGCGGCTATGCGTTCCGCTCTGTCGAGCACCAGGTCCTGTTTGATTGTTTACAAGCGATGCCGGCCGACCGCGCCGAACTTCTCCGGGAGCTATTGCCCGCGCGGCTGGTCCGCGCCGGCTTTCCGGATTTTGATCTGGCGCCGTTCGTTGATTCCACCGGGGAGCATCGCGGCCTGAGCGCGCAGGAAGTGCAGGAACTCTGCCAGGCGCTGACTCGATCCGAATTAGCCGAACACGGATCAGATCGGAAGGAAGCCAGCAAGCCCCGTGAACGGGGCTAGAAAAAGAATCCGCACGGTTTCGCAACCCAGGCGAGAACGCCTGGGCTACACAAAAAAGGAAGGGGTTCACGACAAACCCCCCGCTGGCTTATTCTTGAATTCTGACTCCGGCAAGACGGAAGCGGGAAGAGAAACATCGCATGTCGCTTTGGAAATATTTTGGATTCGGGGAAACCCCAGAGCCGGGTGCGGGACGGGAGGGAAAACTCGGAGCCGCCGACACCGAGACTGTTCGGAAAATTGTCCAAAAGTTGGACCAGTTAGAGCCGGCGCGGGCGCGGTTCATTGCGGCGTTCGCGTACTTGCTGGGGCGCGTGGCCCACGCCGATCAGCGCATCAGCGAGGAGGAGACCCGGGCGATGGAGCGGATCGTCGGCGAGCGCGCCGGGCTGCCCGAGGAGCAGGCGATCCTGGTGGTCCAGATCGCCAAGACGCAGAACCTGCTCTTCGGCGCTACGGAGAATTTTCTGGTCGGCCGGGAATTCGCCAAGATCGCCAGCCGCGACGAACGGATTGCGATGCTCCACGGGCTCTATGCCGTCTGCTCCGCCGACCGTTCCATCTCGGTGGTCGAGGACAATGAAATCGCCAAAATCTCCCGCGAGCTCCGGCTCGACCATTCCGATTTCATCGCCGTGCGGATGGACTACCGGGAGCACCTCTCCGTGCTGAAAAATTCTCCGCCGCCGGAAAATCTGTGAGCGGCCCGTAGCCTGCCGTCTGCCGTGGCCGATTGGAGGCATCCCGGCTGGAGCATTTTCAGGGTTACTGTATATCATAACGCGATGCTGTCATCCTGATCCCGCGAAGCGGGAGAAGGATCTGCTCTTCTTTGAGGTCAGCAATCCGTTGCGGGAAAAGCAGATTCTTCGGGCCCCGGCGAGCCGGGACCCTCAGAATGACGTCATCGGCGGCAACGACACTATACATCAACGGTGAAACCGCTCTATATCTGAACGTCCACGATTTCCATTTCGCCGTGCGTGAAGGCCTTCAGAAAAGCGTCCACCACTTGCGGGTCGAAGTCTTTGCTGGCGCCCTGTGCAATCGTGTCCCGCGCCTCGAACGGCGACATGGCTTTGCGATAGGGGCGGTCAGTGGTCAGCGCGTCATAGACATCCGCGACGGTCAGGACGCGCGCCTCCAAAGGAATGTTCTCGCCTTGGGCGGGACCGTAGCCGGTTCCGTCGTACTTGTCATGGTGCGACAGAATGATCGGCAGGACGCGCCGTAAGGACCCGGCCACGGGGGAGATCATCCGAATCCCCTTGGCCACGTGGCTCTTGATCTCTTCGAACTCTTCCCGGGTCAGCTTCGCCGCTTTGCAGAGAATCTCCCGGCTGACATCGAGCTTCCCCACGTCATGAAGCAGGGCCGCCGCGCGCAAGTCCTCCAGGCTGTCGGAGTCGAGGTTCATCCATCCCCCGATCTTCAAGGCATACACGGACACCCGGTAGGAATGGTGCTGGGTGTAGGTGTCGCGGCTGACGAAGGTGGAAAGGATTTCCAGCAGGCCGTAGTAGGTGCTGCGCAATTCGTTGAAGGCCCGTTGCTGCCGTTCATACAGGGTCCCCACCAGCCCCGCCGTTACCAGCAGCAGCCCGGCCCAGCCGCCGAGACTGGCCCAGAGGTAGAGGGACGAGTGAGTATCGGCCGGAGCGCGAAACAGAGGGGGATTGAAGAACGCGAGCAGAACCACGATCAGAACGCACAACAGAGCCGACAGCGTCCCTTTCTTTTTCCCGAACAGGAAGGCCGCCACTACCACCACGATGTTGTAAACCCCCAGGAACACGGCGTCCTGCACCACCAGGGCATTCAGGATCCCGGCCATCAGGATGACCAGAAAGATCACCAATAACTCCGGGTTGGCCTTTCGGGCTTCCCTCCCGAATCGTTCAATCCATCCCAGCAGATTCCGGGTCCGCCAGTTTGGAAGCGGCAGCGCGATTTCCATGTCTGACCTCCTGCGGCAAAGCGTCCCTTCCGGCCGATCCTTTTCGGGACCTGGGTCGGTGGCCTTTCCTGGGGGGGTCTATCGGCTGCTCCGGCTTCGTTCAATAGAGAAAAAAAACAGGAGGGGGTACCCGGAAGGTCGCCAGGAGAGTTTGAGGCGGAAGGTGGAGCAGGGGTTTCCCCTCTCGACAACCATCACCGGAAGGGACCCGCGGAGAACCGGCGCGATTCGGCCCACCCGCGCAGCGCGCTATGCTATACTGGCACTCCAGCCCGAATGGCTTCGTCCTGCGAAAGACCTCGCAGGAGGGAGCTTCCCGGTTGCTGCATCGGGGCCGTAGTTCAGCTGGTTAGAACGCCTGCCTGTCACGCAGGAGGTCGCGAGTTCGAGTCTCGTCGGCCCCGCCATTCTTTTCAGTGACATCCGCCAGTTCCCGGCTGCATTTCCCATCCTCAAACCTCGAAAACGTATCAAGACCGTATCAAAACCCACCAACCGTGGGCGGGCCGTATCAAAACCCTACCCGGGCGCCGCTTCGTTTGCATGGCGATTGAGTTTCGCCAAAGCCTCCCGCTTCATCTGGAGCTTCATCTGAGAATACTTCTTGAACACCTTGGCGTCCGTTTGACGAAGCAATTGGGTAACCCACTCATCCGCCACACCGCCTGCGCTAAGCCGCGTGGCGTGGGTGGAGCGCAGGTCGTATAGGCGGAAGTATGGAACTCCGGCTTTGCGGAGAGTTCTCTCCCAGCTCTTCCTGAAGTTTGTCTGATACCCAGTCGGGTTTTTCGGGCTGGGAAAGAGCCACGGGCCGGGTCCCGCTATCTCGATTTGGCTGCGAAAGGCTTCAGTGGCGATGTCGGTCAAAGGCACCTCGGCCACTCCGGTCGGTGTTTTCGAATCCTCCACAAAGACGACCTTGTTGGCCAGGTCAACTCGATCCTTGCGCATGGAGGCGAGTTCCTTATAAATCCGTAGCCCCGTCTCCGTGATGATGCGGATTATGTTTCGGAGATAGACGCGAGCATGGCGCTCGATCTTCTGTTGCTCTGACCAAGTCATGTAGTGAGGTCGAAACAGACCTTTGAGGATCACCGGAAACTCCACGACGGCGCATGGGTTGGCTGGGCAGAGCTTCTTCTTCACGGCAACACTAAAGATACGCCGAAGCACTCGAAGCTCCTGATGCACTGTTGTGGGTTTGAGGAGACCTGGTTCGACGATGCCGCTCCGGCGGCGGACTCGTTTGTGCGCTTGAAGGCGCTGCCGCAGATGAATCTCGATTTGCTGAGCGCCGATCTCGGTCATCTTCATCGGTCCGAACACTGACCGCAGACTCTTCAGCGCGCATTCGTTTGCCTCGTGTGTTTTCGCGGCTCGAATCGGAGGCTTGGAGTAGTTGGCCAGGAAAAAATCGGCCCATTCACCAAAAGTAACCTGTTGACCTTGGCGAAGGGCGTCCAGAGTGTTATCGTCTCTGGCCTGAAGCCGCTCGCGCAGGCACCGTTGGGCTTCCTGCCAGTCTTCCGTTTGTGTTGATTCCAGGCGGCGCCGCCCAGCCTTATCCCGATAGCGCATCCACCAAATATTGCTGTCGTTCCGTCGATAGATGACGCCATCATGTTTACTCGGTCTTGCCATTCTCCACCTCCCGCTTGAAGCTTGCGCGGAAGGGCCCCAAATCCGATTTCAAGAACCGGATGTTGCGACCCATCACGCGGAGATGGGGAATCTGCTTTCGCTCCACCCAAAGATATACGGTTTGAGGACTGACGCCAAGGTACAGGGCGGCATCTCGAACGGTCAGGGGGAATTCAGCATTTCCCTGTTCGGTGCTCCCGTCCGTCAACTCTTCACGTTGTTCTTCATAGCTGGTCTGAGCCATTTTTACCTTCCATTACAGGCTGCTCAAAACTCATGCCGATCTCGCTGTTGAATGGCCAGGATGGTTAACCCCGGTTGAAACTCCGCCTTGTCAGCGTCCTGCGCACCTTGCCTTCCCGCTCTCTTTGAGGTTTTGTAAGAAGGATGCGCTGTCTGATCCCCACAGGGCCTTCTGTAGCTTTATCGCAACGGCACAGGGGAGCTCCGATGACTTTGAACGCGGTCTTGGAGTGACGCGAAAACCTGCTCCCGTCCTTGTGCCAGGAGACTATAAATCCCAACCAGTGGCCTCGGAAATTTATCAAGGATTCAGAAGGGGCGATTGCAGGGCAGGAAGGCTGCTGGATTGCTGCCTCCAATCCTGCAACCGAAGCGTCGGTTGGATTTTAATTGCGGCAGAGCCTTAAAATTGGCCATTCCCACGTCAACAGCGCGTTCTGTCGACCCATGACAGATTTTTTCAGCCGCCCCCAAATTTTGTCACCTCGGAAGTTCCTTTGGCCTGAATCCCGCAGGCTAGGGGATTGCGGGCAAAAGATTTCCAGCCGCCTCCAAATTTCCTCTGAAGGACATCCCCAGGAAACGCCAAAATAGCGGCCTCCGCACCGTCCGGGGTATAATGGCCCGATTTTGCCCGAAAAAGGAGGACTATGGCTGCGGCAAGGATGACTCAAACGCAACTGGTTCGCCAGATGGCAGAACGTTGCGAGATCAACAACAAGGTGGCCCGACTGTTCCTGGATGAGTTGGCGAAAACTGCACTCCAAGAAACCAAGAAGAACGGAGTTTTTGTCCTGCCGGGCATCGGACGGCTGGTCAAATCGAACCGCAAGGCTCGCATGGGCAGGAATCCCGCGACGGGTGCGGCGATCAAGATTCCGGCCAAAACCATCGTGAAGTTTCGGGTTGCCAAAGCTGTCAAGGACGCGATCGTGCCAGGCGGCAAAACCAAGAAATGAAGCGTTAGCGGACGCTCTGACAGGGACAGTCAGCCCCGCAGCGCCCCCAATTCTTGTGGTTCCTCTGCCAGTATTGGCACAGATCCGGTGACCAGCACGACATCTCCCCGACCGGGTCCGCCTCCAAGTTGTCGAAGTCCAGCACTTCGACCACAACACCGCTGGGAACCGTATCGTCACACACTTCCGCGACTCCACCTTGC
>MEKR01000017.1:0-26851 GCA_001767035.1 Acidobacteria bacterium RIFCSPLOWO2_02_FULL_61_28
GTCCTGCAACCGTTCACGCCGTTCGCCTCGACGATTCTTCCCCCCGGCGTCCTGGTCCGCCCCTTGGGCCTCGTCAGCCTGTTCATCCCGCTGCCCCCGCCGCCGACGATTACGTTGTTCAATCCGGCGAGCGGCCCGTTGGGGACGAGCGTAGTCCTTACGGGGACAAACTTCACCGGCGCGACGGCGGTGAAGTTCAACGGGGTGTCGGCGACGAGTTTCACCGTGGACTCCCCCACCCAGATCACCGCCACCGTTCCCGCCGGCGCCACCACCGGCCCGATTTCTGTGACCACTCCTGGCGGGACTGCGGACACTACTCCTCTGGTTCCGCCGGACTTCACGGTTGTGCTGGTTCCGGACCTCACGATCAGCAAGACGGATAGCTCAGACCCGGCGATCACCGAGGGGGGGCTGACTTACACCGTGACAGTGCAAAATATCGGGAACGGTGTGGCGGACAACGTCTCGGTGACCGATGTACTGCCCGCGGAGATATCGGCGACGCCCTCTTGCAGCACAACGGTCGGAACCTGTTTGGTCTCTGCGGGTCCTCCATTCACCGTGACGGCTTCGCTCGGCACGTTAGCGGCCAACGCCAGCGCAACCGTGACCATCGTGACCACTGCCCCCACGGTAATCGGCACGACCATCATTACCAATACCGCGACGGTTTCCACCACGAGTGCCGAGACCAACACAACCAACAACCAGGCAGCGGAGACCACGACGGTCATCAATCCGGGCACCACCGCACCGCTGATCACCAGCATGACGCCCGGAAGCGGACCGTTCGGAACGTCGGTGACGATTGCGGGAATAAACTTTACCGGAACGACCAGCGTAACGTTCAACGGGGTTCCGGATACTACGTTCATTGTGAATTCCGCGACGCAAATTACGGCGAAAGTCCCCGGCAGCGTCACGCCTGGAGCGTGTGCCACTCCAGGCGTCTGTGCCAACACCGGCCCCATCGCCGTTACAACCCCTGCTGGCACCGCCGTTACTCCGTCAGACTTTGTCGTTACCATTACGATCGCCGGGAAGACGGTACCTTTGAGGGCTACAGATCAGGGCGCGCTACTGCCCTCAGGTACCCTGACAGTCCTCAACCCGTTTACGACCGGTGGCTTCCCCAGCACTGGGAGCCTGCTACCCGAGGCAGCGCTGACGGTCTTGAACCCGTTCACGACCCCAGGAATACCGAGCGCTGGAAGCCTGCTGCCCGACGCGGCGCTGACGGTATCCAATCCGTTTACCACCGGCGGCTTCCCCAGCACCGGGACTTTGCTGCCGGGAGCGGCGCTGACCGTATCCAACCCGTTTACCGTAGGTGGAACTCCGGTCCTTGGAATGCTCTTGCCGGAGGCGGCGCTGACGGTATCCAATCCATTTACCGTAGGAGGGGTGCCCAGTGTCGGGACACTGCTGACCGGAGCCAGCTTGACGGTGAAGAACTCCGAAGCGCCGCCCACCATCAGCACGTTTACTCCGCTGAGCGGCAATGCCAGTACAGCGGTGACGATCACCGGCACGGGTTTCGCCACGGCAACCACGCTTACTTTCAACGGTGCAGAAGCCGGCTTCTCCATCGTTTCTGATACGACCATCACTACATCCGTTCCCGCTTTTGCTACCACGGGTCCCATCACCGTGACGAATCCTGGAGGCACCGGGGCGAGCGCGATCCCCTTTGTGGTCCCGACCAGCGTTCCTCCGAGCATTACTGGCCTCAACCCGACTAGCGGTCCGGTGGGAACTAGCGTAGCAATCACCGGCCTCGGTTTCACCGCAGGCTCCGGAACCGACCTGGTCATATTCGAAGGCTGCGACGGAATGGATAAGTTTGCCGCGTTTACAGTTAACTCCGATACATCCATCTCGGCCACGGTGCCTGCCGGCGCTTGCTCCGGCCCGATCAAGGTAAGAAACATTACTGGCGGCACGAGTTTACCCAGCGCGGAAGAGTTCGCTGTAACGATGACGATCGCCGGGAGGACGGTAGCCCTCTTCGCTCCCAACACAGGGGCCTTGCTCCCGGATGCCGGGTTGACCGTGCTGAACCCGTTTGCGACTCCAGGGATACCGAGTGCGGGGTCCTTGTTGCCGGATGCCGCCCTGACCGTGCTGAATCCGTTTGCCACGGCAGGGATACCGAGCGCGGGAACGTTGCTGCCCGAAGCCGCGCTCACGGTGCTGAATCCGTTTGTCACAGCAGGCATCCCGACCGCAGGAGCCTTGCTCCCCGGAGCCGCGCTCACGGTGCTGAATCCGTTTACCTCGGGAGGGATACCAACCGCCGGGAGCTTGTTGCCCGGGGCCGCACTGACCGTGCTGAATCCGTTTACTTCGGGAGGGGTTCCGACCGCCGGGCGCTTGTTGCCCGGGGCAGCACTGACTTCCGCCAATATCTCGTTCACTCCGCTCACGGGCCCAACGGAAGCGGTGGTTACGATCACGGGTGGTGGATTCCAGAATGGAGATGGGACCAGCCGCGTTACCTCGATTGAGATGGGGGGCCAGCCGGCTGCTTTCACGGTAGTGAGCAACACGATTGTGAAGGCCACGGTGAGTGCGACGGCCACCGGCTCGGGTCCGGTGAAGATCGTTCTGACCGGAGGAGTGACGTTTATATCAACAACCCAGTTTACGGTGCAGTAGAACAGTCTTGATGATAGTTTATCTAGTTAATTGGAGGATGACATGGACAGCAACAAGGAAAGCATAGAAGTCAGAAGTCAGAAGTCAGAAGTCAGAAGAAAGGGAGGGGGAGGGCGAATGGCGACGGGATTGCTCGCCATCCTGCTGGGGCTCGTTTTCACCCCGGACCTGCGCGCGCAGGCCTTTGTCACCGGCGGCACGGCCGCTCTCGGCAACTTCAAGAACCCAACGTCGGTAACCGACGGCGGTGCAAGGGTCTGCAACTTCACGCTGCGCATAGACTTGAAGCTGGGTAAAATCTTGGCGATACCGTACAGTACTTCAGCCGGTGCGGCCTGCGACCAGATACCCGTGGACATCACGGCGCTGACCTTCAGCACAGGGATCACCTCGTTCGATGGTTCGACTGGTGTCCTGGAAGTGGGCGACTTTACCCTCCAGGCTCCCACCTGGGTTGGTAGTGGTGCTGGGCTTATCTGCTGCTGGGCTAGTTTCCTGAGCGTTATTCCGAATGACAACAACACGCCCTTGGTCATTCGCTCGGCGGCCAACGGCACCGTCAGCCCCGTCTCGACCGGAACGGTCGCGATAACGCCTAATGCGAGCCCGGCCGTGAGCATATACATTTTGATCGATGGCGCCCAGGGGGATCAGCCGACCGGTTCCGGCGATCTCCTGCGAGGTGTTGGAGGAGTCGGGGGGCCGGGAGGTTACCGGGGCGGCGATGGCGGCAACGGGGGAATCTCCCCGACGCCGGGCCAGGCCGGGTTTGGCCCCGGCGGCGGCCCCGGGGGCGATGTCGGGAGCTCTCCCTTGTCGAATGCCAGGTTCTTGACCACCGGACGAACCATCGCGGGGACGCCGATCCCCGCCGGCAACGACCTCCTGTTGATGCTCCGGGGTGGCTCAGGCGGAGGCGGGAGTGGAGGAACGACGAATGGGGTAGCGGGCCACGGTGGGGGTGGCGGAGGTGGAGCCATTGCGATTTACGCGGACAATTCCATCACCATCGGCGGGGCAATCTTTGCGCGAGGAGGCCAAGGATCGCTTTGCTGCGGGGGGCCGGTTGCCTCTTCAGGCTCCGGCGGCGTGATTCGCCTGGTGACGAAGACCATCGCGGGAGGCGGCACCCTCGACGCGGGCTCTATCTGCTGCAACGCGGCGGATTCCGGGATCATCCGCCTGGAGGCTTTCACCATCTCTTACACCGGTACCTTGACCGGGAATCTGGCGGCCGCCAGCGCGCCCGGGCAGGTGGTGATGCCCACTGCGCCACCCGCTTTTCTCCGCTTTCTCACGGTGACCGACAGCAGCAATCCGTTGAACACCATCGGGGTCCCCGGCGCCACCCAGGCAACACCGGGGCGAACGGGGAACATCGCTAATGTGGATGTGACCCTGCCGAACCCGTCGGGTCCTGCCACGACCGTGAACCTTACTCTGGAGGCCGGTCCGAACACCATAGCCAACCCCTTTCCGGCGGGCAAAAGCGTTACGGTAGTGGTGCAGGCGCTCGATCCGGTGCAGCAATTGCTCAGCAAGTCTTACCCGGCAACTTCCTTCGTATGTCCATCTCCGGGTAGCGGGAATTGCACGGCCACGGTCTCGGGTGTCTCTCTGCCGCTGGGCTTCAGCTCCATGAGCGCGTTCACGGTGGTGAATCTCACGCAAGCCGGTACCCTCGCCCGAATCTTCCCGCCAATGTACCAGGGCGAGGCGATTGAAGCCGTCCGGATGGAGACGACCGGGAGCGATACCAAGTACGTTCTGATCGCGAAGTCCGGCCGGGAATTTTCGTTCCAGCCCGGTGGAGTTTCGACTAACTCGATTGCAGAGGAGGTCCGGGCTGGGAATCCGTAGGGAGCAATTCTGCCCTACAACGCCGAAAGGAGGCCTTGAAGTATCCTGATGCAAAGGACATTTCGCAGAACCGCTCTCTTCGTCGGACTGTTGCTGTCCATGTCACTGCCGATGGAGGGAGCGGAGCTGGGCAATGCCTCGTTGCAGGGAAATTACTTCTTTACTCTCCATAAAATGGACGCCTCGGTCTTGGGCTTCCTTTTTACGAACGCCGTGGGGACGCTGGCGTTCGATGGGAGCGGCCGGGTCACCGCGCAAGGCGCGATCAACCGCAACGGCAGCGTCCAGTTGCTGAATGCCTCCGGAACCTACAGTCTCGACGCGGCCGGCGGCTTGCAGCTTTCGATACCGGGCGTCCCGTTAACCGCCAGCGGCAGTGTCGCTTTCGATCTGAACTCGTTTCTCGCCTCCAATGTGGGAGGCTCCAATCTGCAAAGTCATGACGTTCTGGTGGCGGCGAAGCAGCCGCCCCCACCTTACTCGGCCGCGTCGCTGACGGGCCGGTATTTCTTGGTCGAGCGAACCGTTACGGCGACGGGCGCTACGCCACAGTTGGAAAATGCTGCCGGCGCGATCACATTTGACGGGGCGGGGAATTGCGCCCTGGATTTGACGACCAACCGCGGCGGTTCCACGACAACCGCGAGCAGCTCCGGGACCTACCGGGTTGTCAACGATGGAACCGTCTCGCTCAGTCTCGCTGGCAGAAGTGATCCCGTGACGTTGGGCTTCAGTCCGGGCGGGTCGCTCGGTATAGGAGCCACTGTACGAGACACCAATCGCACTATCTTCGATCTATTCATCCTGACGAAGGCCGACAACGCCGGGTGGGGCAACGCGGGCCTGGGCGGCTCCTACCAGGTGGTGGCCGGAGCCGTGAACATCAACTTGGGGTTTTCGACTTCGGCGGGCCGTGTCCTCTACCGGGGCGATGGGAGAGTTTCCTACGATCTTCGTCAGAACCGCATGGGAATCGCCGGGACCGCCGTCGGCGATTCGACCATCTCGGTGGCCACGAGTGGAAGCCTCCAGTTCGGCGGCGTGCCGAACCTGACGGGCCAGTTTCAAGGCGGACTGGGGTCCTCCGGGCACAACCTGGCCGCGGCGGGGGTGAGCGATCCGTCGGTTTACAACTTTTTTATTGCGATTCGCACGCCCGCACTGCCCACGGCATTCAGCAACGGAGCCAGCTTCTCCAGCACGGCGGCACTGAGTCCGGGCGCGCTCGTCAGCCTCTTCGGAGCGAATCTGGCGCGGCAAACAGAACTCGCTTCCTCCTTGCCCTTGCCCACGCAACTGGGCGGCGCCTCGGTCCGAATCAACGGCATCGAATCGCCCTTGCTGTTCGTTTCGCCGTTTCAGATCAATTTACAAGCGCCGTTTGAATTGTCTCCGGGCACTGCGCAGATCACGGTCACGCTTGACGGCGCGGAGGGCAGCCCGCTGGCAGGCACGGTGAACCCTGCCGGGCCAGGGATCTTTACGCTCTCGCGCGACGGCAGCGGCGCAGGCATCTTCCTGCATGGCGCCACTTTCAGTTTGGTGAACGAGTTCAGCCCTGCGCGTCCCGGCGAAGTGATCCTGATCTACGGAACCGGGCTAGGGGGAGTCCTGCCGGCTGTCACCAGCGGAGCGGCCTCGCCCGCCAATCCCTTGGCGAGCGCAGTCAGCTCGGTTTCTGTGCAGATCGGGGGAAGGGAAGCCGAGGTGAGCTTCGCCGGATTGGCGCCGGGTTTTGTCGGTTTGTACCAGATCAATGTGCGCGTCCCGTCCGATGTGACCCCGGCTCCGAACGTTCCCGTGGTGGTTACCGCCGCTGGCCTCCAAAGCAACATCGTCACGCTGCCCGTCGCGCCGTGAGCCTGCCGTATTATTCTTTCTTGCAATCAAACGACAGGCAACAGGTCGGCAAATACGAATCCGTCCCGCTCGACAATCTCTCCCACACGGATGTCGAGTGGCTCTCGAAACTCCGGTGCATTGTAAACGAACGAGTGGAACTCGCCGTTTTCGCCGCACGGGTCCACATGGGGAGAAAGATCCGTGAGGAAGCTCGCGTCAAACTCGCGCCCCGCAAACGACCGGTCGAGCGAGCGCGGATCAACACAGGTGATTTTTGCCTGAAGCCCGGAAGCGAGCATTTCAGACGCCAGCTCCGCAGTCGGCGTCCCCCAAAGAGGAAACAGAGGCTCCAACCCGGTTCCTCGGAGTTGTTGTTCCCGATACTTTCGCACGTCGGTCAAGTAAAGGTCCCCGAAGGCGATTGCGACGATGCCTTCCGCGACGGCCTGCCGGCACGCCTGGCTCATGATTCGTTCGTAATCGAGGTTCGCGCAAGGAGAAGGAAGAGGTATGACCCGTAACGGCAGCCCCAAAGCCTCTGCCTGCGCTTCCAGCAGCGCCCGCCGCACCGCGTGCATGGCCACCCGGTTGGCTGTCTCATTGATGGTGGTCAACAAGCCCGCCACTTGGACGTCGTGATCCTGGAGCAGCCGATGAAGCGTCCAAGCACTGTCCTTGCCGCTGCTCCAGGAAAGAAGGACTTGTTTCATGTCCCGACACCTCCGGAAGAATTTCGCTAGAAGTCATACCGGATTCCGCTGCGCACGGTTGCTTTCGGCACGAGAAAGCCGCCCTGGTAGTATTCCCGGTTCGTAAGGTTCTCCACACGCGTCACCCACCGCAGGCGCGCGCGCTCCCCCTGATGCAGAGTGACAATTCCCGTTACGTCCAGCCGTGCATGTCCCGAAAAACGATAGGTGGAAGGCGGGATGGCAAACGTGAGGCCGAAGACCGGGAAGTCATAGTCGGACGCGCCGGTCGCCAGCAGGTTGAGCATAACTCGGGGCGTGGGCTTGACCGTAGCGCCCAACGAAAACTGATGATCCGCGAGACCCAGGACCCGCGTGCTTCCCGCCAAAGTCACCGCAGGCTGGTTCGATTTGGTGAAGGTGTAGGAGCCAGTCAGATCCAGAAACGACATCGGCCGCGTGGAGACCGCAAGCTCGACGCCGCGCGCATTGCCGCCCTGCCGGTTGAGGTATCCGAAGCTGCGACGGAAAGGATCGTTCGGCGTGGCGTCAAAATCAATGATGCTTTGCAGATGCGTGTAGAAATACGTTGCGCTGGCCTGCAGTTTGTTCTGGAACAGAAATTGATCGAACCCGCCGTCAAGAAACGTGGACCGCTCCGGGCGAAGCTGCGGATTGCCGTAGTACGACCGGAAGGCGCCGCTTCCGCCGCTCCCAAAGCGTTCGTAGAGCGAGGGGGCGCGATACCCGTTTCCGGCGTGCGCGCGGACTTTGGTTCCTGACTCCGCAATGAAGTAGGCCAAGGAGGCATCCCCGTTGTATGTCGCCGGAATATCGAGCCGGTCGAGCGAAGCAAACGGGTTTCGCGTATCGTCGCTGAAGCGGGGAATATCTAGGGCATACCACTGCGCTTGAAACCCAACCTGGAAGTGCAAACGCCCTTCGAGCAAGCGTGTTTGGTTCTGCGCGGCGAAGGCCAGGGACTTCTGCGCCGCTTCGGTTGTCAGTCCAAAGGCGGTCTGATCGAGCGTCTCGCGGTCAAAATCCAGGCTCAGGTGAGTCGAATTGATCCCGCTTGCCTGGATGCTGTTGCGCCAGAAAGCGTGTTCGGTGGACCCGTGATAGAACTGGCGCACCGTGCCGGGACCTTCCTGATACCCCAACTCCGCCGCCAGCGGCGAGACGCCGGGTCCGTTGTCGTAGCGCCGCCGGGTTCGTAGGCTTTGCCAGCCTGCCGAATAGCCCCAGCGTTCGTTGACTTGCTGGTCGAGGCGAGCGGCCCCGGAGAAGAATCGGTTCCGCTGGTGGTAGTCCGGATCATCGAACTGGCGATAGAAGTTCGCGCCAGCCTCGGGGTAAGCGATCGCTTTGCGCAGATAGCTCCCCGAAGGAAGCGAGGGTAAATTGGGCAAGGGCGAAGGGCTTTCGTTCAGCGCCGCAAAGGAATCGGTCATGTGAAAGCGGAGGAACAACTGCGTCTGCGAGTTGAACCGATAGCCGGCCATCGAGCTTCCGGAGTTGTTGCGATACGGATCGTGGCCGTCCATTCCGCGCGTGTAGTTCCGATGGTCCGCGCGGAAGGAATAAGTAAAACGCTGCTGACTGGCCTGCCCACCGATCTCGGCTGCGCCCTCGACTAGCCCAAGGGATCCCCCTCCGAACGAAAACGATCCCGTCCGGGGCTGCGACGGTTGCCGGGAGATTACGTTGATCGTTCCGCCGATGGCGTTGGTCCCGTAGAGCGTGGAACCGGCCCCGCGCAGGATTTCGATTCGATCGGCGCCTGTCACGAGCATGTCGCCGGCCAACGGCCGGGCAGAGGCCTGGATGTCGGCAGGATCGCGGAATCGGAAGCCGTCAATCAGGATCGCGGTGTCCTGGGCGCGCAGGCCCCGGAAACGGTAACCGACGACAGTTCCGGGGCCGCCCAATTGTTGCATCTGGAGCGCCGGGACCGTTTGCAAAGCTTCGCTCAGGGTGCGCGCATCTCGCTCGGCCATCTCTTCGGAACCGACGAGCGAAACTGCTTTGGCGATTTCGCTCGGTAATTCCGGCAATTCGGAAGCGATCACCGAAACGCGCTGATGGACTCCCGCCACCGCCAGCGTCAGGTCCACAGTTTCGTCATGATCCTCCAGGTGAATGCGCCGGCTCTGGTTTTGGAAGCCTTGCTGGAAGCATTCGAGAACATAGGTCCCCGGCAACAGATTCGGAAAGCGAAAACTGCCATCGCTTCCGGTCTGTGTCCGTTGGAGCAGTGTGGTAGAACGGTGGAGACTCACGGCGGCTTCCGGAACCAAACTTCCCGAAGCATCCCGCACGGTCCCCGAAAGGGACAAATCGCCCGCGGCCTTCAGTAAAGCGGGCAGCAACAACAGCAGGCAAAGCGCAGCAATGGAACGCGGAAACAATTTCGGATGGGTCGGCATGGACGTTCTCCTTTCGCCCCCGGAAAGAGGAAACGCAACGGGTTTGTGGACCGCCTGTTCGTCTTCAAGGGAAACCGAAGGAGAGAGCTGAGAAACCCGTGGGCCAAGGGACGGGTTCGCTCCTCGGCTCTTCCCGCGAAGCCGAAGCAAGCAGAGGGTTCCTGGTCGGTCTCCTGGCTCATGCTTTTCCGGGCTGACCGCCTTCCCATCCCGGCAGGCCGGGACAGTGGCGTATCGGTCAGCCCAACGCAATCACAGTGGCGGGGCCGCGCTGGATTCTCACCAGACTTCCCTTTTCTTGCAACTGCACCAAGAACGGAATCCATCATCGCCGAGCCGCCGCGCCGTGTCAAGGGCAGGGATCTCTTTGCGACGGGAGATGCGATCTAGGCGTCCGAGAGGTCTTCTTTGGGTTCGGATTCCTCAAGCTCGCTCAATTCGAAGATTTCTTTGCAATCCAGGCACTCCACAAATTCGCCGTTCTCATCGTGGGCGATGACCTGGGTGCGAGCGTGCAGGCACGGTTGCGTCATGCGCTTCTGTTCTCCAAGGGCCGCAACGTCCGTTCGCTCTCGCGCATCCGGTGAACAGGAATCCCCGGAAGCGGTCCGACGACGTGCCAGCCAGGGGAATGGGTTTTTCTCGCTTCACTCACAACGGTTCTTGAAACGTTCCGCTCTCAATACTTGAGACTATTCTAAGAAACCCAAAGCATTTGTCAAGCTGGCGTTTGCGGCCATTCGCCCTTCGTCCGGCCCGGTTTCCTTTTGGTGGAAATCCCGCTTTCCGGCGATAATCGTCCGGGAGCAATTGCCGTGAAGGTGACCGTTTCCGCGTACAGTGGGTACAAGGCAAATGAACGCCCCTGTCGCTTCGTGCTGGAAGGCCGCTCCTACGAAGTGCTGGAGATTCTCGATCAATGGTATGGCCCGGACTCCCAGTATTTCAAAGTGAAAGCCGATGACCAAAACCTGTATATCTTGCGGTATCACTCCGTCTTGGAGGAATGGACCTTGGAGTCCTTTCGCCAGGCGAACCGCGGGTAATCGTCCCCAGTTGACGTTGCGTTTGCGATTCCAGAAAATCGCCCGGAAATGACAGCCGTATGAAGAACATTATCGTGGGCACCGCCGGACACATTGACCACGGCAAGAGCGCCCTGGTGCGCGCTCTGACCGGCACGGACCCGGACCGCCTGGAAGAGGAGAAGCGGCGCGGCATCACGATTGATATCGGGTTTGCGACGCTCGATCTCGACCACGAATATCGCCTCGGGTTCGTGGACGTGCCGGGACATGAGCGGTTCGTGAAGAACATGCTGGCGGGAGTGGGTGGGATTGATTTGGTCTTGTTTGTCGTGGCGGCCGACCAGTCCATTCAGCCGCAGACGCGGGAGCATTTTGACATTTGCCGCTTGCTCGAAATCCCCCGCGGCGTGATTGTGATCACCAAAACCGATCTGGTCAATCCGGAAATATTGGAACTGGTCAAGCTGGAGATGGAAGAGTTCGTGGCCGGGTCGTTTCTCGAGGGAGCGCTCCTGGTTGCCGTCAGCTCCCGGACCGGAGAGGGCCTGGACCGCTTGCAGGCGGAGCTGCGGCGGATTGCGGGAGAAGTGCCCGCCAAGGATGCCTCCCGCCATTTTCGGCTGCCGATAGACCGGGCGTTTGTGATGAAAGGATTTGGCTCGGTGGTCACGGGCACGCTGATCGCCGGGACCGTTCAAAAAGACGCCGAGGTGGAAGTCCACCCGGGAGGAAAGCGGCTGCGGGTTCGGGGCATTCAGGTCCACAATCAGCCGGTTGCAGAAGCGCGGGCCGGGCAACGGACCGCCTTGAACCTGGCCAGTGTCGAAACCGGCGAACTGGTTCGCGGAATGATCCTGACCGACCCCGGGCGCTTTGTCGTCACCCAGCGAGTTCACACGATGCTCCACCTTCTGGCCTCGGCGCCCCCGCTCAAAAACGGCGCCCGCGTGCACTTCCATTCCGGGACCGCGGAATTGATAGCCAAGGCCGTGCTCCTCGAAGAGAGCGCGGAAAAGGAATCGGAACGGAAACTGGAGGCGGGGCGAGCCGCCTTCGTGGAATTTCGGCTCGACAGTCCGACGCTCCTGCTTCCCGGAGACCGCTTTATCATCCGGCAGTTCTCGCCGGTCATCACCATCGGAGGCGGGCGCGTGCTCGACAACTGGGTCCCGCGGCAGGCGGTTCCTGCGCGGTCTCCCCGGCGGGAGGAGACGCGGAAGTTTTTGCAGATACTGGAAAAGGGAAGCCGCGGGGAAATCCTGCTCGCTTTGCTCAGCCGCAGTCCCGGCGGCTGCCTCCGCGAAGAAGACTTGATCGCGCACACCGGTTGGCTGGCGGATGAATGCCGGCAGGTAGCCTTGCCGTTGCGCGAAGCAAGCCAGGTGGTTTTCTTGCAGGAGAATCCGCTCTGGGTTGCCGAGTCGGCCCGCCTGGAGCGGCTGCGGCAGGAGGCCGTCAAGACCTTGGAGCGCTTTCATCAGCAGAACCCGCTTCTGCCGGGAATCTCCAAGGAAGAGTTGCGGTCGAGAGTGTTTTCCTCCGCCGAGCCGCAGGTCACCGACGCCGTTCTGCGCCTGCTCACCGAGCAGGGGCAAATTCTCATCAGCGGGGAGACCGTCAAGCTGGGGACGCACAAAATTGTTCTCAAAGAGGAGGAAGAGCAGTCCAAACGGCAAATCGCGCGAGCCTTCGAGCAAGCCGGTTTGACCGCTCCGGCAGTGAAGGAGGTGCTGGGCAAGCTCTCCATTGAGCGGCGGCGGGCGGAAAAGATTCTCCAGATTTTGCTTCAGGAAGGGGTTCTGGTTCGCGTCTCCGAGGACTTGGTCTTTCACGCTGAGGCCATTCGGAAACTGCGCCGGCTTCTGGCCGAGTACAAGTCCCAGAGCGCCCGCATTACGGTGGGCGCCTTCAAAGACCTGGCCCAGGTGAGCCGGAAGTATGCCATCCCGCTCTTGGAATATCTGGACCGCGAGCACGTCACCCGGCGGGCCGGCGACGAGCGAATCCTGCTCTAAATTAAGTGGGTTTGTTAGGCTTTTTTCCGGCGTAGCCGCCAGAAGCCGATGAGACCAGTGCCCAACAACAGAAGCGATGACGGCTCAGGAACGGTCCTGGCGGTCTCGATCGTCAGGTTGTCAATGGGGGCAAACGAGTTACCTGGATCTTCCCAGAAAATGCTGCGAATACCGGGGCCAGAAAGCGTGATTGGTCCAGCTGGCTCTCCGTCGTCCGTGCTAGCCTGGAAGAAGGAATCCAGAACCACGCCGCCAATATCGCGGGCTTCAATGTCAAATACACCAAAATTTCCGCCGTAGATGAAGGTGATTGATGAAACGTCAAAGTCGAAACTCATTAAAGCCGTCGAGCCACCACTTATGTCAAACACGTTTCCCAAGGCTCCGGCAGCGTTGAAGTCCGGGTCGGAATCTCGATCCCTGATTTCACCAGCGAAAGTGATCGTACCAGAGGGGGTGACCAGAGGTGAGACACCCAGACCGCTTCCAGTAGCTGGCGTGTCAGCGTCCAGGATAATAGTGTCGGCTACCCCGGATTTCGCCGAGAACATCGCCCCCAAAAGCAGCATTACAACGTACCATCTCCGCATAGTCACCTCCCAATGCCCGCAATATCCCCTCCGAAAGAGAGCACTTTCCGTTCCAATCCCAACTTATTGGGAATTCAGCTCGTTGCATAGAAGAGACAGAAAGATAAGGAAGAAAAATGGAAAAGGTTTACCTCTTTGTTCTCAATTGCAGAAAGGCTTGCCAACCAGAGTGGGAGAATGTCGCCGCCAACCCAGCCTGGAATAAGAACCACCGATGGCTACCCAAACGAGAATCCTAACTTGCAAGGCGCCGCTCGTTCTTTCTGTGCCGTGGGCCTGCCTCGGAATATTAGTTGTAATTAGATATCCCGCGGCCTTACAATAGCGACAGGAGGTAACGATGCCAAATATTGGGCTACCTGAGCTGGTCATCATCGTTCTAGTTGCCCTGCTTGTTTTCGGAGGCCGACGCCTCGGCGACATTGGGCGGGGGATGGGGGAAGGCATCCGGAACTTCCGGAATGCCATGCGCGACGAGAAACCGGCCGAAGGGGAGAAGACTCCGAAATCTCATTCCTAAACGATCTTCTCCTCGCGATTTCCGCTTTTCTTCTGCCGCTCACAATTCTTCCGGTGTCTGCCCGTTTCCTTTCGAGGGAGTGCTGTTCCTTGCGGTAGCTGTTGATGCGTTCGATTATACAACCGACGAAACGCAAGTGGCTTTCTTCAGCATCCGATAGACCAGCGAGATGGGCAGTCCCACCACGTTGAAGTAGCATCCCGCGATCCATTCGATGTGCTTGGAAGCCAGTCCTTGAATCCCGTAAGCGCCGGCCTTGTCGAGCGGTTCCCCCGAGGCCACATACTCTTCGATCTCCTCTTCGGTGAGTTTCGAAAATTGCACGATGGTGGAGGCGACCTCGATGTCCTTCCGCAGTTCCGAGCGGGTACCTGCGGGAAAAGGGAACAACAGGCACAGTCCGGTGAGGACGCGATGTTGGCGGCCCGAGAGCAGCCGCAGCATCCGCCGCGCGTCCTCGGCGGAAGCAGGTTTCCCGAGCGTTTGATCTTCCACGACGACAACCGTATCCGCTCCCAGAATCGGCACAGCGCAGGGAGGTTCAATCTGATTCCACGCGGCCTCCGCTTTTTCCGTCGCCATGCGCCGCACGAATTGTTCCGGAGACTCCCCCTCGCGCTGCGTCTCGGGGACCGCAGTCTCTACCACGTCGAACGCGAACCCCGCCGCCTGCAAAATCTCCTTTCGCCGGGGCGACGCAGAAGCCAGGATGAGTTTTCGAGTCGCCGCGTTCGCTGCCGGCATTTCCGTGCTGCTCCACAGGGAAATTGAAAACCCTATGCTATGGCATTTCCAGCATTCCTGTATAGGCTCAGGATGGTGTCATTCTGAGCCCTTCGGCAAGCTCAGGGCAGGCTCCGCGAAGAATATGCTCTTTTCTTTGGATTTCGATCCCCGGCAAAAAGAGCAGATTCTTCGGTCCCCGGCAAGCCGGGGCCCTCAGAATGACGTCATCGGGACAAGCGCGCTATGCAGCAACCGTGAAACCGCAGTAGAATGACTCTTTTGGAAGAGCCGGTCAATCGAACCCCGATGAACTCTCTGCGCGAGTTGTTGCCGAACGATCTGCTGGATCGAATGCGGGAAGAACTGGGACGCGAGGAAATGCTGCGTCTGGTGTGGCCCCTCATCGTGGGGTCGGAATTGGGATCGAGCACCCAGCTTCGCAGCGTCCGGCAGAATACGCTTCTGGTTGCGGTCCCCGACCGGACCTGGAAGAAGACCCTGAGCGCGATGGAAAAGATGATGTTGGAGGCCGTCCATCGTTTTTGCGGAGAGGAAGTCGCTCGGACCATTGAATTTGTCGAGGAACCGCGGATGGCGGCTCCGCGACCGAACACTCCGCGGAAGCGGACGGCCACTCCGCGCACGCCGGCGCCGCCCGATTTGCCGGGCGATTTGCCGGACGAGGGTCCCCTCGCGGCCATCGCCGATCCGGAACTGCGGGAGATGTTCCGGCGCTCAGCACAAAAGTATTTCGCTTGGCAGGAGGTTTCCGCGCGATGAGGATCACGGAAAAAGACGTTCTCTATGTAGCGGCACTTGGCAACCTGGAGCTGGACGCGGCGGAGACGGCCCGCTTCGTGGCCGATCTCGACTCGATTCTCAGCTACGTCGAAAAGCTCAATGAACTCGACACCAGCGCGGTCGAGCCGATGGCCCAGGTTCTCTACGACGCGCCGGAAACGCTCACCTGGCGCGACGACCACGAGCGCCCGGGCTTTCCGCAGGAGAAATCCCTGGCAAATGCCCCGGAACGCGGCGCGGGACAATTCAAGGTGGCCAAGGTGATCGAACGATGAAACGCAACGTAAGAAGTGCAGGTCCCTCTCCCGCTTTGCGGGATCGGGATGACAGGTGGTGATCGAACGATGAGCCTCGACGTAAGCCGCTGGACCATTGACGACGTGCAGGAAGCCCTCCGTTCGCGCCGGGCGAGCGCGCAGGAGATTTGCGCGGCGACGTTCGCCCGCATCGCGACGGAAAATCCCAAGAACAATTCCTTTCTGACCCTGACGGAGGAGCGGGCGATGGCTCGCGCCGCCGAAATAGACCGCAAAGTCACTGCCGGCGAACCACTGCCGCCGCTGGCCGGCGTGCCTCTGGCCGTCAAGGACGTGATCCTCACCGAAGGTATCCGGAACACGTGCGCTTCCCGCATCCTGGGAAATTTTATTGCGCCCTATTCGGCCACCGCCGTCGAACGGATCGAAGCAGCCGGCGCGATCATCGTCGGCAAAGTGAACTGCGACGAGTTTGCCATGGGATCGTCGAATGAGAACTCGGCGTTCGGGCCGGTCCGCAACCCGCACGATCCGGAACGGGTGCCGGGCGGATCGAGCGGCGGCTCGGCGGCGGCGGTCGCGGCGGGGATGGCGGTAGCGGCTTTGGGCAGCGACACGGGCGGCTCGATTCGCCAGCCGGCTTCGTTTTGCGGCGTCGTGGGCGTGCTGCCCACCTACGGGCGCGTGTCCCGCTACGGCCTGGTGGCGTACGCTTCCTCGCTCGACCACATCGGGCCATTTGGCCGGTCGGTCAAGGATGCCGCCACGGTCTTGGCGGTCATCGCGGGGCGCGATCCGCTCGATTCCACCTCCGCGGCGGTTCCGGTGCCGGACTACTTAGCGGCGCTCGACGATCCGGTGAGAGGGTTCAAAATCGGCGTTCCGCGCGAATATTTCGCGGAGGGCCTTGGTTCCGACGTGCGCGCGCGCGTCGAGTCCGGGCTGGCCGTGCTGCGGGAGCTAGGCTGTGAGATCGTGGATATTTCGCTTCCGCACACCGAATACGCCATCGCCTGTTATTACATCATCGCCACCGCGGAAGCCAGCTCGAACCTGGCGCGCTACGACGGCGTGCGGTACGGCTACCGGACGCCGGAGTCTGCCTCGCTTTCCGAGATGTACCGCAAGACCCGCGATCAGGGGTTCGGGACGGAGGTCAAGCGGCGCATCATGCTCGGCACCTATGTCTTGAGCGCCGGTTATTACGAAGCCTATTATCTTAAAGCCCAAAAAGTGCGGACGCTGGTGGCGCGGGATTTTAGTCGGGCCTTCGAGCGAGTGGACGCCATCGCGACGCCCGTCGCGCCAAGCCCCGCCTTCCGCATCGGTGAAAAGACGGCCGATCCGCTCGAGATGTATCTGTCGGACATTTATACGATCACCGGCAATCTGGCCGGAATTCCCGGCATCTCCGTGCCCTGCGGTTCGGTCCCTGCCCCTGCCGACGGAGGGTCGTCAGACGGGCGGAAATTGCCGGTCGGACTGCAACTACTCGCTCGGCATTTCGACGAGGCGCGCCTGCTTCGCCTGGCGCATCAGTTTGAAAAGGCCCGCGGAGAGGTTTGAGGGGAGACGCGCATTGTTGCCCGTCCGTCGCCGGTTAACGGGAGATGCCAACCCTTCCTTCCTTGTTCCCCGAACAGCCGCGATTGTTGCTTGTGCGCGGGCTTTTCTTATGTCATAATCCGCCCACTTTCGCCCTTCCGCTCAAGGCGGGAAGCACACTTGCCCCGAATTCGGGGACCCCTGGGGGGTGAGTAATGGAAACCATGCGTTTGGGAGATTTGATTGACGACTATTGCACGCGCTGCCGCTTGCTGACAAATCACTCGGTGGTGGCGATGCTGGGAGAGGACGTCAAAAAAGTAAGGTGCCGGACCTGCAACCACGAGCATGACTACCGGCAGGGCAAAGGAGGCCTGAAAAAAACGAAAAAGGCTTCTGCCTACGAGCAGGTGCTGGCGTCCGTCCTGCAAGGAAAAGAGAAGGAAAGTGCTGCCCAACCCGCTCCGTCCGTGCCGTCTCCTGCGGCGCGCCGGCGGACCCGTCCTTATTCTATGCCCCGCCGCCCGTTGCGACCTCGGTAGCGCCGGAGGCCCGGTTCACCGCGAGGCACCGGAGTGAAGCTGCCCCGCTAGTTCCAAGGTTTGTTCGGGAGATAGGGTGAGCAAGGGAGGGTCCAACCGTTCCCCTTGCTCCAGGAGTTGTTTCAGCGCGAGGCCCGCCATTCGGATCGCATCCTCATCGGTGAGCGAGCACCCTGTTCGTTGGCGGTACTCTGCAAACGCAGCATGGGGGAGAGCCAGCACGACGCCCGTGCCGTTGACCAAAAACTCCACGTCCACCGTGTCGCTATGCCGCAAAGAGATGCCCGTCACCAGCGTGTGGAACCGGCATTGAACCGTTTTTCCATCGAGAGGCGAATGGACCTCGAACTCCGCGCAATTCATGGAGTAATCCGAGAGCGAACTTTCAGACGGGCCCGCCTGCCTGGAGTGCCACGGCCCGCGGCATCCTCGAAGCAACGGACTTTCCACTCGCCTACTTGGGCCAGAGACAACTTGGGCCAGCGCCTACTTGGGCCAGAAGCTACTTGGGTTGAGGAACGATCCGAAGATAGGGCCGGGGTGCCTTCCACCCGCCGGGATACTTTTGCTTGGCTTGTTCGTCCGACACCGATCCCGCGATGATGACGTCGTCTCCCTGCTTCCAGTTCACCGGGGTTGCCACTTGGTGCTTGGCCGTAAGCTGGATGGAATCCAAAGCCCGCAGCACTTCGTCAAAGTTGCGGCCGGTGGTCATCGGGTAGATGAGCATCAGCTTGATCTTCTTGTCCGGACCAATCACGAACACCGTGCGCACGGTGGCATTGTCCGCCGGGGTCCGGCCCTCGCAGGTCTCGCCCGCTTCCGCCGGCAGCATGTCATACAGTTTGGCGACTTGGAGCTGCGGGTCTCCGATCATCGGATAGTTCACCTTGTGGCCTTGCGTCTCTTCGATATCCACCGACCACTTGCTGTGATTGCTGACCGCGTCCACGCTCAGCCCGACAATCTTGCAGTTGCGCTTCTTGAACTCGGATTCGAGTCCCGCCATATAGCCGAGTTCGGTGGTGCAAACGGGAGTAAAATCTTTGGGGTGTGAAAACAGGATCGCCCAGCCGTCGCCGATCCAATCGTGAAAGTGGATCGTGCCTTGGGTAGTTTCGGCGCTGAAATTGGGTGCAACAGCATTTATGCGTAAGGACATAACTCTCCTCCAGAAAAATTCTTTGCCCGCCTAGGCATTGGCAATTGTACGCCATCTCCCGCTCTGATTGTCAAGCTCTGGCCCTTGGTCACTCTTTCTCAATCCGAGGCGGAAAGCGGGTGCCAGCCACATTCCCTATTTCGGGTGCGCAGTGATGGCCTGCATTCGGTACTCATTCCCCTCGATCGTAGAGTAAAAGCGCCAGTCGCGATTGACTCTGGCTTGCCACAGGCCCAGGGCCTCATTGTACTTCTTGGCCCGAAGCGATGGGTGGCGGATGTCTTGCAGGAGAAATTGAGACTGTTTCAGGAAAGCTCTTTGGACTTGGGTAGGAGCGTCTCGAAGGGCATTGAGGAAACGCTCGGAATAGACCAGCCTCATTTAGCGTCTTGCTTTCGCCCTTTTCTTCAGGTTGGCTTTGATCGAAGCCGTGAACTCTTCGTGCGTGTCAAACGGGCCATAGAAGCGGCCTTTCCGGTAGTCCTCCAGACTTTCGGCGACCTGCCGGTCTAGCACGACCGCGGGCGCGAGGGTAATCTTGCCCCGTTCGAGCCTAGCTTCCAGTGCGTCTCCCTCGACGATCCCGGCTTTGGCGCGGAGACGAACCGGGAGTGTGATCTGCCCTCTCTTTTGCACTTTAATGATCGGCATCCCGAACTCCTGTGGCCGAGAAATCAGAAACCGCAATTTCCTCAAGAAAGCATAACAAGAGATGGCAAAGTCGTCAAAGCCTTCCCTCCGCGACGCGGCTCGGATTCAAACCACCCCTCCCTTGCGGCTTGTCCTGAGCTTGCCGAATGGGTCGGGGCTCGGATTATCCGCTCGTCACTCGTTACTCGTCACTCATCACTGGTCACTGCTTCTTGGGCCTTAGCTTGAGCAGGATGGGCGTTCCTTTGAACCCGAACTGCTTGCGCAACTGGTTCACCAGGAAGCGCTCGTAGGAAAAGTGCAGGCGGCGGATTTTGTCCGTGAAGAGCACGAAGGTGGGCGGGGACGCCGCCGCTTGCGTCATGTAATAAATCTTGGGGCGCAGAGCCGCCGGGCTGGTTCCGCCCTTGAGATCGAGCGAGTGCAGGAAGCGGTTGAGCTCGGCGGTCGGGACGCGCAAGCGGCGCGCCTTCATCACCTCGTTGATTTCCGGAAAGATTTTCCCCACGCCCAGCCCGGTCTTGGCGGAGATAAAAAGTTTCGGCACATAGTCGAGAAACTTGAGTTTCCGTGCCGCGTCATCGAGCATGGCATGGGCGGCGGCCCGGCGCTCCGGCTTTTGATCCCATTTATTGAACAGCACGATCACCGACTTGCCGCTTTCATGGGCATAGCCGCCGATGGTCGCGTCGAGGGCGGTAAGCCCCTCCACCGTGTCAATCAAGAGCAAGGCGACATCGCAGATGCGAATGTGCCGCCGGGCCATCACGACGCTCAGCTTCTCCGCCACGAGTTGCGTTTTCCCTTTGCGGCGAATCCCGGCGGTGTCCACCAGACGGTAGTAAATTCCATCCTGCTCGACCAGGGTGTCTACCGCGTCGCGGGTCGTGCCGGGGATTTCCGAAACAATGGCGCGTTCGGCGCGGGCCAGCCGGTTCAGCAAGGTGGACTTGCCGACGTTCGGACGGCCGATGATCGCCACGTGGATCTCGTCCCGCCGCTCGGCTGTGTCTTCGATCGCGGTGAATCCCCCCGTCAGCTCGTCAAGCAGGTCATCCACGCCCAGGCCGTGCTCGGCCGAGACGGGAAACAACCGCGAGATGCCGAGCTTGTAGAAATCCTCGGCTCGCGGAATCATGGCGGCGGAATCCATTTTGTTGACGGCCAACGCGAGTGGTTTCCCGGAACGTCGCAGGAGCTGGGCCAGTTCATAGTCGGAGGCCGAGAGTTCGGTGCGGCCGTCCACCACCATCACCACCTGTGCGGCCTGTCCGATGGCCACTTTGGCCTGCTCGACAATGCGGGTGGGGATTTCGTCGGACTCGCCGCCGGCCACGCCGCCCGTGTCTACTACCTCGAATCGCTTTCCCATCCACTCGGCCTCACCGTAGAGGCGGTCGCGTGTGATTCCAGGCTCGTCGGTCACAATGGCCCGGCGACGGCCCGTGAGGCGGTTAAACAGCGTGGACTTGCCGACGTTCGGCCGCCCGACAATCACCACGAGGGGGAGTTGCTCCATACAGGGATTGTATCTTCGGTATCAGCGGAAGCAAAATCGGCGCAACCGAAGCCGCGGACGGCGAGATACCCGGAGCGTTGGGTCAGTTGGAGTGGTACGGCTGAAAGAAAAAGAATTTACGTTAAGACACTAAGCTCCATTCCCATCGAGCTCCGGGAGATCCTCAGAGTGAACGGGCATAAACCATTTCTGAGCAATGAAGGTCGGGATCACGGCGCTCGCGATAACGACGCCTATAAGCACGGAATACTGTGTTTGGTTGATGAACCCCGCCTCGTATCCGAATGCACTGGAAATCGTGCCAAACGTCAAGCCCGTACTCATGAGTAAGGTGGTGTACATGCTTCCCTGCGGGATATATTTCTTGGCAAGGAAATGGACGCCTAGGAACTTCATCAACATTTTCAACCCGAAGAAAACAAGGAAGAGACTTGTGGCCGATGCGATAAGCCCCAAAGAAACGTTCATGCCTCCCACTAGAAAGAACAAGGGTGTAACCATGGCATATGCCACGGTCCGAAGGCGGTTCCGCACAACCTTTGTCTCCGCTGTCTCCACGAAATGCCCGGACAGGAGAAGGCCCAGGAGGAAGGCGGGGAGCACGGCATGGCTGTCCCCCAGTCTGGCGAAATACATGAAGACAAACAGAAGGAGGAAGATGTACTTAATTTCCGGTTCGATCACCTTATTCTTGAGACCGGGATGATCGAACACAGCGTGGGACAGCCGCGTGGCGAGGACAATCACGACTACGGAGGCAACCACAAACAGGGCGGTGTAAAAAGTCGGCTTGACAAACAGAATGCTGAGCACGAGCGCAGTTCCCATATCCGTGATAAATGTCGCGGCCATGATGAGCTTGCCAATCTCCGTCCTCGAAAGGTTGGTTTCTACAAGGACGGAATAGACCACGGCCAGAGAAGTCGTGGAGAGCGCCGTGCCGGCGATGAGCGCCGCCTGGAGATTCCATCCCGCGACGAAATAAGCGTACAAAAAAACGCCGGCAAAGGGCGCCAGGAAGGAGAAGAAACCAATCAAGAAGCTCTCGCGGAAACGTTCGCGCATGAGGCGGACATCCACTTCCGTTCCGGCCAGGAAAGTCAAGAGGACGCCCCCAAAGCCCGATAGATACAGCATCCAGGGTTCGGGCTTGAGACCAACCGTTCCGGCGAGAGTCCCGATGAGGATTTCGATGATAGCGACGGACAGCCCCAGTCGCAAAGAGATGAGGCTCGAGACGACAATTAAACCGGCAACAAGCAAAGGAACCGCTTCCGAATGCATGGCTGGCAACTCCTGCCCACGAAAGTTAGGTAGGAGTCATCAGCCCGTCAGCAGTCCTCTGGGCGGTTGAGGGCGAACTCCATCGCCAAGATTCATGCTATCCCACGGCCGCTTCCCACGCAAGATGGTCCCGCATTTCGAATGGTTCGGTCTGATCCCCGCTTCGCGTTGACACTCCCGGATCGGTGTGTTAGCGTAACAAATCGGGAATTTCTGCGTTTGCTAGGCCGATGGGATCCGTCGTATGGAGTCTTTGATTGCTTTGGGGGGGATTCTCCTCCGGGCCATCCCCACATTCCTGCTCGTTTGGTTCTTGTATCTGTATATCACGCGGGTGTTCTACCGGCCCTTGCAGGAGACCCTGCGCAAGCGCTACGAAGCCACCGGCGGGTTGCGCGTGATCGCCGAAGGGAATCTCGCGTTAACGGAGCAAAAGACGGCCCAGTACGAGGCCAGCCTGCGGGCCGCGCGCGCGGACCTCTACCAGCAGCAGGAACAGGAACGCCAGAAAACGCTCGAACAGAGAGCCGAGATTCTGCGCCAGGCGCGCCGTCAGGCCGAGGAAACCGTGGCGCGCGCCAAGCAGGAGATTCAGCAGGACGTCGCGGAAGCCAAGGGCCGGCTCGCCGCCGAGACCGAGCCGATGGCGCGCTCCATCATCCGGGCCATTTTGGAACCAGGGGCGCCGCCCGCGGGTCCTCGGGCGAGATCGGAGGCGGTCCGCTAGCTATGCCGCGCAAGACTCACCTGCGGTGGAATGCCCTCGCGTCCATCCTCACACTGGCGGTGCTGCTGGCCGTCGGAGGAAGGGTGATGGCCTTCCTGCAGACGGGCGCTTCGCCGGAGGAGCATCCTCCCGCAACGGCGCAGCCAGCCGCGCCGGCAGCGGGGCAGGAATCGGCCGCAGCCGAACACGCCCCCGCTGGGGGAGAAGGCACCGAGCACGAAGCGAGCGCCTTGGATACGGTCTTTCAGTGGGTCAACTTCGTCCTGATCGCCGCCGGCATCTGGTACGTGGGAAAGAGATTTGGAGCGCCGCTGTTGAGCCAGCGGGCGCAGGCCATCCGGGAGGAAATGGACCGCTCCGCGCGCGCGGTCTCCGAAGCTACTGAGCGCCTCGCGCAGATCGAAGGAAAGCTCGAGCACCTGGACGAAGAGCTTCGGCAGTTGCGCCAGTCGGCTCTTCAGGAGGCCGGGGCGGAGCGGGCGCGCATCGAAGCGACGGCGCAGTCGGAAGCCGGCAAAGTCGTGCAGGCGGCGGAGCAGGAAATCGCCGCGGCCGCGAAGGCAGCCCGGCGGGAGCTGCAGCAATATACCGCGGAACTGGCTTTAGGATTGGCCGAGAAACGGATTCGAGAGACCATTTCGCTCGACTCCGAGAAGCGGATTTTTCGCTCGTTTGTGAGCGATCTGACCGGGAGCGCCGAGCGCTCATCCGGGCGGGGGCCGTCCTCCGCCAAGGGTTCCGACGACGGAGAAGCCGCGGGCGGTTGAACGGGGATTACGGGGCACTTCCGGCTTTTCAACAAAGAGGCGATTGCAGCAGATGCCTTCGACAGTTTCACTTCGGTACGCGCGCGCGCTGGTGGACGTCCTGCTGGGACAACGTCCGGGCGTCCCGGCGATTCCTCCCGAGGTCATCCCGAACCAGTTGGACGCGTTTGATTCACTCCTCCAGGAAAACGCCGAACTGCGGATACTGTTCCTGACGCCGGCCATTTCCGCCGCCAAGAAGCGTGCCGTGCTGGCCGAGCTGGCCCCCCGGCTGGAACTCGAGGCTCTGACGAGAAACTTTCTAAACGTGGTCATTCAGCATGGACGAATGAATTTGCTCGGCGAGATCGCGGCGGCTTTCCGGACGCTGCTCGACGAGCGAATGGGAATTGCGCTGGCCGAGATCACCACGGCGCGTCCGCTCGACCAGGCGGAACAGCAGGAGATGGAAGGCGCACTCCTCGCCCGGACCGGACAGCAGGTACGGATGAATTTTGCGCTCGATCCGAGCCTCATCGGCGGCGTTCTGGCGCGCGTCGGCAGCACGATCTATGACGGCTCCGTGCGCGGGCAGCTCGACCGCCTGCGCGCCGGATTGATGGCCGGGTGAGCGAGCAGGAAATCGCAAGGTCCCGGCTCGCCGGGGAGGAGTAACACATGGCTCAAGTGAAAGCAGACGAGATCAGCAAGATCATTCGCCAGCAGATCGAGAACTTCGAGACGGTAATGAACGTCACCGAAGTCGGCTCGGTCATCTCGGTTGGCGACGGCATTGCCCGCATCTACGGCCTGGAAAATGCGATGGCGGGAGAATTGCTGGAGCTTCCACACGGCGTTTCCGGGATCGCCATGAATCTGGAGGAAGACCAGGTCGGGGTGGTGCTGCTCGGCGATTACACGGAGATCAAGGAAGGAGACTTGGCGAAGCGGACCGGAAAAATCATGTCGGTGCCGGTGGGCGACGCTCTGGTGGGCCGCGTGGTGGACGCGCTCGGCCGTCCCATTGACGACAAAGGGCCGATCTTGACCGAGCAGTTTTTCGCGATTGAACGGATCGCGCCGGGCGTGGTGCATCGCCGGCCGGTGAAGGAGCCGCTCCAGACCGGGTTGAAGGCCATTGACGCTATGATCCCCATCGGCCGCGGCCAGCGCGAGCTGATCATCGGCGACCGCCAAACGGGCAAGACCGCGGTGGTGCTCGACACCATCATCAACCAAAAAGGCGGCGACGTGATTGCGATCTACGTGGCCATCGGGCAGAAGCGCTCGACGGTGGCGCAGGTGGTCAAGACGCTCGAGAGCTACGGGGCCATGGAGTACACCATCGTGGTGGTGGCCTCGGCGAGCGACCCGGCCCCGATGCAATACCTGGCGCCGTACTCGGGCTGCGCGATCGGCGAATATTTCCGCGACAGCAAGCGGCACGCCCTCTGCATCTACGATGACCTCTCCAAGCACGCTGCCGCGTACCGCGAGATTTCGCTGCTGCTGCGCCGACCACCGGGCCGGGAAGCGTACCCGGGCGACGTGTTTTACCTCCATTCGCGGCTGCTCGAGCGCGCCGCCAAGCTGAACGACGAGCACGGCGCGGGATCGCTGACCGCTCTGCCCATCATCGAAACGCAGGCGGGCGACGTCTCCGCGTACATCCCGACCAACGTCATCTCGATCACCGACGGACAAATCTATCTGGAGACCGATCTGTTCAACAGCGGCATCCGGCCCGCGATCAACGTGGGCCTCTCGGTCTCCCGCGTCGGAGGCAACGCGCAGATTAAAGCGATGAAGCAAATCGCCGGGACGCTGCGCCTCGACCTGGCCCAATACCGCGAGCTGGCCGCGTTCGCGCAGTTCGGTTCGGACCTCGATAAGGCGACGCAAGCCATGCTCTCGCGCGGGCAGCGCTTGACGGAATTGCTGAAGCAGGACCAGTACAGCCCACTGCCGGTGGCCAAGCAGGTTCTGGCGATTTATGCCGGCACCAACGGCTACATTGACGACCTGGCCATCGAGGAAATCCGTCCCTTCGAGGCGGAGCTGTATCGCTTCGTGGATACGCACCATCCGTCGCTTTTGGTGAAGCTCATGGAGAAGAAGGAATTGAACGACGAGATGCGCAAAGAGTTCGACCGGGTGCTCAAGGAATGCAAGCAACAGTTCGCGGCCAAGCGCCAGACGGCGAGCGCCGCTCCGGCGACGCGATGAGGTCGGGGCATCGTTCATGGCCAATCCGAATTTTTCTCTAGCCCAGCACTTCAGTGCTGGGTGGGGGTAGCGTAACGAAGATAGCGGAGCCCGCTTCAGCGGGCTTTTCGAAGGCTCGCAGACTGGTAAGCCCCCTGAAGGGGGCTGAAAAAATCGGTTACTACCTCGAACCCAGGCGTGAACGCCTGGGCTAGGGAAAAGGGATATGCCCAGCTTGATTGACATGCGCCGGCGGATTCGCTCGGTGCGCAACACGCAGCAGATCACCAAGGCGATGAAGATGATCTCGGCGGCGCGGCTGCGGCGCGCGCAGGATCGGGTCTTCAACGCCCGGCCGTATGCCGGCCTGCTCCGGGAAGTGCTCGAAAGCCTCGCGGGGCGGATCGAGTCGCCGGCGCATCCCTTGCTGGCGCGCCGCCCACAGGAACGCCTGCTCGCCCTGGTGTTATCGAGCGACCGGGGACTCTGCGGCGCCTTCAACACCAACATCGTGCGCGCCAGCGAGCGGTTTTTGGCCGAGCACCGCGAGCAGCAGGTGGAACTGGTGCTGATTGGACGGAAGGCGCGCGATTATCATCGCCGGCGGCGCGCGGCGATCCGCCGGGAGTTCATCGGCATTTTCTCCCGTCTCGATTTCAGCCAGGCGCAGGAGATCGCCTCCGATGTCATCGCCGCGTATGCGGAAGAGAAGACCGACGGCGTCTATCTCATCTACAACGAATTCAAGAGTGTGCTTTCGCAGCGGGTGGTTGTGGAACAGTTGCTGCCGCTGCGGGAGTTCCAGCCGCCGCCGAGCCGAGCCGCCGCCTTCCTGAAGGTGGACTACATTTACGAGCAGCCGCCGCAGGAAATCTACGCCACGCTGTTGCCGAACTACGTCGAGAGCCTGATCTTCCGGGCGCTGCTCGAGTCCGTGGCCGCCGAACACGCCGCCCGCATGACCGCCATGGATTCCGCCACCAGCAACGCCGGCGAAATGATTGACCATCTCACCCTCACCATGAACCGCATCCGCCAGGCCGCCATCACCA
>MEKR01000017.1:26901-27607 GCA_001767035.1 Acidobacteria bacterium RIFCSPLOWO2_02_FULL_61_28
GAGCCGCGAATCCGAACCGCGACCGTGAGGGAGCGGGCCCGCTCGCGGCTCGGATTACTCTCCCAGAAACTCTCTCAATTCTTCTTCGGAAATCGCGCCTTCGCGGATCAGACGCCAGGTGGGAACCGTGAGGTCCACGGTAGTGGCGATCTGCTGGGCGGGGATGGGGCTGTCGAGGATCAGGGAGAGTTGGGACCCGAGCATGGCCTGCACCTCGGCGGCGCTGGCACAGGTGGGGTGCCCGGAAACATTGGCGCTGGTTGCGATCAGAGGCATCCCGAACTGGGCGAGCAGGCGGCGCGGGATGGGAGAGCTGGGCTGGCGGACGGCCAGGCGGCCGGTATTGCCGGTGACTTTCAGCGGCACCGATCCGGCGGCTTCCACGATGATCGTGAGCGGTCCTGGCCAGTAGCGGTGGGCGAGCAGGTAAAACCGCGACGGCAAATGCTGCGCCAGGTCCGCGACCTGCTCGACCGACTCCACGATCCAGGGCAGAGAACGGTCCCAGGCGCGGCTCTTGGCCTGATACACTTTTCCGACCGCGGCCAAGTTGAACGGATCGGCCACCAGACAAAACAACGTGTCGGTGGGTATCGCCACGATTTCGCCGCGGCGGATCGTATTCACCGCGTACGCGATGGTGTTCTCTTCCGGGTCCTCGGCTCGAATCGGAAGAACTTCTGCCATGGCCTGCTCGCTCCCCCCC
>MEKR01000018.1:0-4242 GCA_001767035.1 Acidobacteria bacterium RIFCSPLOWO2_02_FULL_61_28
CCTGACGAAAAACAGACTTCATCACACAGCCTCTCAAGCTATGCTCCGACGATCCGAACCATCACTCTATTTTGCAAGACCCGATCGGGTCAAAACAGGGGGAGTAAATTATCCTCTGCGCCCGCGGATGCGGCCAGCGCCAGGCGTGAAGCCTTCGTAGTGGCGCATGACGAGCTGGGCTTCGATCTTGCTGACGGTGTCCATGGCGACGCCGACGACGATCAGCAGCGAGGTGCCGCCGAAGTAGAAGCTTACGCCGAGGCCGTCGAGCAAGGCGCGCGGGAAGTTCTCATCCACCCAGCCGCCGAGGCCGGGAAGATGATGGAGGTGGATGCCGGAGATCATCCACTCCGGGACGAGGGAGACCAGGGCGAGGTAGGCGCCTCCGACCAGGGTGAGGCGCGTCAGGATGGTGTTCAGATATTCGGCGGTGTTCTTGCCGGGGCGGATGCCGGGAAGAAATCCGCCGTGCTTCCGCACGTTGTCGGCGATGTCGTTGGGGTTGAAGATGATCGAGACGTAGAAGTACGCGAAGAAAATAATGCCCGCCACGTAGAGCAGGGTATAGAGCGGCTCGCCCCAACTGAGCGCCTGGAACAGGCCCTGAAACCGCTGCGACCGCTGGCTTCCCATCAAGGCCAGGGTCTGGGGAAAGGTGAGGATGGAGGAAGCAAAGATCACCGGCATGACGCCGCCGGCGTTGACGCGGATGGGCATATGCGTGGTCTGCCCCCCGAAGGTTCGGCGGCCCATCATGCGCGTGGCATACTGGACATTCACGCGCCGCTCGCCGCGCTCGACCAGGACGATGAAGGCCACCGCGCCGACCATCAGTCCGAGCAGCATGAGCAGTTGGAAGAAGTTCCACTGGTTGGTGACGAAGACCCGGTCGTAAAGCTCCGCGATGGCAGGCACCAGCCCCACCACGATGCCCGCGAAGATCAGCAGCGACATTCCTTCCCCGATGCCCCGCTGGGTGATCTGCTCGCCGAGCCACATGATGAAGACCGAGCCGGTGGTCAGCGTGATCATGGTTGTAAACATGAACAGAGGACCCGGGTTCACCACGAAGCTGGTTCCTTGAAACGACTGCCGCTCGAGCGTCAGCGCAATTCCGAAGGACTGGGCGAGGCTGAGGACCACCGTCAAGTAGCGCGTGTAGGTCGTGATTTTCTGGCGGCCCAGTTCGCCCTCTTTGTGCAAGCGGTCCAGATACGGCCAGACCGGCGTGAGCAACTGGAGGATGATCGAGGAGGTGATATAGGGCATGATGCCGAGGGCGAAGATCGTCAGACGGCGGAAATTGCCCCCGGAAAAAATATCCACGAACCCGAAGACCGTTCCCCGGTTCTCTTCAAAGAACTGCTGGAGCAGATCGGCATTGATGCCGGGCGTCGGCACGTGGCTCCCCAGCCGGTAAACGGCCAGGCAGCCCAGCGTAAACAAAATGCGGTTCCGCAGTTCCGGGATGCTGAGAATGTTCCGAATGGTCTTCACCGCCACTCCTCCAGGTTCACAACCCTCAGTATATTCGACCCGACCCCGATTGCCAAGTTTCGTCGTCGAAACAGAAGTCAAAATCCGGGCGTTCAAGAAGGTTAAAGAATGCCACGGAGACACAGAGGCGAACAGAAATCCTAAATCCCAAATTCCAAATCCTAACCAATGTTCAATGTCCAAATTCCAATTTCCAAATCGGTTCGCTTTGGGACTTAGAATTTGGGATTTGTTTAGGATTTAGGGTTTGGAATTTGGAGTTTGTTTCATTCTCTGCTTCTCTGTGTCTCTGTGGCTAATGCCTGCGCTATAATCGAGTCTCGCAACCTAGGAGCCTCGACTTTGACCGTCCGCACTCGTGTTGCCCCCTCCCCGACCGGCGACCCGCACGTCGGCACCGCGTACACGGCGCTCTTCAACTACTGCGTTGCCCGGCACGCCGGCGGGCAATTCATCTTGCGAATTGAAGACACGGACGTGGCGCGGAGCAATCCCCAGTCGCAGGCGGCGATCCTCGAATCGCTGCGCTGGCTGGGCCTCGAATGGGATGAAGGGCCGGACGTGGGCGGGCCGCATGGCCCTTACCAGCAGAGCTTGCGGAGCGAAACCTATCGCACGTATGCCGCGCAGCTCCTCGAACAAGGCCACGCCTTCCGCTGCTTCTGCACCCCGGAGCGCCTGGAACAGTTGCGCTCGGCGCAGCAGCGCGCGGGAGTCCGTCCGGGATACGACGGGCGGTGCCTGGAACTCTCTCCGGCGGAAGCCGAAACGCTCCGGGCCAACTCGACTCCGTTCGTCGTGCGGATGCGAGTCCCTCGCGAGGGGATCTGCGTGGTGAACGATCTGTTGCGCGGCCGGATTGAGATCGGCTGGGAGACCGTGGACATGCAGGTGCTCCTCAAGCAGGACGGGATGCCGACGTACCATTTGGCGAACGTCGTGGACGACCGCTTGATGGAGATTACGCACGTCATCCGCGGCGAGGAATGGATCAGTTCGGCTCCCAAGCATATTCTGCTCTACAACTATTTCGGGTGGCCGGTCCCGGCGTTATGCCATCTGCCGCTCCTGCGCAACCCGGACAAGAGCAAATTGAGCAAGCGCCGCAACCCCACGAGCATCCTCTATTACCGGCGGATGGGCTATCTGCCGGAAGCCCTCGTGAACTACCTCGGCCTGATGGCGTGGTCCATGCCGGATGGGGAAGAGAAATTTACGCTCGCGCAGATGGCCGGGAAATTCGACTTGAAACGGATTTCGCTCGGAGGACCCGTCTTTGACATCAAGAAACTGACCTGGCTCAACGGGCGCTGGCTGCGCGAAAACTTGAGCGATGAGGAGTTTGCCGAACGGGTGCAAGAGTGGGCGCTCAACCGCGACTACCTGATGCGGATCGTCCCGCTGGTGAAGTCCCGGGTCTCGCTGTTGAGTGAGCTGGGACCGCTCACGGCGTTTTTCCTCTCGGGCGACTTGAATTTGAATCCGAAGGATTTCGATGATAAGAAGATGAGTCGGGATGTAATCTGCAAGGCCTTTGCCCAGGTCCTCGCGGGACTCGACGAACTGGTGACATGGAACAAGGAGGCGATTACTGCCGTCTTGAAGCAGTCGGCGGATGCGTTTCAATTCAAGTTGCGCGATTTTCTCCGGCCGTTTTACGTGGCGGTTGCCGGAAGCACGACCTCCACGCCACTGTTCGATTCCATGGAGATTCTGGGGCGCGATCTTTGCCGGGTCCGTCTGCGGCGTGCGCTGGAGCTGCTCCAGACGGCGCGGCCAGCGACGACGGATGCCGAGGTGGATTGAGGTGCTCGGGGTCAGCCCGTTCTAGCGAGTCCAGCTTGCGGGGGTGGTTTCCTCGGCCTTCTTGGGAAGCCCGAGAAGCTCCCGCAACTCGTTTTCGACGATGGCCTTGCCGACCAAGCCCCGGTGCATGGAGTAGAGCTTTCCGCTTCGATCCACCAGGAACGTCGTGGGCAGGCCGATGACGCCGCCAAAGGCTTCGGCCGTTTTCTCATCCCCCATAACGATTTTGTAGGTCACCTTCTTTTCGGTGATGTATTTCTTCACCTTCTCGGGGCCTTCCTCATCCAGGGATACGCCGATGATTTCCAGTCCCTGCGAGCGGTAATTGTTGTCAAAGTCAATGAACCAGGGAATCTCAATCTCACACGGAGCGCACCAGGTCGCCCAGAAGTTGACCAACAGGACCTTGTCTTTGAGATCACTGCTGCGTAGCTTCGCGCCCTCCAGGTCCGGGAGCTCAAAATCGGGGGCGGGCTTGCCGCGAATCGCGGGGACCGACGGTTCTTTGACTCCCAGCGCAGACTTGGCGGCGTCGGGCGTCGTGGTGCGGTTCCTCTCGACGATAAAGAGCGCGACCGCCACCACCGTGAGGAGCAGTCCGACCAGCAATACCTTGCGTTCCAATGTGTCCTCCCTCCGCCCGGACCTACCAGGATTCTAGTCCGAGCCGCGCGCGTGAGCAAGCGGTCGAAATGCAGTGACAAGTGCTGAGTGAAGAGTGATTCGTTTGGGAACGAACCATCTTGTGGCAGCGTTTCTTGTCACTTGTCACTTGTCACTTGCCACTCGTCACTCATCACTGCCCCCGTGACCGCTCCCTTACGGTCGCGGCTCTGCTACAGCGCGAAGCGGTTCAAGAACGAGAGATAACTCGCCAGCCGCGTGAATTGGTTGCTGAAGATCATAGCCCCGAGCACAATCAGAACGATCCCGGAAAAC